>JAIRWR010000079.1 GCA_031268885.1 Synergistaceae bacterium
TCCTGTGACATATTTTTTACCACTTCACTGTCATGCCTTGCTGGAAGCAAACCTTGCAAAAAATAATCTGAGTATCAGGTTGTCTCAGAATAATGATGCCGGGTTGCCGAACAATCGCAAATAACAAGAGCCCGACAGGATATTAGACATTACCCAGGGCAGTAACTGAAACAACCTGATACTCATAAAAAATAATCAAGCCTTAGAGCATATTTTATCGGATTGAACCACTAATTCCGGCAGCGCTGGAGGGCGGCAGGCCGAGAAGCGTAGACATGTGGAAAATCCTCAATGCCCAGATTTGAACTTGCAATCACTACGAATAAATCATAACAAAATATCAAGAAAGCGCAACTGATTTTTCTCAATAAATCTACCTATTTATCTAATATATCATTTTTGGGATATGTGCATATACTTAAATATATGACCTCTTGAAAAGTTGGCATTTGCAAATATTTCTATCAATATACGTCTCGCTGCCAGACATGCTGTTTTCAGACGGCAGCCAGCCTTCATACTCCGCGTCCTCATCGTAGAAGTCGTGCCATAGCAAAAGCAGCTCGTCATCTGCGATGGCTGTCACGCGCTCTATCTTTATCGGCGTTCCTCCGGAGGTGAAACCGTTCCTGTACCCGACTGAGCCGTTGGTCATGTCCAGGAGGTATACTCCGTTGCTCTTGGAGGGATCCGACACCCTGTAAAAAGACGATGTAGCCGCATGGAGCCGCCGCTTATCTCCGTCACGCCTGTTGAGTTGGGCAGGGCGTCTTGGACCGCTGCTTGTGCGCTGCTCATGCTTCCGCCGAACAGACGCTCTAATACCTTCACGCGCTTTAATTCGTTCTGGATCAATGTCACTCTCTCCTGTCTCATCCGGACATTTTCTCAGACGACTTATGGGAGGACATTATCACAGACGAGTGACAGGAGCGTAAAAACAGGAGCGTAAAACAGGAGCGTAAAATATGTTGCGTAAAATATGTTTGACAAAATTACTTCTTGCCAATATCATTTACAGTTGCACGTATCGTGCAGAATATATTATCAGGGAGGTCGTTCTCCCCATGCTGGCAACAGCCCCTTCGGAGAAAGCGCGGGAACGTAGGATTTTCGGCACGGAAAAGGATCTCTTGCCTCTTCCAGATTTGGTTGAAGTTCAGAAAAACTCTCATGATTGGTTCTTTCAAAAAGATATAGACCCGATGATGCGGGAAAAACAGGGTTTACAGGAACTCTTTCTGGAGATATTTCCCATAGAGAGCTATGACGGTTCATTCTCGCTGGAGTTTGTAAGTTACAGGGTTGAACCTGAGACGGTAAGCCTCGACGAAGCCAGGAGCAGGGATTTGACATGGTCTCGGCCCGTTCGGGCAACGATACGGCTTCGCAACGTAAAGACGGGGGAGATAAAGGAAGAGGAGATATACCTGGGCGATTTCCCGATAATGACAGCGCGCGGGACATTTATTATCAACGGGACGGAGCGAGTGGTCGTCAATCAGCTCGCTCGTTCGGCCGGCGTGTATTTCAGCGCCGACAGGACGCCAGGACAGGAGATCTTTTCCGCTAAGGTTATACCAGACCGCGGCGCGTGGATGGAGTTCGATCTGCCAAAGGGCGAACCACCGTTAAAGGTGGAACCTATATCAGTCAAGGTGGACAGCAGGAAGAAGATTCCAGTAACAATGCTTATCAAGGCATTTGGCATCAACTCTGACGAGGAGGTCCTGAAGCTTTTCGGAGCCTCCGAAAAGCTGATTGACATCACCGAGGACGACGTAAAGGGAATGCTCCTGGCGGAGGCGATAGTAGCCGACGATGGAACGGAACTCGTAAAGAAGAACGAACGGCTCTCGAAGGAACACCTCGAGACGCTGTGGAATCAAGGCAGGACAAAATTCTGGGTGTGGGACATCGACCCTGTCATAGCCACGACCATTACCATTGATAAGGACAAAGTCGCGAGCAGCGACGAGGCGATAATGGAGCTCTTCAAGCGCCTGCGGCCTAATGAACCGGCGCGTATGGAAAACGCGAGAGAGTATGTTCACAGCATTTTTACCGACGCGAGGAGATACAGCCTTGGACGTGTCGGGCGCTACAAGGTCAACAGGCGCATCGGAGTGGACCTGCCGATAGAAGAACGTCTCCTTACCTCAACTGACATTGTGGCAATCTCCCTTGAGCTCCTCAAGCTCAAGAACGATGAGGCCTACGACGGGGAAGATGACATCGATCATCTCGGGAACAGGCGCGTGCGCGCGGTGGGCGAGCTGTTGCAGAACCAGGTTCGCATAGGCCTGCTCCGCCTCGAAAGGATTGCCAAGGAGAGGATGACAACAATTCCCGACCTCGCGACCTCCATGGCAAAGGATCTCATAAACGTACGCCCAGTTTCCGCGGTGTTGCGCGAGTTCTTCGGGTCCGGACAGCTCTCGCAGTTTATGGATCAGACAAATCCCCTCGCGGAACTCACCCATAGGCGCAGGCTGTCGGCCCTTGGCCCAGGCGGGCTTTCGCGGGAGAGGGCCGGATTCGAGGCAAGGGATGTCCATTATACGCACTATGGACGAGTCTGTCCCATAGAGACTCCGGAAGGTCCTAACATAGGTCTCGTAACGTCGCTAGCGACGTATGCCAGGATAAACGACTACGGATTTCTCGTGCGCCCGGTTCGCCGCGTCGTGGATGGCGTCGCGACAGACGATGTGATATATCTCTCCGCCGACGAGGAAGACCAATACTACGTCTGCAGGGCGGACACCCCAATGGATGAAGACGGACGCATCATCGGAAATACGATACATGTCCGTTACAGGAGCGACATCAGGGAGATAGCGCCGAGCGAGGTTGATTTTCTGGACATCTCCCCAAAGCAGATCGTATCCGTGTCAACGGCGTTGATACCGTTTCTCGAACACGACGACGCGAACAGAGCGCTTATGGGCTCCAATATGCAACGCCAGGCGGTTCCGCTGGTGCGGGCGGAGGCGCCGCTCGTCGGCACGGGGATAGAGCACAGGATAGCGAAGGACTCGGGCTCCTGCGTTATTTCAGAACGCTCGGGAGTAGTGACGTATCTCGATTCGAACCGAATAGAGGTGACCAGCGACGACAATCACCTGAATCAATACAAGCTGATCAAGTTCCGCAGGTCGAACCAGGGCACCATAATACATCAGAGGCCGATAGTGGACAGCGGAGACAGGGTCAGCGCCGGTCAGATCATAGCGGACGGTCAGTCGTGCGACGGCGGGGAGCTGGCGCTGGGAAGGAATGTGCTCGTTGCCTTTGTCTCGTGGGAGGGCTACAACTTTGAGGACGCCATACTCCTCAGCCAGAGGCTGGTAAAGGAGGACTTCTACACATCCGTTCACATCGAGGAGTATGAGGTCGAGGCCAGGGAGACCAAGCTGGGCCCTGAGGAGATAACCAGGGACATCCCGAATATGAGCGAGGACGCGCTGAAGAACCTAGACGAGGACG
Organism: Synergistaceae bacterium; assembly: GCA_031268885.1. Taxonomy (GTDB): domain Bacteria; phylum Synergistota; class Synergistia; order Synergistales; family Synergistaceae; genus JAIRWR01. The sequence continues at coordinate 3,490 of JAIRWR010000079.1, forward strand.
GCATAATCCGAGTTGGAGCGGAAGCGCACGCTGGCGATATACTCGTCGGCAAGGTGACGCCTAAGGGTGAATCGGACCAGACTCCCGAGGAGAAGCTGCTTCGGGCTATATTCGGAGAGAAGGCGCGCGAGGTGCGTGACACGAGTCTTCGCGTCCCGCATGGAGAGGGCGGCAAGGTTGTGACCGTCAAGCGCCTTACGAGGGAAGAGAACAGCGAGGATATGAGCGCGGGAGTGAACGAGGTGATAAAGGTTTACGTCGCTCAGTTCCGAAAGATCACCGAAGGTGACAAGATGGCGGGGCGTCACGGGAACAAGGGCGTCGTGTCGAGAATTCTGCCAGAGGAGGATATGCCTTATCTTTCGGATGGCACTCCCGTTGACGTGGTCTTAAATCCGCTTGGCGTCCCGTCGAGAATGAACCTAGGGCAAGTTCTGGAGACGATAACGGGTTTCGTAGCGTATCATAACGGGTGGCTTGTATCCACACCGGTATTCCTCGCCGCGAACGAAAGAGAGATACTCTCCCACCTGGACACGGTTCGCGAGACGAAGTATCCGGAACTCACCTCCGACTGCAAGATCACGCTTTATGACGGCAGGACGGGGCTTCCGATGGATGGCAAGGTCACGGTGGGGGTCATGTATATGCTGAAGCTGATACATCTGGTGGACGACAAGATTCACGCGCGTTCCATCGGTCCGTACAGCCTCATAACCCAACAGCCGCTTGGCGGCAAGACGCAGTTCGGAGGGCAGCGTTTCGGCGAAATGGAGGTATGGGCGCTTGAGGGCTATGGCGCGGCTCACATGCTCCAGGAGATGCTCACCGTGAAGAGCGACGACATACACGGCCGGCTGCGCACTTATGAGAGGATAGTCAAAGGACAGAATCTGATCAAACCAGGCGTTCCGGAGAGCTTCAGAGTATTGATAAAAGAGCTTCACGGCCTTGGCCTCGACGTCGAGATAAAATACAGCGACGGAAGTTTCGGCGAACTCGTAATGAGCGAAGAGGACGAGAGAGGGCATCGGGCGACATCCCTCCGTCCTGACGCCATTGTAGACAGAGACAGCGATGACTTCCTGGATTCTAACAACAAGCCCGTCATATTCAGCAGATCTTCGGAGGAGAGCGCGCTTGACTCCTCTCCGTTAGATTCGGACATGAAGAAGAAGAGCAACGAGTTCTTCACGTCGAGCACGCCGGATGTACCGTTGCTGGACAGGGATGACAAACTTATGGAGGATGATGGGTAATGGCTGAAGCGCGGCATATTGCCGGAGTTCGGATGAAGCTCTCCTCCCCGGAGAGGGTTCGTGAACGTTCGAGCGGCGAGGTTAAAAAACCCGAGACAATAAATTACAGAACTCTCCGTCCAGAAAAGGACGGACTGTTTTGCGAGCGTATATTCGGTCCCACCAGGAGCTTCGAATGCGCGTGCGGGAAGTACAAGCGCAGCGGTCCCAAGTTTAGGGGCGTGGTCTGCGACCGCTGCGGGGTCGAGGTGACGGATAACAGGGTCAGGCGCGAGCGAATGGGTCACATAGAATTGGCCGCGCCTGTGGTCCACATCTGGTACCTCAGAGGAATTCCCAGCCGTCTGAGCCTTCTCCTTGGAACATCTACGAAGGACCTCGAAAAGGTCGTTTACTTTGCGCCGACGAGAAGGAGCGAGAAAAAATACAAGGTCGTTTCGGATGGAAAGCGTCCTGACCTGGTCCGGCGCGGGGATCTTGTAACGGCCGGCGAGGAACGTATTCATCGTCACTACGACCCTAAGTTCAAGGCCGAGGAGGCCTTCCGGATAATTAAGGTAGACGATGTGCCAGCCGACGTAGGCGACGTAATAAGCGCGTCTCAGGTAAAGAGGATACGGGATGATTTCGGAGACGCGCTGTTTCAGGTCGAGCGGGCATATCGTGTCGCGAGGCAGGATGAGGATGAGTCCGGAGAGATGTTCCCGGAATCTCAACTAGGCAGGATGGCGGAACTCATGCCGGACGCGGAATTCGTCCCTGTGAACCTTCAGAACCAGGAGGCGTTCTTCGTGACAACGGTCGTCCATCTTCCGTTTGGGAAGGGTGACATCATATCCGAGAGCGAAAACAAGTTGTACCATCAGAAATACCCTGGGCGATTTTCCTTTCTGCCTGAGACCGAAATCATAGAGGACCCGTGCTCTATTGTGATAGACGGAGGAGATTCGCCTTACGCGAGGTCAGACATAATACTCGAACGCGAAGAGAAGCTCTGCGCGGCGTATGATAAAACGTTCACTGGAGGCATTGGCGCGGAGGGCGTATTCTCGCTGCTGCAGAAGGTGGACCTGGCCGATCTCGTGAGCACTCTGCGGGAGGAGATATCGGAGTCATCCGGACAAAAGAAGCGCAAACTTGTAAAGCGTCTGCAGATCGCCGAGGACTTCCGCAAGAGTGAGTCCCGGCCGGAGTGGATGGTGCTCTCCGTTCTACCGGTGATCCCCCCGGACTTGAGGCCCATGGTACAGCTCGATGGCGGAAGGTTTGCGACCAGCGATTTGAACGATCTCTACCGCAGGGTTATAAACCGCAACAACAGGCTCAAGAAGCTTCAGGAGTTGAGAGCTCCTGACATAATCATCCGCAACGAAAAGAGGATGCTCCAGGAGTCCGTCGATGCCCTCATTGACAACGGCAGGAGAGGCAAGGCTGTTCTTGGGGCTGGAAATAGGCCGCTGAAGAGCCTCACGGATCTCCTTCGCGGAAAGAAGGGGAGATTCCGCCAGAACCTCCTCGGTAAGCGCGTTGACTATTCAGGGCGCTCCGTCATCGTCATCGGGCCGAGCTTGAAGATATACCAGTGCGGACTCCCGAAGCAGATGGCGCTTGAGTTATTCAAGCCTTTCGTGATGAACAAGCTCGTGGAAAACGGCATGGCCCCGAACGTCAAGAGTGCTCGCAGACATATTGAGCGAGGGAAGGATGAGGTCTGGGCGATTCTGGAGGGCATAATCAAGGATCACCCCGTCATGCTGAACCGGGCTCCTACGCTGCACAGGCTTGGAATACAGGCGTTCGAACCGGTCCTGATCGAGGGCAAGGCGATCCGCCTGCACCCGCTCGTGTGCACCGCCTTCAACGCCGACTTCGACGGCGACCAGATGGCCGTCCACGTACCCCTGTCGATAGAGGCTCAGACAGAGGCTCGTATTCTGATGCTCTCGTCAAACAACCTGCTCTCTCCAGCAAGCGGCAAGTCCGTTGTGACTCCGACTCAGGATATGCTCCTGGGGATCTACTATCTTACAAGCATGTGGGATGGCATGACCGGCGAGGGCACGCGCTTCAAGGACATGGACGGCGTGGTTTCAGCGCTTGATCACGATCTTGTGCATGTAAATTCAAGAATAAAGATAAAAGTTCAGCCGGAGTGGGAGTCAAACCTATCAGATAAGGATATCGACGAGAAGGGATATCTTGAGACGTCGCCCGGGCGAGTCATCTTCAACCAGTCGCTGCCCGAGGAACTCCGCTTCATAAACCGCTCCATAACAAAGAAGGACTTAAGCTCTCTTCTGGACGATACATTCGATCGCATAGGACAGCACGCGATGGTGAATATGCTTGACTCCATCAAAGTCCTCGGGTACAGGTGGTCAACGCGGAGCGGAATCAGCCTGGGCATAGGAGACATCACTGTGCCCGAGGAGAAGAAAGAGATAGTTGACTACTCCATGTTGAAGGAGTCTGACCTGTCGGAACAGCATGAGATGGGGCTTCTCGACGATGAGGAATACATGAGGGAGAAGGACTTCATCTGGTCGAACGCCGGGCGGAGGATTGCCGATAGTATAATGGATCACATGCACAATTCGAACCCTCTGCGGATGATGGTGGACTCCGGAGCGCGCGGCACGAGGGGGCAGGTGGCCCAGATGGCTGGAATCCGCGGCCTCATGGCGGACCCGTCAGGCCGTATCATAGACTACCCTATAGTCGCCAATTTCCGAGAGGGACTAAATATGCTGGAGTACTTCATATCGACGCACGGAGCCCGCAAAGGCCTCGCGGATACGGCACTGCGAACGGCGAAGTCCGGTTACCTCACCAGAAGGCTCGTCGATGTCGCGCAGGATTTGATCATCACCGATGATGACTGCGGCACGGATCAGGGCATCGAAGTCCGTTCGCTCGAAGCCGAGGGTAAGACGATAATATCCCTCTCCGAGCGACTGACCGGCAGGATCGTGTTGAACGACACGTATCATCCTGAGACAGGGGCGCTGCTTCTGGACAAGGGGGAAGAGATCTCCTCCAAAAAAGCGTCGGATATTGAAGAGATGGGCGTAAAATCAGTTTGGGTGAGGAGCCCGCTGACATGCGGCCTGAGGCATGGAATATGCAGAACCTGTTACGGACGGGATCTTGCCACGCGCAAGAAGATAGCGGTCGGCGAGACCGTCGGCGTCGTGGCGGCTCAGTCCATAGGCGAACCGGGCACACAGCTCACGATGAGGACATTTCACACCGGAGGAGTACGCCAGTTCACCGGCGAGGACATTACTCAGGGACTTCCCCGCATTGAGCAGCTCTTCGAGGTTCGCCGGCCAAAGAAGGTCGCTATGCTGGCTGATCGTGACGGCGTGATAATCGAGATCCGTGAGACCGAGGGGAAGCGCAAGATTATCGTCGAGACAGCCGATAGGGACGGAAACGAGGAGAGGGTGGCGTGGAATGTGCCGGCCGCTCAAAGTTTGAAGACGGATGTCCAGGTCGGAACTGAAGTGAGGGTCGGTCAGGAGCTGACCGAGGGATACAAAGATCCGCAGCAGTTGTTGGAGATAGAGGGGTTGGAGGAAGTTCAGCGCTATCTGCTGGATGGCATTCAGGAGGTCTACAGAACGCAGGGCGTCTCGATCAACGACAAACACATCGAGACCATCCTTCGCAAGGTGGCGCCTGTCAACAGGGTTCGCGTCGCTGAGGAGGGAGACAGCGTCTTTGTTGCCGGAGAACTGATCTGGCGGGAGGACTTCAACCGAGAGGTCGAAAACATAAGGATCGACAATACCGCGTATACGGCAGAGGCGGTCGATTTCCTGGACGGCAAGATTTTGGTCGACATTCAGGGGAACGGAGTCGGCGACCTCTCGGAGAAGTATCGCGGCACCGAACTAACCGAGCGTACGATACTCGACATCCTCACTCCCGGCCGGGTGATATCCGAACTCATCATTCAGGACTCCGGCGAGAATCTGAGGGTGATAATCGGGGAGGCGGCATTCAGGCATATGCTCGAAGGACTGGTCCTCATAGGGGATCTGCCGGTTGGCGCTGGAGTAAAATTATCCTCGGGCGTCGCGTTGGATAACTCGGACTTGCTCGAAATAGTAGAGATGGGACCGAGGGCCATGATGGTCTGCGACACTGACGCGTTGGCCTCGATGGAGGAGAGCAGATATCTGGCTGAGGATATAATTGTCGATGATGAGAAGATCGCCGTCAAGGACAGCTTGCTGTCGAAGAGCGTGATGACGGTCCTGAGAGATGGTTTTGTCAAAACTATCAAGGTCTGGAAAACTGTGGAGCACATAAACGTGCAGGACGCCATGCATCACGTCCTCATCGACCACTACTTCTGCAAGCCGTTGTCACAAGCCATCGGCAGAGATGGAAACGCTATAGAGTCGGTCCCGGCGATGGTGGATGGAGGAATCGTGAGAGGCCTTGTCGAGGGATCAATAGTCGCGATAGACCTCGAGGGTACGATCCTCACTCACGAAAAGCTCCTGCAGCAGGTGCTGATCGAACGCATTCGCGGCAGGGTTCTGCTTGAGAATATACTAGACGGCAGGGGGCGCATTGTTGCCGAGGCCGGCGTGGAGATAGACCAGAACCTCATAGACGCCATAGTGCCGGCAGACCCGGAGAATATTGTCGTGCGCGCCTCAAGCGCCCCCACGGAGATCAAGCAGGTGATTCAGAGAGTCTCCTTTATAAGACGTCTTCGAGAGATTCCAGAGTGCCGTCCGGTTGTGCACGGTGTGACGAAGGCGGCTCTCGCGACGGATAGCTTCCTCTCCGCCGCGTCGTTACAGCAGACAGCCCAGATCCTATCTGCCGCCGCGGTGAGAGGAGAGGTTGACGAGCTTCAAGGACTGAAGGAGAACGTTATAATAGGGCTCCTGATCCCTGCGGGAACGGGGATAAGCCGCTACGGCAAATCCTTGACGTTCGAAAACAAGCCGATACCTCAACCCGCGACCGAGGGACGCGCAAAGGAAGCCGAATAATTCAATAAGTACTCGCAAGATAATGCGGCCGCACGATGTGATGAAACGAGCGGTCGCATTATTTATTTCGCGGAAGTAATTCTGCTGAATATATCGGACAACGCCTTTATCGCCGGTTGATAATACGGGTTGATCTCCAGCGCCCTGTTGAACCACGAGACCGCCGCCTGCGGATAGTTCAGTTTCAACGCGCTGGTTCCAGCCCAATAAGCGGATAAATAGTTGCCGGCATAGTCGAGGGACTGCTTGCAAAAAGCGCTGAACGCCTCGCGATAGCGCTTGTTAGCGTACAGATTCCATGCTCCTCTATGCTGTATCTCAAGCGCGTACATCTCAACCTGAGTCAGCGGAAAAGTTCGAATCAGCCTCGCGTCGGATATCTGATTCACGTCAAAAGCAGGCGTCGATGGAGAAAATGGCTGATACATCGGAGGAACGGTCGGAATCGGCGACTGGTACGACTGCGTCGGCACAGGCTGAATTTGAACCCGCGTCATCGGCGGCTGAGGCTGAGCCGGAACCTGTGTCAGAGCTGGGGCTTGCGGCGGCATCGGCGTCTCCATGTAATAAAAACCTGGCGCGGCCGAAGGCATGCCCTGCTGGAGACCCGGCAGAGCCCAATTATTTCCGACCGACGTGCGAACCCATCTTCCAAGATAACCAGGAAGACGCGGCTTGCCCGGCGTTTGGCGGAAGGTCGCGAATCTAAGGTTGTCCGCGTCGAGCCGGGATATCGACACCACCCTGTCGCCCTGCTGTATAACCCAACCTTTGCTTGGAGCAGCCACCTCGCAAAAACTCTCAGACGTCGCCACACTGCTCACCTTGAGCACCGCTACGGGCGCCTTATAAATACCCAGCAGCACCCCGTTTGCATCGTAAGCGCCCCCGCCATCATAGTGGACGAGATAATAATCGCCAACGCGCGCGCCTCTCGAAATACCTATATCAATCACGTATGTGTCAGCCGCGATAGCGGAAACTCGCCCTTCATTCACCAATCCGCCCGCAACCAACCTGACCCATCTGGTCTGCGCGTCAACCTGCCCTGCAAGAGAACAAAAAAACAACACTACAAAAATCTTGCGCAATACTCGATTTTTCACATTTTCTCACTCCGATCGGACGGACGGTGGGTAGTATCTGTTCATTGGCAGTGGATTTTCAAGCTCCGGCGCATAGCCCATAGATCCGGGTTCCAAGTCGGACTGAGGGGCCGGAATGTACATCGGCACACTGCCGTTACCCTGCGCCGGCGGCGCGTATACAGGCGGATTCACCAGACCGGGCATGAAATTCGAACCAGGGGCCGGAATGTACATCGGCGCGTATCCGGATCCGTTCATATCCATCACGGGTTGATACGGTAAATACACGGCGCCTGCCGTCGTTTGAACGTAATTGATGACGTTAGCCGGGAATGGAGTAGAATGATACGAGGACACCCTGAAATACTTAGCTCTGGAAGCTGATATTGGAATCAATCTGCCTCCGCGCTTAACAACCCATCTGGTGCTCGTCGGAGATATAACCTCATGTGTAACGGGCGCTTCGCTGACCGTTACCTCATAGTCTCTCTCCAACGCGATTACCGCCGCTGCGGCAATCCCGCCGCACAACAATACACAAAACAACAACGCAATAACTATTTTTCTTAACATTTTCATCTGCTCTCCTCCTTGATTGCAGCCCCAATATGCTCACATCTTAAACTAGTATGTTCAATATGTCCATGGTACGCAACGAGTGATGAAGACAGAGACAGGTCTTTTCGCGTTAACCCGCGTCCGAACGGGAAATCAACGTCCGCGCCGAGTACCATAAGAATCACTTCAGCATTTTTTAGCCTTATGCCCTGATTTCAGATGTGGCGTCACTCGGTATCCACATACACCGACCTCGGTCTGGCTCTCTCTCCGGTCCGCTTTTCCACCCTTATCTCCGCGTCGATGAGGTCGACGTCGCCCACCCATTTATACCTCATCAGGGACGCGCTTGCGGCAAGTGACGGAGTATCCGGCTCGTACCACTGGAAACCCCTGTCGGTCAGCACCTCTTCTATGCTTGGCAACGCGATGTACAGAGTGTAGTCATACGCCGCCCTGCGCGTTCCCTTTCTCCTGACCCTGGCCCACTCCTCCCCGGTCCAGAAATAAATCTCGTAAGGACGGGAACCCTTCCACGCTATCGGAACTCTCGGATACGTAAGTATGCCCATCCTGTCAACCCTGAAACGCCAGCGGGATATCTCGTTGAATCTCTCGCTCTGCATCCAACTGACAGTCGCCCCCAGCGGGTCCGGGATCAATGGGGCGTATTGCAGATATGCCCCGGTGAGCGGATCGCTCCCCTCCGGCTCAAATCTGGAGTCGGCATATCCTTCGCCTGGCGGGGCCTCCGATTCGACGAGTATGGGGAACGAGATCACCACCGGTTCGAGAAGCAGATTCGCCGGCAAGGGCTGCTTGATGGGAAGGACCGACATGGACGGACGAGGTTCCTTCCTCTGTTGTTTGGTCAGAATCGGCACGGGCTGGAGACCATTGGGAGTCTTTACGAGGTCGGGGTAGTACGGATCTATATCCAGCGCTATATTAGCGGCGATCTGGGCTCTGTCATAATCGCCGAGCGCGTGATGAGCACGTGAAAGCAGATACCATGCGTCGGCAAAATCAGGGTGCTCGTCAAGGAATGCGCGCATAACGACCACGGCGCTTCGGTAGCGCCCGTTTTCCACCAGGTTACGGCCGACGAACAGCGTGCGGTTTATCATATCCTCGCTGGCCGCCCTCTGCGCGTCCTCCGCATCACGCTCCGCCTTCTCCTTTGCCGCCGCGGCCTTCCTTGCGGCTTCCGCTGCGGCGTTTTTCCTTGCCTCCGCCTCAACAGCATCACGTCTCACGCGAACCTTCCTGGCGGCCTCAGCCTGCTTTTTCTTTGCCGCCTCCTCCTCCTGACTTGCCGTAGGACGAACCGATTCATCCGGAGGGGATTTTCTGTCCGCGTAAAGTGTTCCCGGCAGCACCGCCATAACCGCCAAAGAGATGAGAACCAAAACCACGGAGGACAACACGGCTTTTATCAAAACCCTCGATAATCTATCTCTCATATCCTAACCTCCATTTTAAAGACGAAAGTATTGAGCGAGTAATTTTTGCATTGAAGCGAGATGAACTAGCCACACCGACTTAAAATCCGCCGTCTCGCCCGCGATAGGCGGGAACTCCGTCACGTCCACCGTAGAGAGGCGCGGACACTGAATCTCCAAGTTGTATGGGGCCTCGGCTTGATTCTTTTATCACTTCAACAACCGCATCCAGCCCCTTCACTAATACGACGCGCACCCTCCCCACGATCTGCGGGAAGTGCATCTCCGGTGTCTCGGGAGCTATCGTCCTAACCGAGGAAGACCTAGTGACCGCGAAGATGTCGCCAACCTTCACGCTGTCCTCCCTGCCCAGGTTGATGTGATACAGCTTGTCCTGTTTTTTGGCGGAGACGGAGAGCGATCCGTCCACTCTCTCGGCCTTCGCGACGATCTGGCCGACTATTCTGTAGCCGTTGTAGCCCTCCGCCAGCTCTTCGAACGCGTCGTCCAGGGCGTGACGTATCGCGGACCAGTATGGGGTATTCTTGAACTCGTCCCAGTATATGGGCTTCGTCTCAAGCATATCGGTGTAGAGCACATAAAACCTGTCGTCGCGGCGTTCTATTACGGAATCGTATATTATCCGTCTCGACGGGGCATCGTATATATACATGTGAAGCGCCACATCCCATCGCACCTTCGAGCCCAGGGTGTCCTTCTTGCGGTAATAGAACTCCTCAAGGCTTATCTTCACGACTACATCCCTCATGTCAAACCACGACGCGGTCCAGTATTCCGGTTCCACTCCGGCTATCACGATGGGATCAAGCCTCGGGATCTGCCTGAGCCTGCGGAGGAAATAATCCTCCATCTTCTCCGGAAGGACGTCCCCAGGGTAGTATCTGCTCCCCCAGACCTTGGCCACGCTGTTGTTCTGAATCGGAGTCACAAGGTATAGATTGAACCTCTCCCCCCGCTCGGCGACTATAGCGCAAGCGGCGCGCGCGCCGACGAGGATGACGGGGAGAACAGTCAAAAACACTATTGCGGAGAGTAAGCGCAAGCGTTTGCGGTCTGAAAATTTTCGGTTCGTCATTTTGAAACATTCCTCCATCACATGTCGCTGTGAGCACATATAAAAAACGCTCATATTCAATATCGGACGTTTGCGGCCTTGCGTTAAGGCCCATTGGTGTGATATTATGGCTCTCGTTTTTGGAGTTGTCTCATATCACTTCCGAGGCTCAGGTTCAAGCGGTTGTTTGTATACTTTAATCGCTATTTTGATGATACACTTTCTTAAATGAGGAGGCAGACGAGGTGCCCAACAAAAAATCCGCGGCGAAACGCGTATTGATAGCCGAAAAGAACAGGATCTACAATCGTTACTGGAAGACGCGCTGCAAGACGGCACAAAAGAACTTCCTGTCGGCGGTGGCCGGCGGAGATTCCGAACTTGCCGCAAAGCGCCTGGCCGAGGCGCAGAGCGTGCTCGATAAAGCGGTCGTAAAGGGAGTCATTCACAGAAACACAGCCGCGCGGAGAAAGTCCAGGATGGCATTGAAGATAACTCCGGCGGAGACAGCGGCGGAGGGTTAAAGATCGCTTACGCGGGCGCGCTCATCTGGCATTGGAGAGCAGGTTTATCGCAAGCAGGCTCAGGTCCCTCCAGGACGCGCCCAAACCGCTCTTTTCGTTGTAATTGATCTTGATAAGCCCGGTCACGAAGTTCATGAGGTTATCTTTACCGTAAATCCTCGCCGCTGTCCCGGCCATCTTCGTTGCGTAATCCTTTACTCCGAGAGCTCTTACGAACGCCCCTCCTTCATTCGGAAAAGCAGCCATGTAGAACGCGATACGGATTCTGTTATGGAGGGCTGACAGAAGCGGAAGCAGTTCGGAGCTTCGGGAGAGTGTGTCGAGCGCCCGCAGCACGTCCGTTCGCGAACCGCGGCAGATTCCATCCAGCAGTTTCAGCGTACTTCGGCTTCCGTCCGACATACACAAACTCTGAACGTCAGAGACGGTGATCTCCCCTCGCCCGCTCATCCCGCAAAACAGGGACAACTTCTCCGCCTCGCTCGCCATCTCTCCGCTGTCCTCGTAAAGCTCCTTCAGCAGCGTGATTGCATCGCGCCTGACGGAGACGCCGTTTCTCTTTGCGCTCTCCGTTATCATACTGTCCCTTTCTTTAGACCACGGCGAGAGTTCAGCGGCCTTTGAGACTGTGCACCTGCCTATATAAGCCTTTGGGATTAGCGCCGAAGTCTCTGTATCGCACATCAGGATAATGACGTTGGGGGAGTCCGGCGGAGGAGGGGAGATAAGAGGGGCTAGGCCGTTCGGAAACGGGCCGAGCTTCGCGGCGTCATCCACTATGATCACGCCGCGCTCGTCGAAGAGGCCAGCTCCCATGTTGTCCGTCATTAGGGAATGCCAGTCGCCGCCATCCTGTCGGCGGAGATCGCCGTACCCAGCCTTGGCCAAGTCGCTGACCGTGGAGTCCATAAGGCGTTTCCGCGCCGTGCCGGAGGCGATCAGAAGATGCAGGTGAGGCATGACGCCGTCCCCCATTCGTTACGAAAGAACGCCGGCTCTACACTCTCCAACAGAACAGTTAGCGGTTCCACGCGCTATCCCCTCAGGACTATATTTACGAGTCTGTCGGGAACCGCTATGACCTTCACTATCTCCTTGCCGCCAACTCTGCTCTTCGCGGATGGCTGGTCCATTATCCTCTTCGTCAGCTCCTCCTTGCTCAAGCCAGGTTCCACCTCATACTGTTCACGCAGTTTACCGTTGATCTGAAGCACCACGGTAACACGGTCGGCCTTGAGAGCTTCTGTATCGACGCTGGGCCAGCGCGCGGTCGCGAGATAATCGTCGTTGCCCATGGCCTCCCAGAGCTCCTCGCATATATGCGGACAGAACGGAGACAGGCAGAGCAGCAGCGATTCCACTCCTTCACGAAAGAGCGACCATTCGATCTCGTTGCCGGGGTTAAAGACAGTCAGTCCATTATAGAGCTCCATCAGCCTCGCGACAGCCGTGTTGAACTGCCTCTCGTCCTTTATATCCTTCGTCACCCTGTCGATAGTCGAATGAATCAGCCGTTTGAGATCCTTCCCTGGACCAGCGGGCAGGGAGTCCATGCTCACCGCCGCGCGTTTTGCCGACCTAAGTTCCGAGGCGCTCTCATCTACCATCCTATAAACCCTGTTCAAAAAGCGGTTTGCGCCCTCAACTCCCTTGTCGGACCAGTCCAGGCTCTTGTCCGGCGGCGAGGCGAACAGTATAAATAGCCGGGCGGTATCGGCGCCGTACTTCTTTATTATTTCGTCGGGATCTACGACGTTTCCAAGCGACTTCGACATCTTCGCGCCATCTTTGACGACCATCCCCTGAGTCAGAAGCCCGGTGAACGGCTCGCGCATGTCGCTTGGAACGAGGCCGAGGTCGGATACCACTTTTGTAAAGAACCTCGCGTATATGAGGTGCAGGCAGGCGTGCTCTATGCCGCCTATGTAGAGATCGACAGGCATCCAGTAGTCAGCGTCCTCCGGCCTGAATGGAGACGAATCGCAAGCGGGCGAGAGGTATCTGAGGAAGTACCACGAAGAACATATAAACGTATCCATGGTGTCGGTCTCCCTGCGAGCCGGGCCGCCGCAGCGCGGGCACGTCGTCCGGACCCAGTCCTCGCAATCGAGAAGCGCGTTCCCGCCGTTGTCGGGTATCCTTGCGTCGAAGGGCAGCTCCACCGGAAGGCTGGACTCGGGCAGAGGGACTGTCCCGCAACGGTCGCAGTACACCACCGGAATAGGGGTGCCCCAATAGCGTTGACGCGATATCAGCCAGTCTCGGAGCCTGTACTGAGTCTCTCGTCTTCCCCATCCGTTGGACTCGAACCACTCTCCTATTTTTTCGATGGCGACCGGCGTCGGAAGCCCGTCGAACTCCCCCGAGTTGCACGCGATGCCGTCCGCGTCGATCGCGGCAGTCATCTCGTCCGGATTTGGAGCCGTCTCTCCTTCCGCGCGCACAACCGGGATTATGCCCAGGCCAAACTTTCGGACGAAGTCGAAGTCGCGCTGATCGTGAGCGGGCACGCCCATAATCGCGCCTGTCCCGTAATCCATTAGAATGTAATCCGCTATCCATACCGGGGCCCTGGTTCCATTTACGGGATTGATCGCTTCAAATCCGGTGTCGATGCCCATCTTGTCACCGTCGTTCGCGGTACGCTCTATGGCGCTGCGTGAGGATATCCTCCGGACAAACTCCAGTACCTCGTCACGGCGGCCCCGCGGCATCATCTCCGCAAGTCTTTCGACAATCGGGTGCTCCGCGGCGAGCGCTACGAACGTGACGCCAAATATTGTGTCGATTCTAGTGGTAAACGCCTCAATCGACAGGTCGGTATCGGCTATCCTCATATCGAACCTGACTCCCTCTGAGCGCCCAATCCAGTTTCTCTGCATCGTCAATACCCTCTCAGGCCATCCTGAGAGGTTGTCCAAATTCTCCAGCAGCTCCTCCGCGTAATCGGTTATCCGCAGAAACCACTGTTCGAGAGCCCGCTTAACGACTGGAGTGCCGCACCTCCAGCAGACGCCCTCGCCTATAACCTGTTCGTTCGCGAGCACCGTCCCGCAGGAATCGCACCAGTTTACCGGGGCGTGTTTCTTGTAGGCGAGACCCCTCTCGTACATGCGAAGGAAGAACCACTGGCTCCATCTGTAGTAGTCGGGCAGGCAGGTCTTCACCATCCTGCGCCAATCGTAGCTGCACCCCATCGACTTGAATTGTCCCGTCACGTGGTCGATGTTGTCGAGCGTCCACTTTGCCGGATGGATCTTCATCTTGATGGCCGCGTTCTCCGCCGGCATTCCAAACGAGTCGAAACCTATCGGGTACAGGACGTTGTATCCATTCATGCGAAGGAAGCGAGCGGTCAGGTCCCCTATCGAGTAGTTACGGAGATGCCCCATGTGCAGCGCGCCGCTGGGATATGGAAACATCTCCAAGCAGTAGAACTTGGGTCTGTCCCCGCCGGTCTCGACGTGAAAACATCCGGACTCCTCCCACCTCTTCTGCCATTTGGGCTCGATAGCGCCAAATTCATATGCCATGTTCTTTTCGCCTCCGTATTTTTAGTCGCTGTCACATGGGACATTATAATCCACTTCGCTCGCCAAAGACAATAAGCGTTGTCAAAACACGCTCCGCATGCGATAACAATGAGCGTCTACAGGGCTCCGTAAATTCACCAGCCTGGCGCGATCTCTAAATCGCTTTAATCCAGTTATAGACTTGATTCCCCGACATCCATCTTTGAGCGGATTGGAGATTTGGGAAGCCGCGAAATGTGGAGTATAATTAGAACGGTATGTGTCAGATCCACGTGCTGAAGGAGAGATGGTCGATGAAAAGGGTTGCCCTTGTTATCTTGTTCTGTTCAGGCGCATTGATCGGGCTTGTTAAATACTTCTCTATCGATAGAACGACATTCGCTTTTATGGCGTTTTTTTTCGTATTGTTTATTCCGGTGCTGCCAATCTGTCTTGCGGCTAAGTCACGTTCTGATAAGGAGGAACGAGCCAAGGACGCCATTGAAATCGCTCAGGGATTTGTCATGGCGCGCAAGGAGATCCGCTCCAGAATTCCCAAAAACAACCCCAGAAGAGAATCCAACGCGGCCTTCGAGGGCGCGGCGAAGATCGGCGCCGTTCGCTCGATGGCCGCGCTCCTCCGCAAGCCCGGCCTGCGGATGATCGTTTTAGATGTATGCGACTTTGCCGACATGGTGTTAGAGACAATCAGGCGGATGCCGTGCGACTCGCCGGCGGCCGTCTCTTTCTCCGAGAATCTTCTCGCTCGCCTCGTGGATTCCATTGATCTCTGCTTCAAGTCGAGCGGCAGCCGCAGAGACAAGCCTAACACCTCCTCAATCGCCGACATCCCAGACGCTCAGGAGATAGAGTGTTTCAGCCTCTTCATAACCGCCATCAAAAAACAACAGGATCTGATCTTGTTCGAGGGACAGGGCAAGGGGTAAAGTTTCACCTCACGCGCCCGCATGGGCGCGACGAAAAGAAATTGACATCACAAGTCAGAAAATTAAGTTTCATTTCAACTCACGCGCCCGCATGGGCGCGACGTAATTATTATGTCCGAAAAACCGAAAAAAATCAATATCGAAATGGCAGCCTCAAACCACAGGTTGAGATACTTGACAATAGCGCTGAGCTTGGTGATAACGCTGATTCAATCAAAATCAAACTTCACCCATTGATGAAAAGGCAAAATATCGAGAACCCAGAGATAAACAACACCTATAGGAATTTAAACTCGTCAACCCGCGGTTTGAGGGTTATAATTGATCAGGCGCCATTATGGGGAGGTTACCGTATAATACAATTAATATATAAATATTTCTCTCAAGGAGGGGTTGTGATGGTTAATTTACCTACAAGCACGGTCATGTCCAACCTGCGTTCGTCGCTCGACGAGCTGCGTGATAGTCTTTGACCTGCCAGGACTCGAAGCGAAATCCACGCGTCTGACGAAGGAGACGCTCGAACCAGGTTTTTGGGAGAGGAACGACGCGAGTACAGTGTCGCGCGATCTCGCTATGATCGGGGGCCGTATTGACAAATGGCGCGAGTTGGAACGGGAGCGAAGCGAAATGGAAACCCTGGCGGAACTCCTCTCGGAGGAGGATGACCCAGAACTAAGCCGCGAGTTCTACGAGAGATCGGGCAAACTTGCCAAATCAGTGGAGGCGGAGCGGATATATGTTCTTCTGGACGAGGAGCACGACATCTCCTCAGCGATAGTGATGATTCACGCCGGCGCCGGCGGGCTCGACTCGCAAGACTGGTGCGAAATGCTGTACCGAATGTATCTACGCTGGGCGGAGTCTAGGAGGTTCGGCGTTCGTGTCTTAGACGAACAGCGCGACCAGGGGACCGGCGTCAAAAGCGTCACGTTCGAGGTGAGCGGAGATTTCTCCTACGGATATCTCAAGGGGGAGCAGGGGGTGCATAGGCTTGTCCGTATCTCTCCATTCGACTCGGCAAAGCGCAGGCATACCAGTTTCGCGTCCGTGGAGGTACTGCCGGTGCTCCCCGAGAACGTGGAGGTGGACATCCGTCCGGAAGACCTTAAGATGGACACGTTCCGCTCCAGCGGCGCTGGGGGACAGCATGTCAACATGACGGACTCCGCGGTGAGAATTACGCACCTTCCCACCGGAATAGTGGTGAGCTGCCAGGTCGAGCGTTCTCAGCACATGAACAGGGCGACTGCCATGGGGGTTCTGAGATCCCGGCTGTTCGAGCGGATGCTTCGCGAGCGGCGTGAGCAGATAGAATCGCTGCAGGGGGAGAAACGTGTCATAGCGTGGGGCAGTCAGATTCGCTCCTATACGCTGCAGCCGTTTCAACTCGTAAAGGATCACAGGTCCGAGTGCGGAATCGGCAATGTTTACGCCGTCCTCGACGGGGACATAGATGAGCTGATAATGGCTTACCTCAGATTTGTGAAGACAGGTCTCACCAGCAGGCGTTCGGATTCGTCCGATTCCGAGGCCGCCGGCTCAGCCGATGAGGAGTGATGTTTTGAGAAACAACGTGGTTTTATGGGTCTGCGCAGCCATCTGTGTATTGGCGCTGCTACCCTCTCTGTCTTTTGCCGGATTGTCCGGCGGATTTGACTCCGATAAACCGGAGGCTGGAAAGTACAAGGCATTCGTCCCCATAGATCCCATAATGCCCGTATCGCAGGTGAAACCGGGAATGAAGGGGGAGTGCCGCACCGTGATCCGCGGAACTCAGGTAGTCACGTTCAGCGCGGAGGTAGTGGATATCATTTCAAACCGCGGAGTTCCCAATCATCTCATATTGGTGAAGACAAGCGGCCCTGTAATGGAGCAGACCGGCGGCATAGCGGCCGGAATGAGCGGTTCGCCGTTCTACATAAATGGAAAGCTGGCGGGCGCGGTGGGTTACGGCTGGCCGTTTTCAAGGCACGACCTCGGGCTCGTTACCCCGATAGAGGATATGATAGCTCTGTGGGACAACCCTGAAGTAATACCGTCGTTCGATCCCGCTCCGATCATCCCCGAAAAGCCGTTGGCCAGGAGCGATGATGAAACCCCGTCCAAACTTGAGGATAAATTGCTCGATATGATTGTGGCGTCCGACGATGTCGAATCGGGAGTCCTGGACCTCGTGATAACATCGTCCGACGTGCAGCAGTCTGCATCCGGCGACGTATTGGCGGCTCCGCTGTTCGTATCGGGAGTCTCATCCAGGATAGCCGGAAAGATCGGGGAGATGCTCGGCGTGGAGATCGCCGCCTTTGGCGGAGGCTCTTTCTCGGGGGACAATCAGGGTTCGGCCGATGGATCGAAGAGGGCGAAGTATGACGCAAACCTTAAGCCCGGCATGGCGGTCGGCACGTCCCTCCTGTGGGGCGATGTTGAGATAAGCTCGATAGGAACGTTGACCGCTCTGTCCAAGGACGGCAGGTTCATAGCGTTCGGCCATCCGTTCCTGAACCTGGGCGCGACATCCGCTGTTCTGACTGAGGCCAGCATATCCAGCGTTGTGCCAGGCTTGCAGACGCCGTTCAAATTGGGCGTCACCGGCGACATAATTGGAATAGTCACGCAGGACAGGCCTCAGGGAATCGGGGGGAGGGTCGGCAGATTCGCTCCGGCGGCAGGTTGTTCTATAAACGTGCTTGATGTCGACTCGGGACGCAGATATCAGCGCAGATTTCAGGTCTTGCAGGATATGTACCAGTTTTCGAGGCTCATGCCGATGGCCATAGTTGGAACGATAGAGGATCTGTGGGGGAGAAGCGGCGGGGGGTCCGCCAAGATAACCGCGACATACAGTGGAAACGCGCTACCCGGCGGGTGGAAGCGCACAAACGTCTTCGTGTCCGAAAAGAACGTGATAGACGCCATGCTTGCGGAGTTCAACCTGATGACCCAGTTGTTCGCTGTAAATCAGTTCCAGGAGCTACGTCCCTTCGGCGTGAATGTCGACGTCGAGCTAACGCAGATGCCGAGGGTACTCTACATTGACGACGTCGAGACGCCAAAGGGACCATTTCATCCCGGCGAACGCGTGTCGTTTGACATAACCCTCCGTCCCTGGCGCAAAGCCCCGTTTGTTCGCACATACTCGCTCGTCGTGCCGGAAAAGGTAACCGGCATCTGCGAGTTGCTGATTCGCGGCGGAGGGATAGCGGAGGAGAACGCGGAATACATGGACGCGGCGTGGCGCAGCATAAGCAGCCTTCCAATACTCCTTAATGAGATTGACGCAAAGGAGACTAACGATCAGATAGTCCTAGAAATCCGCGGACAAGAGGCCCTGGCCGATCAGATAAAGAGAGCGCAGAAGGGTGACCCCGAAGATCTCATGAACGACAAGCTGAAGAGCGAGATTCGCGAGGAGAAGATGAATGAGGGCTCAATGCGGATAATCAGGACAAACTACTACGTTGACGGCATAATTCACAGGCTCATCAGGGTAGAAGGAGAGTCGTCAGGCGATGGATCGTGAAAACCTGATTGCGATGGTCCGCCGCTTCCCGGACAAGCCAGGCGTCTATTTGATGCACGACGGAAGCGGACAGACGATATACATCGGAAAGGCCAAGTCCCTCAAAAAAAGGGTTTCGTCGTACTTCCGCCACACGAGGTTCGCGTCTCCAAGGCTGACGCGTCTGGTTGCCGATATCGGCGATATCTCTACCATAAGGACCGAGAGCGACGCCGAGGCTATGATACTGGAGTCTCGCCTCATAAAACTTTACCAGCCGTTTTTCAATGTCGAACTGAAAATGGGAGAGAAGTATCCGTTCATCAAGATCACGTCGGAGGACTTCCCGAGGGTGCTTGTCAGCAGAATCAGGCAGGATGACAGCTGTGTCTACATAGGCCCTTTTGTAAAGGTGAGCGATCTCAGATCCATGATCCGGCTGGCGGAGAGATACTTCCCCCTGCGAACCTGCTCCTCTCCGCTTGAGGCCGCCAAACTGCCCGTTAAGAAACGCCCGTGCATGAGGCACACGCTGGGCTTATGCCTCGGTCCCTGCGCGGGCCTCTGCGCCGAACCCAAGTACAGGGAACGCGTGGCCGACCTGATCATGCTGCTTCAGGGGTGCGGCGCGGACCTCGCAAACAATCTGCATAAACGGATGGACGCGGCTGCAAGACAGATGGAATTTGAGGAGGCCGCGCGTCTGCGCGATACCATAAGGGCGATATGGCGGGTCAACAGACAGAAGATTTCAAACCCGCTCTCGGCTGGACATGACGGAGATGAGTGGGTTCCCCTTAAACGGCTTCAGGAGACGCTGGGGCTGCCCATACTTCCATGGAGGATCGACGGCTTCGACATATCGCACACGGCGGGAGAGAATACAGTCGGAGTGGTCGTGGTCTTCGAACAGGGGTTCGCCAACTCGTCGCTCTACAGGCGTTTTAACGTCACAACTGTGGATGACGTGGACGATTTCAGATCCATGGAGGAGACGGTGTCCCGGAGATACAAGCGCTGCTTGAGTTCAGAGGAGCCTCTGCCGCAGCTCGTCCTAATCGACGGAGGACCGATCCAGCTCGACTTCGCCAGGCGCACGCTGGACTCCCTTGGGCTGGGAGCGATAACGGCCGTGGCGCTCGCCAAACGGGAGGAGGAGATCTATATGTCTGGCATTCGCAACCCGCTGAGGCTTGATTCGTCTGACCCCGGCCTGTTGCTTCTTCAAAGAATCAGGGACGAGGCGCACAGATTCGCTGTCACGTCGCACAGGAAAAAACGGAATAAAAAGTTTTCCAGAAGCGCACTTGAAGATATCCCCGGAATGGGTAAGAATAGAGTGTCTCAGCTCCTCAGCAGGTTCGGCTGCGTTCGTGCCATAGCGGGGCTGAGCCAGGACGAACTCGCGTCCGTCCCTGGGATAGGCGATGTCCTCGCCGAGCGAGTCCTAACCGCGCTCGACGTGATGGTATAGATTGGTTCATTTTTTCCATTCCGTTCCTGAAGGGGACGTTATATCTTGAATACAGGCATTTCGATAAACCGCGGTGAAGACGAATATTATATGAGAATGGCGCTGAGCCTGGCGATGAGAGGTACTGGAGCCGTAAGCCCCAATCCCAGGGTCGGCTGTGTCATAGTCGATGGCGGAAGACCGGGTGGAGAGATCGTCGCGTGGGGGTATCACAGGGCCTATGGAGCGCCTCACGCCGAGGCCGACGCGCTTCGAAGGGCCGGAGGACAAGCTCCCGGCTGCACCGTCTATGTCAATCTGGAGCCGTGCTGCCACGAGGGGAAGACCCCTCCTTGCTGCAACGCGCTCATTGAGGCTGGGGTCGGAAGAGTCGTCATGGGCATGGAGGATCCGAATCCCCTCGTCTCTGGCGGAGGGGCGAAAAGGCTCTCCGAAGCCGGAATAGAGGTGACAGGCGGGATCCTGGCCGACGAATGCCGCCGGATCAACAGGGGCTTTATCAGGAACATTACGGCGGGCAGGCCTTGGATCACCGTAAAGGCCGCAGTATCGTGCGACGGGGACATGGCGCTCTTAAACGGAGAGAGCCGTTGGATCAGCGGCGAGGAGTCGAGAAGAAGGGTTCACATGGCGAGGGCCGAAAACGACGCCGTGCTCGTGGGGATTGGCACCGTGCTGTCCGACGATCCCGCCCTCACCGTGCGGGATACGGACGGACGTTCGCCGCTTCAAGTCGTAGTGGACAATCGCCTCGACACGCCACCGGATTCGAGGATTCTGGCGGAGGGCAGATGTCTGATCTTCGCCGGACGCTCCGCTGGCGAGGAGAGGGAACGAGCGCTGCTCGAACGGGGCGCGGCTGTGATAAGACAAGAAAAGGACGGTTCTCGAATAGAGCTTGACGGTGTCGTACGGGAGCTCGGCCTGCGCGGCGTGAATTATCTGATGGTAGAGGGCGGCCCGCGCATAATAAGCTCATTCATCAACGAGCGCCTTGTCGATGAATTTTCTCTGTTCAAGGCCCCCAAGATCATGGGACGCGGGATGAGCATGGCCGGCGATGTAACACTTGCCAGCATGAAGGAGACGATATCGATGAAGAGACTCAAGGTAAACGCAATAAAGGAAGATATCTGGATTGAGGGAGTGGCGTCTTGTTCACCGGACTTGTAGAATGCGTCGGAGTGGTCCGCTCTGTCGCCTATGAGGGCGGAGGCGTCCACAGAATAGGCGTCCACGCGCCGCCCATCGCCGGAGATCTGAAGACAGGCGAGTCGGTAGCTGTGGCAGGAGCGTGTCTCACAGTGGTCGAATCGTGGGGCGATGTTTTCTATGTGCAGATGATGAGCGAGAGCGGAAGGGCGACCAGGCTCGACTCCATAAAACCGGGCGACAGGGTCAACCTCGAACGCGCGCTTCGCCTGGGAGACAGGTTCGACGGCCATATGGTGCTCGGCCACGTTGACTGCGCGGGACGCGTCTCCGGCATAACGAATGAGGGGAACACCAGGAAATTCTGGATAACAGCGCCCTCAAATATCTCATGGGGCATAGCTCCCAAGGGCTCGATCACGGTTGAGGGGGTGAGCCTGACGGTCATCGACGCACCGGGTAAGTTCGACGAGGATTTCTCGGTCGGGCTGATACCGACTACTCTGCGCGAGACGACATTGGG
This sequence comes from Synergistaceae bacterium, assembly GCA_031268885.1. Lineage (GTDB taxonomy): Bacteria > Synergistota > Synergistia > Synergistales > Synergistaceae > JAIRWR01. The sequence continues at coordinate 25,561 of JAIRWR010000079.1, forward strand.
CGATCTCGCGGAGGGATATCTCGTCAACATAGAGATAGACGTCCTAGCGAGGTACGCGGCACGCATTCTGAACGTTGAAACCGGGGAGGCTCGTTCGAACGAGAGTAATCTGACGTGGGAGAAACTTCAGGAGTACGGCTGGTAGACGGGAGGACAGATATGACTGAAGAAATTATAATCCTCGATAGCATTGAAGATGCCGTAAATGACATCGCAGATGGGAAAATAGTTATTGTGGTGGACGACGCGTGCCGGGAGAACGAGGGCGACATGATCGTCGCGGCGGAGCTCTGCACCACTGAGCGGGTGAACTTCATGGTGAAGCGCGCGCGCGGGCTGGTATGCGCCCCCATCGAAACCGCGATAGCCGAGACGCTGCAGCTGAACCTCATGGTGGAGCGCAACACCGATCTGCACGGAACGGCCTTTACCGTGTCGGTTGACGCGGTCCACGGAACGACGACTGGAATCTCCTCCGAGGAGAGAGCCATCACCGTAAGGCGTCTGGTCGATCCGGACGCCAGGGCCGGGGACTTCAGGAGACCGGGACACATCTTTCCACTGATCGCCCGTCAGGGCGGCGTGTTAAAGCGCGCCGGACATACGGAGGCGGCGGTCGATCTGGCGAAGCTCGCCGGACTTCGCGGCGGCGGCGCGATCTGCGAGGTCTTAAACGACGATGGTTCGATGGCGAGGCTGCCGCAGTTGATCAAGTTCGCGAAATCTCATGGAATCAGAATAGTCTCGGTAGCCGATCTGATAAGGTATCGGCTCGCCAGGGAGAAGCTCGTAACAAGGGAGGCGTCGGTAGCCTTTCCGACGGAGTTTGGGGACTTCAAAGGGTATGCGTACAGGTATCAGGGGGATGCTAACTCCGAAATGCTTCACATCGCGCTCGTGAAGGGCGACGTTACGTCTGTCGACAGCGTGCTGGTCCGGGTGCACTCGGAGTGCCTCACCGGAGATGTGTTTGGCTCGCTGCGCTGCGACTGCGGGCCGCAACTTCACAAATCGATGGAGATGATAGAGCGCGAGGGCGTGGGCGCGATACTGTACCTGAGGCAGGAGGGCAGGGGGATAGGCCTCCTCTCCAAGCTAAAGGCGTACGAACTGCAGGAGCGGGGGCTGGACACCGAGGAGGCAAATATCGCGCTCGGTTTCGAACCTGACATGAGGGACTACGGAGTAGGGGCGCAGATCTTGGTCGACCTCGGAATAAGGAAGATAAGGCTCATAACGAACAACCCAAAAAAGATGGTGGGCCTGGAGGGGTATCGTCTCGAGATCACGGAGAGAGTTCCGCTCGAATTCCCTCCGAATGAGCACAACAAGAAATATCTGCAGACAAAGTGCGGCAAGATGGGGCATATACTTCATAATATCAATTGATCGGAGTGATTGTGATGAAAGTCATACAGGGTTCTCTCATAGGTTCGGGGCTTCGTTTCGCCCTGATTGTGTCACGTTTCAACGAGCTCATTTCGAGCAAGCTTCTGGATGGAGCGGTCGATATATTAACTCGGCACGATGTACGTCATCAGGACATAGAAGTATACTGGGTTCCAGGCGCCTGGGAACTGCCGCTCATAGCCAAGGAGATTGCGCTCTCCGGCAAGCATGACGCGATAGTTGCGCTGGGCGCGGTCATCCAGGGCGACACCCCTCACGCCGATTACATCTGCGCCGAGACGTCAAAGGGGCTTGCGCTTGTAAGCCTCGATCAGAGAATCCCCGTCAGCTTCGGCGTGCTCACGTGTTCGAACCTCGAACAGGCGCTTCTGCGGGCTGGGAGCAAGTCCGGAAACAAGGGCTCTGATGCCGCCATGTCGGCGCTGGAGATGGCCAATCTTCTCGCCGAGACGAGGCGCGCGCAGGGAGGAAAGGAGTGATGCTCGATCCAAAGTGGATTCGCGAACATCCGGACGACGTGCGTGAACTTCTCAGGAGACGCGGTCACGGTTTCGATCTAGACGCCCTGTTGGCGCTCGAATCCGAGAGGCTCGAAGTCCTGAATGAGGTGGAGGGGCTGAGGGCAAAGAGAAACGACGGGTCCAAGCGGGTCGGGGAGATAAAGAAAAGTGGAGGGGACGCATCCTCCCTGGTCGAGGAGATGAAGACCACAGGCGAGAAAATACGCGAGATGGACTCGCGTCTGACAGGAATCGAGGATGAGTGGAACAGGCAGCTTCTCCTGATGCCCAACCGGCTGAGCGGCGATGTCCCGATCGGATCCGATGAGAGCGCGAACATCGAGATAAGGAGATGGGGAGAGCCCGGAGAGTATTCGTTTGAGCCCAGACCTCACTGGGAGCTCGGCGAATCCCTCGGCATAATGGACTTCGAGAGAGGCGCAAGGCTGGCGGAGAGCAGGTTCACCGTCCTGAGAGGCGCTGGAGCCAGGCTGGAACGAGGCCTTATCAATTTCATGCTCGACCTCCACACCACCAAACACGGATACGTTGAGATACTACCGCCGATGCTGGTCAACAGCGCGACTATGACCGGAACTGGGCAGCTCCCCAAGTTCGCCGACGATCAGTACAAGTGCGTAAATGACGACCTGTGGCTCATTCCAACCGCCGAGGTGCCCCTGACTAATCTGCACTACGGCGAGATACTGAGCGAGTCGGACCTACCTCTCCTCTACACCGCTTACACTGTCTGTTTCAGGAGAGAGGCCGGTTCGTACGGCCGTGACATGAGGGGTATGCTGAGACAGCACCAGTTTGACAAGGTGGAGCTGGTAAAGCTGTGCGCCCCCGAGACAAGCTATCGCGAGCTCGACCTGCTCCTTGAGGACGCGGAGAGCGTTCTGCGGGCGCTGGAGCTGCCGTACAGGGTTGTGGTCCTCTCATCAGGGGACATAGGCAACGCGGCCGCCAAGACATACGACATCGAGGTCTGGCTTCCGTCGCAGGGTTGCTATCGGGAGATAAGCTCGTGCAGCAACTGTGAGGATTTTCAGTCCCGCAGAATGGGGACGAGATATCGCATGAAGGACGGGGGCAAGATCGGATTCGTTCACACGCTGAATGGATCGGGAATCGCGGTTGGCCGCTGCCTCATCGCCATTATGGAGAACTTCCAGGAGGAAAACGGTTGCGTCTCGATACCAGAAGCGCTCCGCCCGTACGTCGGCGGGATGAACAGAATAGCCCCTTCATCCGCGGCCAAGTAAAATGCAGGACTTGTTCCCCGCTGTTTTTGCAAGGGCGGATACCGGATATCTCAGGATGGCGGCAGTCGTCATGTCGGTCGTCGTCGCGTGCTTTTTCATTCAGAAGACATTCAAGCGGGATCTGGAGAGTGATCAATATTACTACCTGAGGGATATCTGCCTGATAGCGTCATGGGCGCTCTGCGGCATCTGGACGCAGAGCGTTCCGATGAAGCTGACTATTACCGCGGGGGTGATAGCTGGGCTAATAGGGTTCTGTCAGAAGGTTGTGAAGAACTGGGATCTTCGTGTCTGCTTTCTGGCTGTCGGCTTTGGTGTCGCCCTACTCGGCCCGCGCATAACTTTCATAGGGCAGCCTGATGGAGAGTTCTTCTATCTCTCCAGCCTGACGACCATAATGGTGCTGAGTACCCTGTGGATGGGGTTCTTTCCAATTCTCTTCCAGGAGTTCGATGAGATACCTGGTATGGGAGGAGGCCTCCTGCTTGCGAGCTGGACTCTGATGGTCGTAGTAACCGCTATGTCCTCGAAGGGGCCCTCGGACGCTCTGGTGATGTCGCTCTGCGGACTCGCCCTGATACTGGTCTTCTGGAGCCGTCACGTAAACGTCTATCGGAGGCTCGGCGCGCCGCTCTCCGCGATGTGGGGAACGCTTCTGGCTGGAACGTCGATGTTAGGCGCCAGCAAGGGCGTTGCGTTCGCCACCGTCATGATACTTCCGCTTGGGCTCTTTGCCATACCGATATTGGAGACGTCCCTCTGCGTCCTCTCGGCGGCATTCTCCCCCAGGCCACTGGGAAATATGATGTTCTATCGAAAGCTGGTGCAGGGGGGGATGGATCATCCCTCGGCGGTCTTTACGGTCTGCGGCATATGCGGCGTATGCGGGATTTCGATGGCCGCGCTTCAGATGAAACTGCTCGACCCGCTGTCGCTGCTCCTGACAGCGCTCTTCCTGATATCTGGTTTTCATGTGGCTGTCGCGTGCATTAGGGATTCCGGCAACAGATCGGCGAATCGTCCTTCGCTGTGGGGGGTGGTGGTCGATAACTTTTCGCTCGACTACGCGCTCGGCCGTGTGAACGGGTGGCTGTCATCCGGCGGCGGGCCGAGGATAATAGTCACCGTAGACGCACTGGCCGCGCTGCGGAGCAGACGCGACAGAAGATACGGCGGCATCGTGAATCGGGCAGGGCTCGTGCTGCCTGACGGAATAGGGCTGATATGGGCGCTGCGCTTCCTCGGGTTCATCGTTCAGGAGAGGATACCCGGCGTGGAATTTGTGGACCATCTCTGTCGCCTCGCGTCGAGCCGAGGGTGGCCGGTATATTTCTTCGGCGGAAAACCGGGAATCGCGGAGAGGGCCTCGGAGAAGCTCCGCTCAAAATATCCCGCCCTGGTCGTTGCAGGCTGCAGGAGCGGATTTTTCAAACCGGCGGAGAGCGAGGGTATATGTGAGAAGATAAGGGAGTCGGGAGCGAAGGTCGTCTTCGCGGCCCTTGGAGTTCCAAAACAAGAGTACTGGATGGATGACAACCTGGCGAGCATCGGCAGTGTCGTCGGGGTAGGCGTCGGCGGCAGCTTCGACGTCATCTCCGGCGTGCTGAAGCGCGCCCCGCGGGGTTGGAGAAACATGCGCCTCGAGTGGCTTTACAGGACAATTCAAGAACCCGTCAGATGGAAGAGAGTGGCGCGGCTGCCTCTCTTTGTCCTGTTGGTTTTCCTGAAAAAAATCCACCTTGACACATGGCGGCGGTTGACGTGACGCTTGGAGACAACCCGGCGGATTTGCCGGTTGATTAATTATACTTGATGGGAGATGGACTGATTTGAAGATGGATAAGATGTTGAAACAGGTCCAAAAGATGCAGGCTCAGGTCTCTTTGATGCAGGAGGAGCTCGCTAACGAGGTGGTGGAGGCGTCAAGCGGAGGAGGGATGGTCAAGGTTCAGGCCAATGGGCACGGCGACGTCGTATCCGTATCGATATCGAAGGATGTCGTCGATCCTGAGGATGTCGAGATGCTGGAGGACCTCGTTCTGTCAGCCGTCAAGGAGGCCCTGCGTCTTGGCCGCGAAATGGCTGAAAAGCGTATGGGCAGCATCACCGGCGGACTTGGCATCCCAGGACTGTTTTGAGCCTTCCCGGTTCTTTCGGCGAGTTGACCGGCCTTCTGGGTAAGTTTCCCGGAGTCGGCCAAAAGACCGCGAGACGGATGGCCTTCTTTCTGTTGAGCGCGGATCCGACATGGGTAAGCTCATTGGCGGAGTCCATCGCGAACCTGAGGGAGAGAGTGCGGTCCTGCCGCGAGTGCGGGAACATATCGACCGATGATCTGTGCGGAGTATGCGCGAATCCGTCGAGGGACAGGAGGAGCATCTGCGTCGTGGAGAGCCAGGAGGACTGCGTCGCGATGGAACAGTCAGGAGTCTTCGGCGGGCTTTACCATGTCCTTGGAGGCAGGTGTTCCCCACTTGAGGATGAGGATGTGCCCGCTGAGAGTCTCGACCGTTTGAGGAGGCGAATCTCGGAACATGGGGCATCCGAGGTGATACTGGCTTTAAACCCAAGGATAGAGGGTGATATGACAGCTTTTCTGGTTCAGGATTCACTGAAAGAATTGGACGTCAAAATAACTCGTCTCTCCTACGGATTGCCTGTTGGGGGCAGTATCGGGTATGCTGACAGAGTAACGCTTCACATAGCGTTGGAATCAAGAAGGGAAGTGAAAGAGGAGGAGTGAGGCGGACGAACTTGAATCAAGCCGAGGATAGCTGTGACGCCGACAGGAAGGGAGATGATAAAGTGCCTGAAACAGGAATAAATGGAATAATGAAGATCACGCTTAGAATAATACTGACGCTTGTCTGCGGAGTAGCGGGTTATCAGCTGTCTTTACTGATACTTCAACTTGAGCTTAAATGGGTGACGGAACTCGCCCACCCAAATATTTGGATGGCTTTTTCCATATTGTTGTTCGCTCTCTGCGGAAACCTATTGACGCCGATAATATGGTGGGCTCTCAAGAAAACCGGCGCGCTGTTCGAAAACATGCTTCAGGACGTGAGCATTCCGGACATCGCTGTCGCTCTTATGGGATTGATATTGAGCCTCTTGCTCGCCAATCTTTTTGCGATACCGCTCATGGGAATTCCAGGAATTGGTTTCTACATAGCCATAGCCCTCAACATACTGTTTGCCTTCGTGGGCATGCGGGCGTTTTTGAAGAGGCGGGACGATGTTTGGGCGTTCGCGCTCGGAGTGGTCGGTTTTGGCGGCCGCTTACATTCCAGAAAAAAGGATAAGAACGCGGCTGGCGACGGCGGAGGCACGGTGATTATCGGAACTGCCGCGTATGAAGAACATCCTTCCGATGCCAGCAAGAAAGTGCTGGATACAAGCGCGCTCATCGACGGCAGAATCTTGGACATCGCAATGACCGGCTTTCTCGAGGGAACGCTGGTGCTGCCAAGATTTGTGCTGACCGAACTCCAGGGCGTCGCCGACTCCTCCGAGCCAGCCAGGCGGGCGAGGGGCAGGAAGGGGCTCACGGTGGTGTCCGAGCTTCAGCGGATCGATAATATGACGGTCAGCATCGAGGACTTCAGTATGAAGGAGCTCAAAAGGGACAAGGTCGACGAGGCTCTAGTCGAACTGTGCAAGAAACTTGACGCAAAGATAATCACCACGGACTATAACCTCAATCAGATCTCCAGAATTGAGGGCATTCCCGTCTTGAATGTAAACGAGCTCGCCAACTCACTGAAACCGCAGTTCCTGCCCGGAGAGGTCGTGAAGATCGACGTGATCCGCCCAGGAAAGGAGCACGGCCAGGGCATAGGCTACCTCGAGGATGGGACCATGCTGGTGGTCGAGGACGGATCCGGGGCCATAGGAGAGACGGTAGATGTCGTAATCACATCCATGCTCCAGACCGCCGCCGGCAGGATGGTATTCGGCAAACTCAGGAGATGAGCCAGGCTATCGGAACCTGGTCTTTTATACTTGCCGCGGCAGGGTCGGGGTCCCGGATGGGCGGGGCGCCCAAACAGTTCCGAATACTTGGGGACAGGCCAATGTGGGTCTGGTCGGCCATGGTCGCCGAGGAGCTCTACTCACGCGGGAAAATAGACGAGCTGATAGTGATTGTGCCAAGCGGCAGGGAAGATTCACTCGGTCCGTTCAGCTTCAGTTGTCCCACGACCGTCACAGTCGGTGGGAGCACTAGGTCGGAGTCGGTGAGGAGAGGTCTTGCCGCGGCTCATTCCGATTTCGTGCTCATTCATGACGCCGCGAGACCGTTTCTGGACGCCGATATCTGTGAAGCGCTGATGAACGCGACGACCAAACCGCGAGGAGCCGTGCCTCTGTTGAGTTCAGTGGACTCCCTCAAGAGGATCGAGGGGGACCGCATATACGCGGTTCCGAGAGCCGAGATAAGAAGGACGCAGACTCCACAGGCATTTTACAGGGAGTCCATAGCAAAAGTACTTGAGGCCTCGCCCGAAGGCTCCACGGATGAGGCCTCGCTCTGGCTCGAAATGTTTGGAGATCTCGCCTGCGTGGATGGTTCTGAAAAGAATTTCAAGGTGACTACCGAGTTCGACTGGCTTGTAGCTGTGTCCATCGTAAACTGTTCGAAGGAGACACGGGTCGGACTCGGCTATGACGTTCACGAACTTATACCCGGGCGCAGGCTCATTCTAGGGGGCGTCGAAATTTCGTCCATGCTTGGGTTACTTGGCCACTCGGATGCCGACATAATATGTCACGCGGTCTCCGACGCGCTGCTTGGAGCCGCGGGAGAGGGCGACATAGGGACGCTGTTCCCCGCGTCCGACGAGTCCTATAGGGACGCGGACAGCACAGCGCTCCTTACCGATGTTATCGGGTTGATAACAAAAAAACACTGGCGCATATCGTGGATTAGCGTCGTCTTGATCGCTCAGATTCCTAAATTGGGAAGATATATGCCGATAATAGCGGATAACTTACAGAAACTCTTTACTAGTTCGCCATCTGACGTTAAACTTAGCGTCAAGGTAAAGTCGGGTGAGTCTGTTGGAAGTACGGGACGTGCCGAATGTATGGTCTGTCATGCGGTGGCTACGTTGGAGCGCTTTAGTTTGAAAGAAAGGTGTGTTTGAAGCCGGTTTGAGGAAACGCTGATTCAATCGTCAAAACAACATCCAGCCGTTTTGGTCCGGGGCTTGAAGTCGAAGGATCGGGGGATAGCGTCTATGGATACTCAGTATGAGCGTCAATTCCCGTTCGGCTGTTGGTTTGTATAGGTCCGTGACATTGAATCAGCATCTCCTAAAAAGCGTTGGGATTCTGTTTTTTTCCATGCGAGCCGAGGCTTGGCTGAGTGCCTTGTCTGTGGCCTGGGATAGACCGGCGCCGTTTCGAGGCATTGAGGATCATAATGCCCTGCGGAAGCGGCCCGGCATTTGTTTTGCACGATAGTTTGCGAGTTTGGAGTGTGAGAATGTGCGGTACAATCTAATTAAGAGGTTTTTGTATGTGTTCTTGTCGGCAATACTCGTTCTTTCCGCGGGAAGCGCTGTGCGCGCGGAGCCCTCTGGCGTCACGATGAACGGCGCGTTCGCGGAGTGGAGGATCGGCGGCGTGATTGTCTGGAAGTTTCCAGCGAAATACTCCATTGAGGCAACAACGGTCTCCAACCGCTTCAATAATGCCTATTCCAAGGGGTTCTCGCTGACGGAACTAAATGTGTCTAAGGCTGACAATTACTGGTCGCTGCGAATCGGAGAAAACCTGATAGTTAGAGCGCTTCCTCGTTACGGCGGCAATTCCGCCATGAATTCCCACCTGCTTGGGCTGACCATTTTATCTAGGGTATACGAGGCCGTAGGACAGCTTCACGCCCACAAACTGACGCAGAGCTACAAGATAGGCGGAGGATTTGAAGTCAGTTCGTCGATCTCCTGGTATGGAGGGAAGATGATAGGCAGGAAATTCGCAAACGGGGAACGATTTACGGAGAGCCACCTGTCAGCGGCCGCAAAGAACCTTCCGTTTGGCACATTGGTAAAGATAACGAGCCCCGTCAACGGAAAATCGGTGGTGGTCAGAATAACCGACCGCTTCATGGAACACAAGAACAGGCTTCTGGACATTTCTCAGGCCGCGGCGGAACTGCTCGGCATTAAGAACATGGGCGTCGCCAAGGTCATGGTAAGCGTAATCGGAAGAGTTGATAAAGTTGGAGGAAGATAGCGGCAGCGTAACTACAAGATTCGCCCCGTCTCCCACCGGACCGCTTCATATAGGGGGGGCGAGGACCGCTCTATTTAATTTTATGTGGGCAAGGCGTAACGGCGGCAGATTCTTGCTTCGCTTCGAGGATACAGACGCGTCGAGGTCCAGGGTGGAGTACGAGGACTCCATCCTGGAAGATTTAAGATGGCTCGGCATAGAACCGGACGGGAGGATCGCCAGGCAGACATCGAACTCCAAAAGACACGCGCAGACGCTTGCGTCTCTGCGGGAATTGGGTGCTGTATATCCTTGTTTCTGCGTTGGGCGCGGCGAAAATGACGAGTCCGACGCTGTGCGGCGATGTGTTTGCGGGCGCCTATCGCGCGATGAGGCCGACGCAAGGGTTGATTCTGGCGAACCGCACTGCTGGCGCTTCCGAGTCAGGAGCGATCTGAAAGAATTCAGTTTTTTGGACCGGCTCAGGGGTACAATAGCGGCGCCCGCTTCCTCTATCGAGGACTTTGTTTTGGCGCGCGGCGACGGAACGAGCACATATCTCCTGGCGGTCGTCGTGGACGATCACGACTCGTCAGTGACTCACGTCATAAGAGGGGAAGAGCACATCTCCAACACCCCCAGGCAGGAGATGATATACAGGGCACTCGGTTGGCAAGCTCCGCAGTGGGTACATATACCGATGGTGCTTGATGCCGGGAGACACAAGCTCAGCAAGCGCTCCGGCGCAATCTCAATCGGCTCGTATAGGGATGAGGGTTGGCTGCCGGATGCTGTTGTCTCTTACATCGCGACTCTGAGCTGGTCAGGCGCTCCATCGGACATGTTGCTCAGCCCAGCGGAGATGTCCGCCGCCTTTCATCTCGACTCGGTGGCCCTTACTCCGCCGGTTCACGATCCCGATAGGATGAGACACTTCGGAAAGATGTCGATTGCCAGGCTGCCAGCAGAGGACCTGCTAGAAAAGTATCGCGGCGCTTTCCCTAAGCGACATCCCGATTCCAACAATTATGACGAAACGGACAGGATCTCCCTCATCAAAGAACTTGTTCCGTCGTGCGCGGTGCTCGACGAGCTGCGTGAGGCCATCTCGAACTCCTTTCTCGCGCCGCGGGCCGCTATCAGCGTCTCCGAAATCGGTTGGGTTACGGCAGTGAGGGACCGCTTGGCGGATGTCCCGGACGATGACTGGACGTCTGAGCGCATACGAAAGATATTGAAAGAATTTCAAAAAGAATGCGGGCTCAAGGGCAGAGAACTCTATCATACACTGCGTCTGCTAATCACTGGCAGAGAGTCGGGCGCGCCGCTCGCGCTGATACTCTCCTGCCTTGGCAGGGAGCGGGTCATAAGTGGGCTGACCTCGGCTTCAAGCGAATAAAAAAAATTTTTTTAAGGATCAGCGGCATTATAACTCTACGAAATATGGCTATTGAATTCTATTGAGCAAGAGACGAGGAGTCAGCATAATAAAAAAGGGGAGAATGCAGTGCAAAGCAGCGACATGGGCATCAATCAGGAGAAATTTACCAATTACCGTGGGTTTACATTCGACGATCTCCTTCTCGAGCCGGGTTACAGCGATGTGTTGCCGTCACAGATCGACACCAGCACATTCTTCACTGATGAGATAACGCTTCGCGCGCCAATCTGCAGCTCCGCCATGGACACGGTGACAGAATCCAGGCTGGCGATCGCTCTTGCCCGCGAGGGGGGAATCGGAATACTGCACCGGAATCTGACGATAGAGGATCAGGCGCGAGAGGTCGACAAGGTCAAGCGTTCGGAATCGGGGGTCATAGTCGATCCATTCTATCTGTACCCGGAGGACAGAGTCACGAAGGCCATAGATCTTATGTCGCACTATCATATATCCGGAGTTCCCATAGTAAATCATGACCTGCGCCTCGTCGGCATAATAACGAACAGGGACCTCAGATTCATCATCAACTACGACCAGCCTATCGACGCGGTCATGACAAAGGATAGCATCGTCACCGCGCCCGTCGGCACCGATCTCGAGAGCGCCAAGAAAATACTCAGCCGCCGCAAGGTCGAAAAACTCCCAATCGTTGACAGTGACGGCCGATTGATGGGGCTCATCACAATCAAAGATATACAGAAGGCAAAGGACTTCCCGAACGCCACAAAGGATTCGCGCGGCAGATTGAGGGTAGGGGCCGCGATAGGAACAGGCTCCGATTCGATGAACCGACTCGAGGCGCTGGTCGCCGAATCTGTGGACGTGGTAGTCGTGGATACCGCGCACGGCCATTCGAGGTCCGTGATAGAGACGATAAAGAAAATAAGGGAAAAATACCCTGATCTCCAGCTTGTCGGCGGGAACATAGCGACGGCGGACGCCGCTGAGGCCTTGATTGATGCTGGAGTCAACTCGGTCAAGGTCGGCATCGGCCCCGGATCAATCTGTACGACCCGCATTGTGGCCGGGATCGGCGTTCCTCAGGTAGCGGCCATAATGAACGTAGCTGGCATTGCGCACAGAATGGGCCGCAAGGTCATAGCCGACGGCGGCATTAGATATTCTGGGGATATCGTAAAGGCGCTCGCGGCTGGCGCCGACAGCGTCATGATAGGCTCGCTCTTTGCCGGCACCGAAGAAAGCCCCGGAGAGGCCGTAATCTATCGTGGCAGGTCATTCAAGAGCTATCGCGGAATGGGCTCGTTGGGCGCGATGCGGGAGGGAACGAGCAAAGACAGGTATTTCCAGGAGGGGATACCAGAGGACAAACTCGTTCCGGAGGGGATCGAAGGTCTGGTTCCTCATAAGGGGTCTCTCAGTGGGATTGTCTTCCAGATGATTGGCGGGATACGTTCTGGCATGGGCTACTGCGGAACGGCCAACATAGAGGAGCTGCACAGAAAGTCGCGTTTCATCGAGGTGACGCCCGCATCCATGAAGGAGAGTCACCCTCATGATGTCGTCATAACAAAGGAAGCCCCGAATTACGCGATGGAGTAACGCATGGCCATGCTCAAGAGAGAAGCGACGCCAAGTGTCAATGAACACGCGCCGCAATCGTACCAAGCCTGCAAATTTACGAACACCAGCGAATGTCCGCTGTTATTGCATGTAGAGCATGTTCTGATTAGTCCGGGCAGGAATAATCGCGTTGACGGTGATCAAGCTGAGTGGTACAATAATTTATATACGGGGCGTAGCGCAGTCTGGTTAGCGTGCCTGGTTCGGGACCAGGAGGTCGGAAGTTCAAATCTTCTCGCCCCGACCAAATGGGAGAAAAGGCTCTCGGCCGGTGTCGGGAGCCTTTTTAAGATATGCGGGCAGGGGACGTGAACCAAGTAGCGAAAGTCAGCTCAGAAGACCTCAACCCTAAAATTGACAGATTAAGAACTTTGAACTCTCAACAACCAAAGTAATACTGAGGATGACTGACTATGTCTGATGGCGACGATAAAGAACGTAAGGATTATACAGCGGCGCGCAACAGGAAAGCGCGGTATGAATATTTTATTCTTGAGTCTCTCGAGGTCGGCATCACCCTATCGGGAACGGAGATAAAATCCGTCCGTGCCGGGCATGTAAATCTGCGGGAGGGATTTGCGCGCGTCGAAGGCAGGGAATTGTGGCTGTACAGCGTCCACATCTCCCCCTACGAGAAAGGTACGCACTACAACATGGAACCCACGAGGAGGCGTAAGCTTCTGGCCCACATGAGCCAAATCATAAAGTTGCAGGCAAAATCGAGGGAGAATGGGTTGACTCTGATACCCCTTGCGATGTATATTAAGAATGGAAGATGGGCAAAGGTAGAACTTGCCGTAGCGAAAGGTAAGCAAACCCATGATCGCAGGGACGCGATAGCTTTACGTGATGCGGAGAGGGAGATAAACCGCAATCTTCGAGAGAGAAGCAGAAGAGGCAATTGATCAAGTAAGGGGGGCGACAGGTTTCGACAGCAGGATGGAAGGTCCGTGAGAGCGAGCCGAGGATGGAGGATCCTCGTAAATCCGACTCCAAAAAAATAATTGCCAACGAAGATTTCGCACTGGCTGCTTAATTAAAGCAGTCACGCTGTCCGGGGGCTCGGTCGTTGGAAACCGGCACGGCGTCACAAAGACGGCTGGAACTATGGGAGTTTTCTCTGTCTATGGTTTGAGACTCTAGGGAGGAATAGATAAGGGAAATCCTGTCCGAGGGAGTTCCTAAGTCGAATTTAAAACACGGACTACGCTCGTAGCGCTACCGGATGGTCCCTTGTTGGACCGGAGTTCGATTCTCCGCGCCTCCACCAGTACCCAAAAGCAAACAATGACAAAAGATGGCCCGAAGCAGATTTAGCCTAGCTTCGGGCCATTTCGTTGTTGTTGACAATTGACATCGGATGATGATAAAAGTCATAATATGACACTATTATTGGCCCACAGATTGGCCCACAAATTTGAAAGGAGTGGCCCACAAAGGTGAATTTATACGAGACTACTATCAAAGCCGCGCGAGCCAAAGATAAAAGATATGAGCTCCAGGATGGCGATGGGCTTATCCTGGAGATCATGACAAGCGGGAAAAAATATTGGCGATATCGATATATAATAACACGCGATGGACGCAGAACGCGGATGACTATCGGTGAATATCCGTACGTCGAAGCCGCACTCGCCGAAAGCGGAATCCGCGAGGGCTTATATCTTGTCAACGAGATGAACATTACGGCGAGCGTATTCATCAATGACAACGAGAGCGGTCTGCACCGCGATTTTGAACGTTGGCTCGAAAAACTCGCCCCTGAAAAGCCTTATGACCAGTATGATCATAACGGCTTTGAGGACAGCGCCGACGTGCATCTCAAACGCTCTGTTATGGGACGCGAGACCGTAGTCGCCATTACGGACGGCAAACTCGATTTCGGAACGTGGGAGCAGATTTTCTACGGAGAGTTCGACGGTATGCGGGACAAGCGCGTACTCGTGAAGATTGTCGGAGAGTAACGCATGATACAGATAGCCGGAAAATGCAACACAGCAATTTGCTACACCGGAGAGCTTGAAGCCGCCTCTATGGGGCAGATACAGGCCGTTTGCGACCGTGCCGAGTTCGCGGACTGCAAGATACGGATAATGCCGGATGTTCACGCGGGAATGGGCTGTACGATCGGCACGACGATGACGATAACCGACAAAATTGTGCCGGGAATGGTCGGTGTGGACATAGGGTGCGGTATGGAAACGGTCAAACTCGCGGAAAGGGAAATCGACTACGCCAAGCTCGACGCGCTCATTCGCTGCGAGATACCTTCCGGGCGCGGAATCCGCGACACCTACCACCTACTGAACGCCGAAATTGACGTGGGCGAGCTTCATTGCGCCAGTGAAGTCAATCTTGAACGCGCAAAACGAAGTATCGGCACCCTAGGCGGTGGAAACCATTTTATTGAAGTTGACCGTTCGGATAACAGAGACTTGTATCTCGTCGTCCACTCCGGCAGCCGTCACCTCGGCACGGAGGTCGCCGGTTATTATCAGGATGAAGCGTATAAGGCGCTCTGCGGTAATTCCAAGCGACAGATTGAGGAAACTATTGCCACCCTCAAAGCCGAGGGGCGCAAGCGCGAGATCGCCGATACGATAAAGAATCTCAGAACGCAAGGAAACAGCGAAGCAGGTTCGATTCCCAAAGACCTCTCTTATGTCAGCGGCTACATGTTCGACGAGTATTTACACGATATGAAGATCACACAGCATTTCGCTGTGCTGAACCGCCGCGCCATGACCGAGGTGATCTTGCGCGGAATGGGTCTGACGGAGGTTGATCGTTTCACGACAATTCACAACTATATCGACACGGACAAGATGATACTTCGCAAAGGCGCCGTTTCCGCTAGATATGGCGAGCGGCTGCTGATACCGATAAATATGCGCGACGGCAGCCTGATTTGCGTAGGCAATGGCAACGACGACTGGAATCAGTCCGCGCCTCACGGTGCTGGTCGGCTGATGAGCCGCAAGGCGGCGTTTGCCAGGCTGTCGATGGACGAGTATAAAGCTGAGATGAGCGAGATTTATTCGACTTCGGTCAGCCTTGACACCCTTGACGAGTCTCCGATGGCGTACAAAAACATTGACGAGATAATTAGCCACATCTCCCCCACTGCCAAGATTATTGAACGTGTGCTTCCGACGTATAACTTCAAAGCGGGAGAGTAAATCTGAAACGGAGTGTGTGTTTTTGGGAAATCCTCCTGAGACTAGGGCGTGTTTGAAAACTAGATATTGCACAAAATCTCCCTATATAGCATAATAATGAAGTATTATCTGTGAGAGGGGATAGATAGTCGTGCGCCGTCATGAAATCAGTGATAATAATTGGGAACGAGTAAAAGACCTGCTTCCGCCCGAAAATACGGGTGAGGGCCGGCCGTCAAAACCAAACAGGGTAAT
>JAIRWR010000120.1 GCA_031268885.1 Synergistaceae bacterium
CTTTTCCACTACGAACGAGCCTATTCTTCCATTGTGCCAGTAGTGCACGTCGGACCCGCAGATTCCGACGGCCTTGATCCGAACCAACACCTGCCGGTCGTCCGGAACAGGCGTCGGAATGTCGCGTTCCGATAATTTTTGGACTGAATCGAGGTAAATCGCTTTCATCTCAGAACCGCCTCCCTTGTACGCTACCCTCTCGCCTGGAAGCGAATTCGCAGCGAATCTATGACGACCGCGAGCATTATGATCAATCCCGTGGCCATCTGAACAAAGTATGAATCAAGCCCGAGGACCTGCAATCCAACTTGGATGAAGTTCAGTAGAAGCACGCCGCCGAGTATGCCCGAGACCTTGCCGATACCTCCCTGAAGGGAGGTTCCACCTATGACCGCGGCCGCTATGATATCCATGCCGTATGTCTGGCCGAACACGCTGTTGATCGAACTCATCTTTGATGACAGCATTATCCCAGCAATTCCAGCGCACATGCCCGAGATGGTAAACGCGGCTATCCGAGTGCGGTCCACATTGATTCCCGAAACCCTGGCGCACCGCGCGTTTCCTCCAACAGCGTATAAACTGCGCCCCAGAGCTGTCTTGCGCCATACTATGTGCATTATGATATAGACGAAGAACAGTATGAACACCAGGTAGGGGATAGTGCCAAAGGCCTTGCTCTGCCCGAGCCACGTATACTCAGGCTCGCTCACCGTGATGGTGCGGCCTCTGGTGATTGCGAGCACCACGCCGGTCAGGGCGGTGTTCATGGCGAGCGTCTCGATGAGGGCGACGGTCTTCAGCTTCGCTATCAGGAGCCCATTTATAAAGCCCAGAAAGGTCCCTACGGCCACGATTATGACGTACGCGAGAACGCCTGGAATGTGGAAGTTCTTGAATATCAGGACACCGCTGGCGGCAGAGACCGCCATCATCCCGACGCACGACAGATCTATGTCGCCGAGCAGTATCGTTCCCGCCAGGCCAATTGTCAGCACACCCATCACGGAAGCCTGCATGGGTATGTTGAAATATACCTGAATGTTATTGAACGGATTGAAGAACCTCGGCGACAGATACATGAAGATTATCACGCCCAGCGCGAGCAAAACCCACACGCTGTTGTCGATCAGCGCGCGCGCTATCCTGTCGCCTCCAAGTCCATGCGCTTCGATCTTTACGTTTGTTGCGGACGCCTGGCTCATTCCGCCGCCACCCTTTCGTTTTTATCCCGGATCGCGATGATCGTCTCCGGGGTGAGATTTTTGTTCTCCATTTCGCCCACGATGGATCCATCGTTAAAGATGACGACGCGATCCGCTATCCGCAACAGCTCGTCGTAGTCGTTCGTCAGATAGATAACGCTCATGCCGTCGCGAGTCAGATCCTTGATCAGGCCAATGATCTCCTCCCGGCTCTTGATGTCTATGCCAATTGTCGGTTCGTCTAAGATCAGCAGCCTTGGATTGCAGGCCAGAACCTTGGCCAGCACGACCTTCTGTTGATTGCCGCCGGACAGGCTGTTTGCAAGCGCCCGAGTGGAAGATGTCTTTATCTTGAGCATCTCCACCGAGCTGGCCGCGATGCTTCTCTCCTTATCCAGGTTCAGAAGACCAAAGAAACTCTTTAGTTTGCCGCGCAAGATTGAAAGTCCGATATTCTCGTCTATGGGCATTATACCGACAATGCCGTCCGCGTGCCGGTCGTTGGGTACATAGCAGATGCCGTATTTCAGCGCGTCGCCCGCCCGCCTGATATTCACAGGGTTTCCCTCGACTAGCACGTCCCCTCCCTGTATTTTGTTCAGCCCGTAAAGCATGGTGCATATTTCGCGCGCCCCAGAGCCCGGAAAGCCGACGTACCCGACAATCTCGCCCTTGTAAACCTTTGTGCTGGTGGGTTTCAGGAAGGTTGCGCTAACCTCCCTGCATTCAAGCAGCGGTTCGGTGGCACGCGGCTTGTCTGGGTCGCGGCTCACGAGTTCCACGTCTTCACCGGCTATGATTCGGGCGAGCTTGTCGTGAGTGTTCGCATCCCCCTTCAGGTTCGAGAAGACAAAGCCGTCCCGCACAGTGGTTATCTCATCCGATACCCTCAGTATCTCCTCAAGATAATGTGAGATCAGGATGAATGTGATGCCCTTCTCTGCCTGTCTGTGAACAAACTCGAAGAGGTTGTCCCGGTCCTCGGACGAAAGGGACGTCGTCGGTTCGTCGAGAATGATAAATTTCCCGCCGCCGAAGAGCGCGCGGATTATATTTACCTTGCGCTGGTCGACCGGCGTGAGGTGACGGACGGATCTACGGGTGTCAACGTCTAAGCCGAACTCGTCCATCACCTCGCGCGCCCGCTCGTGCATGCGCTTCCAGTCGATCATGCCCAGTCTGTTCCGTGCCCACAGGCCCATTGAGATGTTCTCCGCCACATCGAGATCGGGAACAATACTCGCGTGCTGGGTAACCAGACGGATTCCAAGGCTCTGCCTCTCCTTCAGCGACATGCCCGAGACGTCCATCCCGTCAAATATGACAATGCCTCTGTCAGCCTTGATAACACCGGCGATGACGTTTACAAGCGTGCTCTTCCCCGCTCCGTTTCGTCCCACAAGAGAGTGTATTGTGCCGCGCTCCACTCTGAAATTCACGTCTACCAGAGCCTTTGTGGCGCCGAAGGTTTTCGTCGCGTTCCTGACCTCTAAAATTGTTTCTCTTTCCACTAGGCGTTCTCCTCCTGAAACCTATCTGTCGCTCCGGAATACGCTTTAATAAACCTTTGTAATTATACCGACTCGCATTCGAATGGGGACCGATATCTCCATCGAACGCCCCAAAGACTTGCCTCGACTGTTTTAACTCAAAACCCCCGGCTTCAGATCGGTATGAGGGCCGGTATTCCCTGGAAGCGTGTCTTACGTTCAGGAAAATCGGCCCTCCAGTCACGGAGAAAATTTTCCCGAAAAGGCTGATCTCATCTATGTGGACCTGAAGGGCAAAGATTCAAATTTGAAAATATTCAAATCCGAACAGAGTCCCCATTACCAAGACGATTGGATATCGTTTTAGCAATATCAATCAGCGTTTTCCCGGATTTATGACATGCCTCCCTGAAGCCGCCGCTGTCCTGCTTACTGTCCGGTAGCGGACATGTCGTAGGGTATATTCAGCTCTTTCTCCGCCACGATGCCCCAGTGGCGCGGATCCGTGGCGTTTTCTGGGTTGATCTCATAGGCTGGAACCTTGCAGTAAGGTCCGGCCGCGGAGTCGATGATTTCGCACTTCTCCCAGTAGTATTTGTTGTTCTCATAGGGGCCGAGAGGAACCTTCTTGCCTTCGAACGTGTACTTCTCAAGCATCTCGACCGCTATCGCCGAATATGAAAAGCCATCCTGCGCGATGCTGTAGTCATAGTAGCCTTCTTCTATGAACTTATTCGCTATCGGCTCGCCATCAATCGTGACAATGATGACGTGGTTCGGATCACCGCGTTTGAACCACTTCTTCTCCATCCTCAGAGCGGAGACAAGGCCCATGCCTGGGTTGTCCGACGGCGTGTGAAGCGCGTCGATCTTCTCCCCAGACGTGAGGCGGTTCAGCACGAAGTCCTGGGTCTTCGCGATTTCGCCGTCTGCCGGATCCTCGTAGAGTTTGATGTTGGGATACTTCGCCATAACCGCGGATGTCCCCTCGCGGCGCAGTCTCCACGCCTCGGAGCTCATAGCCCCTATCGCGTACACGATAGTCCCCTTCTCCTCGCCGTACTTCGCCTTCAGCGCCTTGACCAAGGCCTCGCCCGCGAGAACTCCGGCGTCGTAGTTATCGAAAGCCACCGTGATGGCGATATCGCCGCCGGTGAGAGGAGTATCGACGATAGCCACAGGAATGCCAGCCGCCACCGCTTGGTTTGCCGCCGCGATCAGACCCTCCGAATCATTTGGATCGGCGAAGATCGCGTCGGGCTTCTTGTTGATGAAGTTCACGAACTGGTCAAACTGTCTCGCGCTATCGAGCTTCGCGTCGGAGGCCTCGAACTGCCAGCCCCTCTTCTCGCTCTCCTTTTGGGCGCCAACCTGACAGACGGTCCAGAAGTAGTAGTCGAGGCCCTTATTTGAGAAAGCTATAAATTTGGAATCTGCCGCGTAAGCCCTGCCAACGCCCAAAATCATCAGGCAGATAAGCGCAAAACCCAGAAAAGAAACGAATCTTCTTTGCATCAAAACACCCTCCTCATACTATTTTGGATTTTTAAGCGACGCACAACGACCAAAAGCTCGGATTGAACTCGTCAAAGCCCCCTTTCATCGCGAATTCTCGCCTGAGGTCGTAAGCCTGCAGCCCCTTGGAGGGGCTCATTTTAAAATCGTCATGAACTCGGTTCCAGTCCTTTAATCAGCGGCTTACCCGCTCTGCCGCCGACATGGAGTCCGACAGGTCCATCAAGTCCTCCAAACGCCCTGCCTCCAGGCAGGTCAACGTTTTGCCGTCGTACTCGACGCCCACGTAACCGGGCATATTTTTTATCTCTCGAAACTTGATCGTCTGTTCGTATGGAGGGGAGATTCGCCTGATAAACATGGAGCCCATCTCCCGTCCAAGCTCGTCCTCTCTCCCTGAATAAAGCCCGCTGCCTGAGATGCCGCTGAGTTCACGCGTAAATTCGTGATAGCCGGCCCCTGAGAGCGCGCGCCCGTCCATTATGAACCGCTGTCCGAGCTTGCCCTCCTCGCCGGTCTCCTCCCAGACCGAGACGAAGTAGTGTTCGCGCCCCTCCCAGAAAAATCGAAATTCCCTCACCGACAACGGCTCGTAGTAGTACAGCGCGGTGTCCACAAAAGACTCTGGCGCGATGTCGAATACGGACAAGACGTCCCCGCCGATGGTATAAACGCCCGGCAGCCCTTCGACCGTACAGTAGGCCCTCCCTCCGAGGGAACCGGCAAAACCGAGAACAAGCTCGCGGTCATAGGCGTCGTAAAGTGTTAGAGTATCTCTGGCCGAGGAGCCGGAAAACTCCTTATTATCCGCCCTGCGAACCCATCCTTCATCCGCCACGATCTCTATGATCTTATCTATCGCGCTCTTTTTAGCGTTGCAGAAGTAGGGCGTGAAAATTCTCCAGAAAAAATCGCCTCCGCCGCGCGGCGACTCCGACCTGTTCAGCCGTATCTCGCCGTTGGATCGCGACTGTATCAGAACTCCGTTTATCCTGCTGAAATCGACCTGTCGCAGCGGCGATTCGAGAAGTGTCTCCGCCGCAGTGCTCAGGACATTACCCCTGAGTTCGTCGATCATGTATACCTTTCCACTCTCGCCCATTATGGAGGTTCCAGCTCTCCCGAGATCGGAACCGATACTCCACACATCGCCGCCGCCGTCCGAGTACCCGACGCGCAGGATTTTTCGCGGCTCCGAAAGGCCTAATATACCGAGAACGGAGGGATAGGACACATCTATCTCGCGAAGGGCCTTTAAGTAGCTCAGCACCGCCAGCAGAGAAGCCACTCTGTTCCTAGTCAGGACCTCTTCCCCGTTCAGGCTCCACTCTCCTTCGGTCAGGACCAGCCTCAATTCGCGCTCGTTCGAGACGTCGGTTATGTCTATGCGGTT
>JAIRWR010000027.1 GCA_031268885.1 Synergistaceae bacterium
CCTACAGGGCTGGACGCGTATCACTTGTCCACTCTTTTCTACCCGACGGCGATAGTTGATGCCGATGACCTTGACGATCTTCAGAACTTCTCGTTGACCAACTCATCTCAGTTTATAAAGTTGAAGACATCGTCCAATCAGTATTTTCTGTTGCAGCCCAGGGGGAATGTAGGGTATGACCGCGGGCTTATCCGTTATATATCCAACTGGAGCGATCCTTACGGTGGGCTCATGATATATCATATCGATGCCGATAGAGATCCGGCAGCGAATGATGTAGACAATATAGATTGGCGGACGCATCCCTTCCTGGACATAGAGGAAGCGCACGGCGGAGAGCAACATCTGCAATATGACTACGGTAATGGAACAACAACTGATCTTTTCTATGGAAACAATAATGAATTTAACGAGTCAAGCGATCCGAACAGCAATTTGTATGACGGCAGCGACTCCTACGTATCCGTTACGAATATAACCCCGGCTGTTACCGATCAAGACACTCCCGCGGGCAGCGTGACGGTCTCGTTTAAGGTTGGGATAAACAACTCTACGGTTACTTCTGTAACAGGAGTAACTTTGAACAGGTCCGAGATGTCTTTGAACATTGGGGATGTAGGTACACTCATTGCCACTGTAGTGCCCGGCAACGCGTCAGACAAAACAGTGAAATGGACGACCGACAACCCTGCCGTTGCGGATGTCAGCGCTGGCATGATCACAGCGAAAGGCGCGGGGACCGCGAATATAACGGTTACTTCACAGGCGGATTCATCTAAATACGCCGAATGCATTGTAACAGTAAGCGCTATTCAGGTTGCGTTGGAGAGCGTTACGGCGAATGGCGTTGCGGATACGGAGACAACCACAAAGATAGACCTCAAATTTGATAAACCGATCACCGGATTGACCGCTGATGAAATTACCATTGCGGACAATGGCGGTTCCGCGACAAAAGGAGAGACGTCAGGTTCGGGTAGGGACTGGAGTGTTTCTGTGACAGATATAACGAAGGGTCAGGTACGCGTGGATGTGTCGAGCTACGGTTCATACACGATAACTGATTCGCCAAGGCTTGTTACCATCCATACGGTAGCGCCTAAGATCAACACGTCATCACTGTCAGACGGCGTAGTTGACACGGCTTACACTCAAACCTTGAACGCGAGCGGAACTACCCCGATAACATGGTCGATAGAATCCGACAGCCTGCCGCCTGGATTAGGTCTGAATTCCAATACCGGAGAGATCTCAGGCACGCCGACAGCCGAGGGAATAGCTAGTTTTACCGTCAAGGCGTCAAACAGCGCCGGCAGCGATACGAAGACGCTGA
Source organism: Synergistaceae bacterium (assembly GCA_031268885.1). GTDB lineage: Bacteria > Synergistota > Synergistia > Synergistales > Synergistaceae > JAIRWR01. The sequence continues at coordinate 1,334 of JAIRWR010000027.1, forward strand.
GCATAACCATAAGCCTAGTGCCGGTAGCGCCGGCGATCAACACGTCATCACTGTCAGACGGCACAGTCGGCGCAGATTATATTCAAACCTTGGAAGCGAGCGGAACTCCCCCAATAACGTGGTCGATAGAATCTGACAGCCTGCCGCTTGGATTAGATCTGGATTCCGATACCGGAGAGATTTCGGGGATACCGACAACCGAGGGAATGACTAGTTTTACCGTCAAGGCGACAAACAGCGTCGATAGCGATACAAAGACGCTGAGCATAACCATAATCCCAGCGCCGGTAGCGCCGGTGATCAACACGTCATCACTGCCAGGCGGCACAGTCGGCACAGATTACCTCCAGACCTTGGAAGCAAGTGGAACTATCCCGATAACATGGTCGATAGAATCTGGCAGCCTGCCGCCTGGATTAGATCTGGATTTCAATACCGGAGAGATTTCTGGGATACCGACAACCGAGGGAATGGCTAGTTTTACCGTCAAGGCGGCAAACAGCGCCGGTAGCGATATGAAGGCGCTGAGCATAACCATAAGCCCAGTGCCTTCAACGCCTAGCATTACCATCACCGTCCACCCCGTGGCAGAGACGGCTGTCACGGCTGGCAGTATCACCGGTTCTCTCTCAGTGGCGGCAGTGGCGACTGAGGGTGCGGACTTAAGCTACCAGTGGCACTCGAATACCGCGGAGCTGAACACTGGCGGAACCGTTATCTCCGGAGAAACGAGCAATCGCTTCACAATTCCGGCCAATCTAACAGCCGGCACGTATTACTACTACTGCGTGGTAAGCGCGGCTGGCGGGGCGGCGGATGTCGCCTCAAGCGTTGCCAGGGTGGTAGTTACTGATGGAGAAGCATCCAACATAGATGACAAGGTTACAACAATTGAAATAACAGGCGCGGAAGTGGGAGAGGTGTCGGAAATACGAATATCTGGCAACAATATGATAATAGTGCGACTCGATGGTTCAACCGTCGTCCATGACTTGAACGTCTATCAGGTGAATATATCGTATAATGAAAACCGCTTCGATCTTCAGCAGAGAGCCAGCGCTTCCGGACGCTTGCCAAATATTACGGCGGTAGCGGACGGAGCTATTCTAAGAGGCGCTAACACCGCCACTGTTCACTTTACTCTCTTGTCCGAAGGCCGAGCGGCTGGCGGAGCGTACGAATATGAAGGGGTAGTAATAGAGGTGGGCGGATTGAGCGTGATAAATATAACGCCGGATGATAGGATGCCGACAGGTGTTTACAGGGTCGAATATGAAACGGAGTCAGGCGGTAATCCGCATTACAGAGGTACGCTCGCTGAAAACTTCGAGTGGGAGGTTGGTTATACTAGCGGTGGCAGTGGCGGCGGCGGCTGTGATACGGGGACTTTCGCTTGCGTGTGTCTAATCGGCCTGACCGCGGTCGTTCTGACAAAGACCGCTTTTCGCGGGGAGAGAGGTAATACGAAGTTTAAGATATAACCTGAATTCCCGGAGATTATTTTAACTGCTAGACTTTAGAGTTAACTCATAAGAATCAGTAACAGCAAGGGTTCGTGACAACAAGTCCAATATGGCTTAAAGCGTTAGTATCAGCGAATCCAAGCCGATCTGGAATTAGGAGACCTCTAAAGTCTAGTATCTGACAAAAATATATCATAATTATGGGTATATCACTTTTTGAAATATCCGTAATGATCGTTACACTCAAAGCTACTACAGGATACGATGCGATTCTTCAAGTTATGTGAGAGGTACAAAAAGGATATGTGTGTGATAGCAATGCTTCACAGTGTCTAATGTGTCTGCCCTGCAATAGATTATGGTATAATTTTTAGAGAAATAAAATTCTTTCTTGAAGGGGAGGTTTTTGTTTATGCGGCATGGGATGAAACTCTTTACGCTCTTCTCACTCTGGATCTTTGTTTTTGTTGGGGTTGCGGCAGGAGAACCATACACGATTATCTATCATCGTTCATCCTCTTACTTGGTGGAGGGAAAACCAGTCTATAACGGAGCAACTTTTCGACAGATTGATTTAATCGTCGAAGATGATCGGGCAGTAACGGAAGAAGATGAACAGGTGGTCGGAGAATTGAAAATCTCCCCCGCTTCCTTTGTGTACCATGACGAAAATGATAAGAGGATTGAGGTCGTGGATGGTAAAGACGCAGAGGGTGGAGACGCTACAACATTCCCTATGAGATTTTCTTATGGTTCTCAGGAATCGGTTGAATTTTCACCAAGTATTGTCTTTCGCAGATATGCCGCTGAAGAACGGAATACAGGCATTCCTAACAAGGCATTCACTTGGAGCCTTGGTTCGACGAAGGAGGAGCTAGGCAAATTTCCAGATTTTTTGACGACCGAAGAACAACTTCAAAGCAGTCTTCCTTATGTGGAATTAACAGATAGTTCGGTGAAAATGACAAGCGCACTTCCTGATAAGACACCTATTACCATGTCTTATGATGGCCGTTTCAGGGTAGAGGTTCAGGGTACTGGACGTTTAGCTCGTACTGCCTGGACAGATTTCGCCGCAGACAGCGAAATTAACGCTGAGTATTTATTCTCTGCCTTCCCAAACGGGGACTCTACTATAAGTATAGACGGTGACGAAATTCGACTCATAATAATAGATTTCCAACCCGATTTATTCAACTATAGTGGTAATTACCCTATTACTGCTCGTTATCGCTGGGAATTTTATGTTGCTAAACCTAATGACTTATCCGTTTCGATGTCATCGGATATTTCGTTAGAAACAGGGATAACTCGTATCGATTCCAATTTTGCCCAATTCGCCGAAGGATACAACCACGGAGATCGAAATTGGCTCTTTCCTTTCGATGTGGAGGAGAAGTCGATTTTCACTCTCTGGGATTGGGGTTATGCCGGTACGCAATATTCCTATGTGGATCTGAAAGCCTATAAACCAGGGGAGACTAACTTCACCTTGTTATATCAAGATAACGATGAAAATTGGTACTATACCAGTCCGAAGAAAGTCACAGTCACAGGTAAGACATTGAATGTAACTACTACTCCTCCACCGAGTGAAGATGATTTTACATCCAATGGGAAAATTGTAAGAGCTGACGGGACTGCAGTAAATCCAGGAGAAACGGTTGTTGACATTAGCATTATTGTCAAAGATGAAATGTCAGAGGGTGGCTTGAGAACACCTGATGACGGGACCGAAATTTGGGTGTGGTTGCGTAATATAGAATTAAATGCTATCTCAACCACTTCACCTGATGTAAGGGCAGAGGGAACTGAGGAATATGGCCCCTATACCGCAACGACAAAGGATGCTCAATTCACCATCAATATAAACAACCTGAAACGGGTGGATGGGGCAGTAAACGCTCCAGAAAAGCTTCCTGAAGGCAACTACTCTTTGCTGTACCAGAGTACAGATGGTGGATGGGTAGGACAGGGGGATATAAGTATCAAGGTAGTAGATAGCGGCAAGAATAATGATGAGGACAATAATAACAATGAGGAGGATAATAGCAAGAGTAGTAGTGGTGGTGGATGTAATGTTGGTTATGGTCTCTTTGGATTTTTGCTTGCTGTAATCGTAATGAAGAAGAGATCAGCGTAATAGCAACAAAACCTGCTTCTTAAGCAAGAAAAAGAAGGCCCTTTTCTGAGAGCCTTTCTTTTTCTTGCTTGTTTGTATGTTCGGCATGAGCGATAACTTGGGCGAGACTTAATCTTGCTATCAACTGTTACATGGCAACCTGTTATGGGGCTGTACCAAATATCATGATCACCCTTTCCTCGCCGCGTTAAGTAACAACCGTTTTGTTTCAGGATATCACGGACCTTTCTTTCGTATTCAGCCATTAATTGTGAACCAGTTCGTGGCGTTCAGATCGAAAACACATAGAGAACTCTTCTTGTGGCATTCCATTTAGCTTCAATAATTCTGGTATTGCAAAACGGGCACGTTCAATTAGCGCGTCAAGGGAACCAGATTCAAGAACGAACCCAGGAATATCCACACTAGAGGCAATCCAAACCGCGGCTTCATTGTCCCATATAAGGTTAATCGTGTATTCAGGCAAATTGTCTCACTCTCCTTCAGTCTGTTTCGCTTCGATAATCGCTAGTTTCCTCAATTTTGCGGAAACTGTCAAGTCGGTATTCAAGATACTGGCGAAGAGCGAGTTGAGTATCGGGTAGGGTAATCGACTGAACTCGTAAATAATTGAAACGGCGGGGGTTTTTGTCTCCGTTATTTTTTTGCCGTGACTGGAGGTGACGCGCAATGGCGGATTCCACATACCGATCGTACAGCTTCTCGTATGGCGGCGCGTTGCGTGTGAAGGGTCTCCGTCATCGACATGCGCCGACGCGATACTTGAGTTGGCGTTGCTGGGGGGTAAGATCGCCTATATCGCGAACAGAGGACGATCCAGAGATATATTACCGCGGCTCCACGCAGGACGGCTCAACGCATACTGAGTATGACTCAGGGAGTTTCTCTGCCGCGATCGACGGCGGGGTAATGACCGGGACGTGGCGCGTGGAGAAGATCATGTCGCTTGAGATCGTCAGCAAGAGCGTGTGCGGCGTGACGTTCGACGGGGTGACGAATACGTTCACCGAGGAGCACGGCTACGACATAGAGACGATGGCCGTATGGCGCGGTGACCGTGAATACAGGCTCTTTGCCCGGGTTGAGACCGGTTATACGCTCGTTAAGCCGACCAGCGGCTCGTATGAGGGAACTACCGGGATCAAGACCTTCTTCATCTTCCGGTTCTTAAAACATACAGCGAAGCCGGTATTTATCGACTTCGCTGTATGTTTTTTCATCTTGCTTCATTATCATTTGGCGGAGGGCGCAGGATTCGAACCCGCGGTGGGTCGCCCCACAATTGATTTCAAGTCAACCGCCTTCGACCACTCGGCCAGCCCTCCAGACTCATGTTATTATACTTCTACCCGCTGATTGCGCAATATCGCTATTTAGAGCGTTTTTTTAAAAATATAGACATCTAGGTAATATATTTAACTCTTTTTTTACTTAATGCCTCTGAAATTTAGGATCGATGTCAATATTCTGAAAATTCAACGTGTGAAATGCGGATTATATCATTGTGCTTTGTGCTGTATAATTGCGCAATGATATCTTAAAACCTGAAAGGGGTTTTGTCTCATGAAAACGCGCATGATTTTCAGAGTTGTGTTATTGGTTGCCGTTGCGGCGTCTCTGTCGTTTACGGTACCCGCGCGCGCCGCGGATGTGTTTCCGGCCTTCAAATCACGGACGCTGAACGGTGACGCCGTGACGAACGCCATTTTCGCGGATAAAAAGCTCACCATGATAAATATATGGGCAACATGGTGTCCGCCTTGCGTCGACGAAATGCCAGATCTCGGACGGCTAGGGAGTTCCATGCCGGAGGGCGCTCAGTTGATAGGGATCGTTTATGACATATCGGCGGAGGACAGAGACGCGATAACAGACGCCGATCGCATACTGAGGCAATCTCAGGCTGGATTCGTCCAGATAGAATACTCTCCCGACATGAACCCATATATTGACACCGTGGATGCCATACCAACGACGATCTTCGTGGATTCAAAGGGCACGATTGTGGGAGGTCCAATGGTCGGATCTAATTCGGAGAAAAATTATCGCGTAACAATGGAAAAGATACTGAAAGAAATGTAGCGGATCCAGTTTAGAGGATGTCCGAAAAGCGGAAAAATGTCCTTCGAGCCGTATTGTTTGTTGTCGCCATTCTTTTCATTCTGGCCGGCGGTCTGCGTGGAGAGATCGGAACAGTCTTCAGAAAAGCGGCGCTGATATGCCTGGAGTGCATAGGTATTGGTTGATCTGTCGGCGGCGGATAATCCAATGGATGTCGCTGGCGATCAGCAATGCTTACTTCAAGGGTTTTTTCACCGGGCGTATTTATAAGGGAAAGTTGAAATCAATCTGTGTTCCGGGGCTGAATTGTTATTCCTGCCCCGGAGCGATTGCTTCATGTCCTCTCGGTTCGCTGCAGGCCGTGCTTGGCTCCTATCAGTACAGGTTCAGTTTTTATGTCACGGGACTGATGGTCGGGTTCGGCCTGTTGTTTGGCCGCTTTATCTGCGGCTTTCTCTGCCCGTTCGGACTGTTCCAAGAGTTGCTGCGCAAGATTCCGTCTTACAAGACGGCGGGATATCCACAACAGCGTTATTGGCGTTGGCTCCGCCGGATAAAATATGTCCTGCTGGCCGTATTCGTCGTGGGTCTGCCGCTCTTCTTCAGAAACGACATGGGGCTCGGTGATCCGGCATTTTGCAAATATATATGTCCGGCCGGCACAATCACCGCCGGTCTGCCTCTGGTCGCCGCGAATCCACCTATGAGGGGAACCATAGGGTGGTTGTTCGTCCTGAAAACATCCATTGCGGCAGCCGTCGTGGCCGCGTGCGTGTTTGTGTATCGTTTCTTCTGCAGGGCGCTCTGTCCGCTGGGAGCTTTTTACGGGCTCTTCAATAGGATATCGCTCTATCGCCTCCGAATGGACGAGAATGCCTGTGTTCACTGCGGAAGGTGCGCCGGTATATGCAAGATGGGCGTTGACCCGTCCAGGATGCCGGACAGCCCGGAGTGCATCCTATGCGGCGATTGCGTCAGAACCTGCGCTCTGAATGCCCTCAGCATAGGCTTTAAGGTGTTTGATGGTACGAGCGCTGAGCCTGGCCGTAAATCGCGCCTCGGCCGGCCCGCGGTTCGGAGGTGACCAACCCAGTTTGAATTTATCGATTATAGATGATAATATGTCCCGGTTAAATCACAATCAGACAGTGCTTAACCCGAGGAGGTTCGTTCATGTCATCTGAAAAAAAATCCAGGGACTACAAGGACACCCTGTTCCTCCCTCAGACAGATTTTCCAATGCGCGCGAACTTAGCCGCGAGAGAGGGGGAGTGGCTGGAATTCTGGGAGAAAGAGGACATCTACTCGAAGCTCGTAAATGAACGCAGGGGATGTCCCCCCTTTATCCTGCACGACGGACCGCCCTACGCGAACTCTAATATACACATCGGCACCGCGCTCAACAAGATTTTAAAGGACATAATAGTCCGCTATAAGTGGAGGCGCGGATACTTTGCGCCATACGTGCCTGGCTACGACACTCACGGAATGCCGATCGAACACAAGGTCTTAAAGGATGCCGGAATCACCATGGGCTCGATAAATCCAGTGGAACTTCGTAGCAGATGCATGGCGCACGCCGAGAAATTCATCGATATTCAGACGGAGGAGTTCACGCGCCTTGGCGTCATGGGGGATTGGAAGAATCCATATCTGACCCTGCGGCCAGATTACGAGGCCGCCCAGATGGATACGCTCGCCGAACTGACGGAGAGGGATCTTGTCTACAGAGGGCGCAAGTCGATATTCTGGTGCATCGAGTGTGAGACAGCCCTTGCCGCGGCGGAGATAGAATACGAGGATGAGACGTCGCCATCGATTTACGTCTCATACCCCTTCCGCGACGCGGAGGAGAAATTCTCTCGCCTTGCCGGACGCGACGTGAACGTCATAATATGGACGACCACGCCGTGGACGCTTCCCGCAAGCCTTGCGATATCGGTGCATCCCGAATTCGAGTATTCGTTCTTCGAGGTGGGGAACAGAGTCTACCTCATCGCGACGGAGATGAGGGACGAAGTCAGGAAAGCCACCGGCATCGAATTTGGAACCGAACTGTTGAAGCTGAGGGGAAAGGCGCTGGAAGGACTCAAGGCGATTCACCCGTTCTACGGGGACAGAAAGATAGTGTTCGTGCTGGCGGATTACGTTTCGCTCGACGCCGGTACCGGCTGTGTCCACACGGCTCCGGGACACGGAGTCGAGGACTATGAGACAGGCGTGAGATACGGGCTCGACATCTACAACCCGGTCGATCCAAGGGGTTTCTTCTATCCTGACACCGAACTCGTCGGCGGCATGTCGCTTGAGGACGCGTCCAAAAAAATCTTCCACGTCCTGAGCGAGTCGGAAAGACTCCTCGGAAGAATGAAGATAACCCACTCGTACCCGCACTGCTGGAGATGTAAGAAGCCGGTCATATTCAGGGCGACGGATCAGTGGTTCGTGGCCGTCTCCAAATTTAAGGACAAGGCCCTCCACTGTATCGATCATGAAGTGGAGTGGATTCCGTCGTGGGGCAAGGAGAGAATATCGAACATGGTGCGGGACAGGTCTGACTGGTGTATCAGCAGGCAGAGAATATGGGGCGTGCCCATACCCGCGTTCTACTGCAATGACTGCGGAGCTGTGATACTCACTCCTGACCGTATCAGAGCCGTCGCAAACCGAACAAGGGAGTTCGGCGGCAGTTATTGGTGGCAGGCCTCGCCCGCGGATCTTCTCGGAGACCTCGCGACATGCCCGAACTGCTCGGGGAGCAATATCGAAAAAGAGCGCGACATAATGGACGTGTGGTTCGACTCGGGCTGCAGTCATAGAGCCGTTCTCGAAAACAAAGAGACCTGGCCGGACCTGCGTTTTCCAGCGGAGATGTATCTGGAGGGAAGCGACCAGCACAGAGGCTGGTTCCAGTCTTCACTGCTCACATCCGTCGCCACCAAGGGAGTCGCTCCGTACAGGCAGGTTCTGACCCACGGATTTATAATCGACGAACGGGGCAAGAAGATGTCGAAGTCCCTCGGCAACGCAATCCTTCCACAGGAGATAGTAGAGAAGTACGGCGCGGACATACTGCGTCTTTGGGTGGCATCGACCGACTATCGCGGAGATGTCAGCATCTCTCAGACAATAATATCGAATCTTTCGGAATCATACAGGAGGATACGAAATACCGCGCGATTCCTCCTGGCCAACCTGCGGGGCTTCGACCCCAAGCGGGACTTGATCCCCCGCTCGGAGCTGGGGGAGGTGGACAAATACATCCTGCTCAAGCTCTCCCGTCTGATCGAAAGAAGCACGGAGGACTTTGACGGCTACGAATTCCACCTGCCGATGTTCAGAATACATCAGTTCTGCGACAACGACCTGAGCGCTTTTTACATAGACATATCGAAGGAGAAATTATACGCCGACAGGGCGGATTCACTCTCCCGCGGGCGCGCGAGATCAACAATGTGGGAGATATTGCGCGCGCTGACAACGATGATAGCCCCCGTGCTCTGCTTTACCTCCGAGGAGATATGGCAGGAGATGAGGAAGATGGATACGTCGCTGCCCGCGAGCGTTCATCTGGCAATGTGGCCCGAGCCGAATTCGGAGGGCATTCCTAATGACATCACAGATCGCTGGGACAGGGTCATGGATGTGAGAGGGGCCGTCTCCCGAGCGCTGGAGACCGCCCGCGCCAGCGGAGTTATCGGGCACTCGCTCGACGCGTCAGTCTCTGTGAGGCTGGGGGATAAGTACTCCGATATGGGCAGCATAGTCTCCGACGAGGACATGGAGACCATCTCCATCGTGTCGTCCTTCAAGACCGCGTCGGATCTTCCCGGCGCTCAGATCCTGTACGATGACGAGACGACAGGGATTTCGGTCGCGGTGAACAAGAGCGCGGATAAAAAGTGTCCCCGTTGTTGGAAACACCGCCCCGAAGTCGGAAGGGACGCGGAACATGAAGTTTGCGACCGCTGTGCCGACGCCCTGAGGGTGATCTGAACCCCGGAAGCCGTGTGGCGCAGTTATCTCCATGTACACGCGCAGGATGACCATAACCGAGGAGTTGTCGGGGCATAGGCTTGATTTTTCCGTCTCCAGGGAGCTGGGGGTCGGCAGGACATATGCTCAGACGCTCATTCGGGATGGCAGGGTGCTTTCATCTGGGGACAGGAGGATAAAGCCGTCCATCAAGGTTGGGCTTGGCGAGGAGTACTCCATAGAGATACCTCCTCCCGAGAGATTGGACCTTGAGCCGGAGGATGTCGCTTTTCGGGTGGTTTACTCGGACGACGATGTAATTGTGGTCGACAAGCCTGCCGGGCTGGTTGTGCATCCCGCGCCGGGACACTGGAGCGGTACTCTTGTGCATGGGTTGTTGTTCCGCTTTCCAGAACTCGGCAGCCTGAACGGAGTAGAACGTCCTGGTATTGTGCACAGGCTGGACGCGACCACATCAGGGCTTATGGTGGTCGCCCGGAACGGCCTGGCTCAGGAGAGTCTGTTTAAGGAGTTTAAGGAGAGGCGTGTTAGCAAGACATATCTCGCTCTCTGTCACAGCGTGCCGGAGAGGGCGGCAGGACGGATAGACATGCCTGTCGGAAGGGACCCAGTTAACAGGCATAGAATGGCCGTCACGAACCGCGGGAGGGCGGCTGTCACCGATTATACGGTAATCTGGAGCGATGGAGGGTATTCATTTGTCCGCTGCGCTCCCCGCTCCGGCAGGACGCATCAGATCAGGGTACACATGAAGGCGCTCAACTGTCCTCTCGTTGGAGACGAACTTTACGCGCCGTCGAGGAGATCTCCCTTTCTCTCCCCAAGGGTGTTTCTGCACTCCTGGAAGATATCCTTCACACATCCGAGGCATGGCGGACCGATGGACTTCCGTAGCTTTATCCCCGATGATCTTATCGAATGTCTCCGAGCGATTCGCGTGCCTTCAGCCATACCGCCGGATCGACCTGAATTGTCCTCTGCTCCCTGTAGGTGACGTGAGACGGAGAACCGCCCGGAATCGCCCTGACGTACCGTCTCAGAGTATGATCGACCCGCACTCCGCCCCCATCCTTGCCCTTGCTGTGATATGCGGCACAGGCGGCCGCGATCGTCAAAACCCTCTCCATCAGATCGGGCTCGGGCTTCGAGTTGAACCTGAGGATAATATGCGCGCCCGGCAGCCCCTGCGCGTGGAACCACAGGTCGTCGCCGCGCGCCAGCCGAAAGGTGACGTATTGATTGCCTTTTGAGGAGAGCCCGCAGAAGATGACCGACCCGGCTCCGGCAAGGTCGTAACGCCTGTGAGGCGGCGGACCGGCAGACCTTGACGCCCTTCTGTCGCGCGGCGGCGCTGCCTTTGCCGGCTGGAGTTCATTCAGCATCAGCGATAGTGTTGCCGTGCCGTCGTGGCATCCTAGCAGCGCCGCCTGTTCCAACAGTTCATCCCTCTCGCTGTAGAACGTTGGAAGAACCGCTCTGGCACGGTCCGAGGCTAACCGTTTCTTCCTGTACTTCGTAAAGTACGCTTCGGCGTTCCTCGCCGCGTTCAGCTCGGGATTGAGAGCTACGACGCGTCTGACAGCCCCTGATTCCGTCCACTCGACGAGCTCGGCCTCGCTCGCGCGAGGTGGAATCGCGGAACAGTTGGCTAGTATCAGCCTTCCAGCGGACATCAACCGGCTCCCCTCACCGCCGTCGATCAGCAGCGCCTCATACTCCGAGATCTTTCTCGCGTTGGCCGAGGCGAGTCGATCCAGGCGCGAGGAGATTTTCTTTCTGTACCTGTCGGCATGCCTTCTGATCAGGGGCAGGATGACCGCTCTCCTCGCGGCTTCAAGAGCGGATGACGCGGAGAGCGCCATGCCACCGCTGAGAAGCGATCTGAACATTGTCACATAATTTCCGATCGACTGATAGACGACGCGGCCATCCCACTCCTTGAAGAAGTTCACCTCGTCAAGCACCCTGTGCTTTTCTCTCGGATTGTCAGAGCAAGTCCTCGCGATAGCCAAAAGCAGCGGCCTCCCCAAGCCCACGACGCGAGAGAGCCGGCCAGGCGCGTCCTCCGCCTCGCTCTCCCACTCCGCGAGAGCCACGCCCTCTATGGGCGGAGGGGGCTCGTAACGATATCCTGGAAGCAGGGATCTATACCTGTTCTCCTCGGGATATATGTGCCTTGCGGCCTCGATAATCCTCTCGTTTTCGTCAAGCAGCAGCATATTGCTGTACCTGCCGGACGCTTCGAGCAGAATATACCTCGTCTGATAAAAACCAGCGCCAACTACCCTGCGAAGTTCGATCCAGAGGACCCTATCGCGCCTGGGAGCGTGTGCCCGAACGATTTCAGCCCCAACAAACCGGGATTTCACCGCCATGCCCACTGGCGGCCGCGCCGAAGCCGCTTTGGACAGCTCTCGAATCTCGTCGTCACGCGCTTCGCAGGCTCCGTAATATTCGGGATCCCATGAGAGAAAGAGTATCCTATCTCTGGAAAAGGAGAGCGCAAGCCAGAGATCCCCAAAATCCACCCTGCGTATCTTATCGCGCGGAAACTCCCGCGACATCTCCACAGAAACAGCCCCCACTAACTCAGGCCCAATCGCCACAGGACATACCCCTTTCTAGAAGGAAAGAAACGCGCGTCGCCGTCAAAAGGCACTGAAGCGCGAAAAACAGACAGACTTGCCGGCCCGCCTCGGCAATGATACCACCCCACATTCAAACTGGAGCTATACTTGCGATCAAAGATAGTCGTCAAGGACTATAGTCGCCAAGGACTGGCGAATGATCACAGGCGTGATCCCTATAGCCAAAACAAACGCGGACTTGCTATAATTGCGGTCAAAGTTTATTAGAATGAGAGGTGCTGTGTGTTGGATCTCAAAGACAAGCCAGACGGCGGCTCAGATATGATGTTCATGGTAAAGCTGGCGGCACTTGCGTGCTTCCTGTCGATAGTTGTGATGGGGGTTTCGATATTTCTGCTCAACATGTCCGGCAAAACCGAACGCGTTGCCAGAGAACAGGACGCGGAAGTCGGACAGATAAGCGGAGACCTGCCCGGTGAGCCGGAGGCTTCGCCTGATATTGGGGAGCGTGACATGATCGAAGCGCCTGATCTGAGTCCTGACGCGACACCGCAGGCGGAGACGTGGGAAGCGGATCTGAAGACGCCTGAGGACTCGGATGCCGGTAAGATCACCGAAGATAAAAGCGCGAGGCGGAAGCGGCGCAGCGGCAGGCCTGATACCGTGGTTCTGATAGACAAGACGGATTACAAGCTCACCGTCATGAAAAATGGCTCGACGGTAAAGGAGTACAGAGTCGCGGTGGGGAAAAATGTCGGTGACAAGGAGAGGCGCGGCGACATGAGGACGCCGGAGGGAGAGTTCAAAGTCCAACAGTTTCAGGACGCGTCGTCGTGGAAGCATGACTTTGGAGACGGAAAGGGCAGCGTCAGGGGCGCTTACGGGCCGCTCTTCATACGCCTGCGCACGCCGCCGTGGAGCGGGATCGGCATCCACGGGACTCACGACCCGGCGTCTATAGGCAATAACGTCACTGAAGGCTGTGTCAGGATGAAAAACGAGGAACTTCTTGAATTCGCGGAGATGGTTGGCGTCGGCACGCGCGTAATAATAAATCCGTAGGCGTTATGTTATATGATGTCGCTCCATATCGTGTTTCCAACGCGCATCCCCGCTGAGGAGAGCGCGGTCCGCCGCTCGTCGCTGATGACGAGCGTATCTGGGAATCTTCTGAGATCTCGTATTATGGCCTCCGCGAAGACCTCGCCGTATCTTGACTTGAACGCATCCCAGTCTATCCCCTTTTTCGTCCGCAGGGCAAGCGTCGCCGCCTGCCTTGCGGCACGTTCGCCAGTGAGCCGCTCCTCAAAGACTAACGCATCCCCTCCCTCTTCTATGGCGCGAGCGTAACCAGCCAGCGACGCCGCATTCTCCCGCCTGGCGCCGTTTACATAACTCCAGGCCGCGGGACCGATGCCGACATACTCCCCGTCAGCCCAGTAGTTCATGTTGTGTCCGCACTCGCATCCCGGCAGGGCAAACCCCGAGACCTCATACTGACAATATCCTTTTTTCGGCAGCTTCCACTGCGCATATCTGTATTGCCCGTAGCCGTCGGGCAGGTTGAATTTTTTTTCATAAAACGGCGTGCCCGGTTCTATCGTGAGCTGATAGACCGATATATGGCTCGGTCTGAGCGTAACGGCGCGGCGCAGCGACTCCGCCCAATCGCGGATGGTCGTGCCGGGCAGGCCGAACATGAGATCGAACGATACGGCGAACCCAGCCTCCATACAGATAGCCGCGGCATCCGCCGCCTGACCGGCGGTGTGAAGCCGCCCCAAGAATGAGAGTTCGCCGGGAGAGAAGCTCTGGACTCCGATGCTCACACGGTTAACGCGCCACTCTCTCCACAGGCTGACGTGCCCCTCCGTGAGCGAGTTTGGGTTTGCCTCGACCGTAACCTCCGCGCTGTCCGAAAAAGAGAATGACGATTCGATAACGTCCACTAGCGCTCTCCAGGAATCTACGGACAGAGAGCTCGGAGTTCCTCCCCCGATGTAGAGCGTCTCTATCCGGCCTGTCTCGGCCGATCTGAGCGCGATCTCGCCAGCGACCGTTCTAATATAAAGCTCCTCGTCCCCTTCGCCCTTGAGCGCGCTCTTGAACGCGCAGTACGGACACTTCGACTCGCAGAACGGAACGTGAATATAAACGCTACTTGCCGTCATCCCCCGAGACTTCCATAAAGGCCATGAACGCCTCCTGAGGTATCAGGACGCGGCCGACCTGTTTCATCCGCTTCTTGCCCTCCTTCTGTTTTTCAAGGAGCTTGCGCTTTCTGGTGATGTCACCCCCGTAGCACTTTGCCAGCACGTCCTTTCTGAGCGCCTTGACGTTGACCCTGACAATGACCTTCTTACCGATCGCCGCCTGAATCGGAACCTCGAAGAGCTGTCGTGGGATGAGCTCCTTGAGCTTGGAAGCTACGGCGTGTCCTCTGTGATACGCGGCATCCCTGTGGCAGATGAAGCTGAAGGCATCCACCGGCTCCTCCTGTATCAGAATATCCACCTTAACCAAGTCCGCCGCCCTGTAGCCGACGTGGTCGTAGTCGAGGGACGCGTAGCCCCTGGTCACGGACTTCAGCCTGTCGTGAAAGTCCATGATAAACTCAGAGAGCGGCAGGTCGTATACCAGCCGTACCCGCTCGGTGGTTATGTAGTCCATGTTGACATAGGTTCCGCGCCTCTCCTGGCATAGCTGTATACACGGCCCGACGTAGCCGTCAGGAAGAAATATCGTGATCTTTATATACGGCTCCAGCACCTCCTCCAGCCGAGTCGCGTCCGCCGGAAAGTCCGACGGACGGTGAGCCTCCGTCACGCTGCCATCTGTGAGCTTGACGCGGTATATGACGCTTGGCGCGGTCGCCACCAGCTCGACGCCGAACTCACGGTAGAGCCGCTCTTTCGCTATCTCCATGTGCAGCAGGCCGAGAAAGCCGCAGCGGAAGCCGAACCCCAGCGCCATAGATGACTCCGGTTCGAAGGTGATGGCCGAGTCGTTTATCTGTAGCTTCTCCAGCGCCTCGCGAAGCGAGTTTATCTCCTCCCTCTCTATGGGGAAGAATCCGCTGAACACCACCGGCTTTACCCTGCGATAGCCGGGCAGCGGGGCGGGCGCGGGACGTCCGGAGTCCGTTATCGTGTCTCCGACGCCGGCGTCCGCGAGGGATTTTATCCCGGCGGAGACATAGCCGACCTCCCCCGGGCCGAGACGGTCCGCCGGCCGCATCGCCGGGGTGAATACTCCAACCTCCTCGACCTCGAATACCTCGCCAGTCGCCATGAAGGATATGCTCTTCTTCGCCCACAGCTCGCCGTCCACAACGCGGACATAGCTGATGACGCCCCTGTAGTTATCATAGACCGAGTCGAAGACGAGGGCTCTGAGCGGCGCGCCTGGATCGCCAGACGGGGGCCGAATGCCGCTGACTATGCGATCTAAGATCTCGTCCACGCCTGTGCCATCTTTGGCGCTTGCCAGCACGGCATCCGACGCGTCGATGCCTATGACGTCGCTGACCTCCTTCGCTATGCGCTCCGGCTGCGCGGAAGGGAGATCTATCTTGTTGAAGACTGGTATCAGATCGAGGTCTTGTTCTACCGCGAGATACGCGTTGGCCACGGTCTGAGCCTCCACCCCCTGCGCCGCGTCCACCACCAGCACAGCGCCCTCGCAGGCCGCGAGCGAGCGGGAGACCTCGTACCCGAAGTCCACATGCCCCGGAGTGTCGATGAGGTTCAAGATGTACGTCTCCCCATCACGCGCGGTGTAGCTCATCCGGACCGGCACGAGCTTGATGGTTATGCCCCGCTCGCGCTCCAGGTCCAGCATGTCCAGGATCTGAGCCTTCATGTTGCGGCTTTCCACAGTGTGAGTCCTCTCTATGAGCCTGTCCGCGAGCGTCGATTTGCCGTGATCGACGTGCGCTATGATGCTGAAATTCCTTATCCTGTTCGGATTAACTCTTTCGTTGTCCATCAGTTCACCTCTTCCATCGCGCTTGATTCTACAGATTTTGCCGCCGCCGCGCAATAGAGGACGCGATCAGAGCGGGTATGGTATAATCTCGCGGCGAAACTTTGAGGATTCTGTCCGCGAATATAGCGGGACTTATCCCCGTTCTTCTTTTTTTAATAAGCACTTTGCGTGACAGCCGAGTCTGTAAAAGGTATATAATAATCGTACAGTATACGTAGGAGGTGTCTGTATGCTAAACGGAAAGAAGAGAAGCGGATTTACTATCATCGAGATAATGGTGGTGGTGGTAATCATAGGCATGTTGGCCGCCATAATAATACCACGTACGACCCACAACGTGGACGAGGCCAGAATTACCAGCACGAAGGCACAGATTGTCCAAATAGGGAGTACTCTTCAAATGTATCACCTGAATAACGGCTTTTTCCCCACAACGGATCAGGGACTCAAGGCGCTGATCGAAAAGCCGACAACCCCGCCGGAACCCAAGAACTACCCTAGGGGCGGTTACATGAGCAGCAGGACCACGCCTCAGGATGCCTGGGGAAACGATTTTATCTACAGATACCCCGGCGAGCGCGATGAGTACGATATAATATCCCTTGGCGCGGATGGGAAAGAGGGGGGAGAGGGGGTAAACGCGGACATCTTCAACGGAATGATATAAAAATTTGCCGCATCTGACTTAATGTATGCAGTCAGCCGGAACCGTAGCGCTTATTCATAGCCGCGGTCTTGGCCAGGAGGCGATTTGCAATGAACGGCACAGAGAAGCTCCAGAGGCTTCTGGATATCGTCAGGGACGAAATAATTCCGCTGTCCGAATCCGAAATACAGAGGGGCAATCATATCTTCGGAAGCGCTATAGTACGCGCCGATACTCTGACATCAGTCATGGTGGGTTCCGATAATCGGGTTGAAAATCCGCTGTTCCACGGGGAGATAGATGCTTTGAACAGGTTTTTCAAGCTGCCGGTGCGCCCTTCTCCAAAGGAGCTGATATTTCTCTCGATCAACGATCCGTGTCCCATGTGCGCGTCGGCCATAGCATGGGCGGGTTTTGAAGAGCTGTGGGTGTTATTCGAGACTAAAGATGCCGAGGCGGATTTTTCCATGCCGTCGGCGGATCTTATGTACAGAGATCTCTTTGGAGTCGAAGGCATTCGCGCGGAAAATCCATACTTCGAAAAACACAGTCTGAAAAAAGCCATCTCTGCCGGCTCAAACCACGAGGAGCTGCGGAAGCTGCTTGAGGAAATTATAAAACGTTACGACGCCATGCAACCGGCGCCATTCGATTATCCCGGCAACTCCAGCGGTTGACGCCAGCTTGGCTTTTTTGCCCGTCTCGCCCGTGAGATCGGCAGATGTGTAAAGCGCGGGCCGTCTGGATAAACGGCCCGCTAGAACGACCAACTGTCCTCCGTGAGGTCCAGCTGTTTTATCTTCTCCTCGAAGCCGAACACCGTAACGTCGATGCGCTCTACTGTCGCGTCGATGCGTTCCATGTGCGTGAATCTATAGCCGTCCGGCATCCTTCCTGCGTAGCGTTTCACTTTGAGCAGTGCCTGCAGATAATTCCTCTCCTCCGAGTTTAGAATCTCGGCTGCTTTCATGGCATCCGGCTCCCCGTCCGTCACGAAGAGATTCGCTACCGCCAAGTTGCCAGTAACGCTCAGCTCGTCAAACCACAGGTCGGCCAGGGCGTCCCTCAGCCTGCGCCTTTCGCCGCGATTCTTTATCAGTTCGAGGGTGCGCTCTATCAAAAGCAGAAGTTCTTCCACCTCCGAGAGCGCCTGGGCGTGTGAGATCCTTGGAAGCGAGCAGTCCGCTATCACCTTTGCCTCATCGCCTGGCGTGACCTGTCTCTTCAGCAGCTTGCCGACCGACGGCCGGAGTGTTATCTTTGCTGGCTCGCACTGGGACGATTTTATCTTACGGTACAGTGTCTCGGTGTCGAAGTTGTGATGCTCCGTTCCGCTTCTCGGTATGAAGGTAACGTAGCCGGTGTCGAAGAAGCCCTTTCTGCCTGCCCTGCCCGACATCTGCAGAAATTCGTTATGTGTGAGCGGCCCATCGACGTATTTGGCCATCTGCGCGAAGACGACGCTCTCTGCCGGAAGATTAACGCCGAGCGACAGAGCGTCAGTCCCAACCACTACATCTAGGATTCGTTCGCGAAACGCCATCTCCACCAGCAGCTTCTCCTTTGGAAACAGGCTGCCGAAGTAGACGCCAACGCCGTAAAGCAGCGTCTCCTGTATGCGGCCAACCTCCAGAATGTCGGCCATCTCCCTCAGCCTGGCCCTGTCTGAACGGGCGATCTTCTTTCTGGTCCTGGCTATCTGATTAGCTATGTGTTCGGCGCCCCTGCGGGAGAAGACGAACACGAGCGCGTCGTGAATTCGGGAGTAGTGGATGCCCCTCCTCCTGAACACAAGCTTCGTAACCCTCTCGTTGGTCTCGAAGAGCTCGAAGTCCCTGCGCCCCATCTCCTCCAGATAAGTCCGGACGGTCTTGGGGTCGCCGAACGTGGCGCTCATTACCAGCAGCAGCGAGTCCGGACTGGTTGCGCGGATTCCGTCTATGTAAGCTCGTGTTCGTTCTGAGGAACTGAATATGAAGTGGAACTCGTCGATTATAACCATCTGGTCTGGAACGTGGGCATATTTAATCGTATATATCTCCTGGGTACAGCAGAGCAGAGGAGCGCCGGGGTTCTTTTTGAAATCTCCAGTCTCTAGTCCGACGTCGAAACCCATCCTCCGCAGGTCTAGATATCTCTCGTTTGACAGGGCCTTGATCGGGGCGGTGAAGATAACCCTGGCGGCGCGAGGCATGGACGGTTTTCCCTCCGCGTCCATGAGTCCCGACCACCTGTAAGCGACCCACGTCTTTCCGCTGCCGGTGGGCGCGGACATTATAGCGTTGCGCCTGTCGATCTGTTCTACCGCCCTATCTTGCCACTCGTACAGCATTGACGCTACCCTGGATTGTTCATCGGCGGTCATAACCTCAGACGAAGGACGGGCAGCGCGTTCCGGCCGTCAGAACACCGCGCCGGCTTCTCGCCTACGCGAACCGCGCCCATCTCCTCGTAAAAGACGGCCGCGTTCGGGTCGGATATCATGAGAAGGTACTCCGAGCCCAGCGTCTTGGCGAGTTCGCAGGCATGAAAGAAGAGAGTGGCGAGTATCCTCGACCCGACGTACTCGGGCGCCACCCACAGATTGCCGATAAAACGGCATCCGTCCTCCGCCGTCCTTATGGAGTAAAAGCCCAGTACCTCATTCTCCTCGGCGTCCTCGGCCACATAGGTCGGGTTTTTCTCCATCTCCTCGGGGGTTACCGACAGCTCCCCTCCTTCAGTCCAATAGTCCGTCATCGCTTTTGGGTAGTCCCAGTATGTCCTGGCCCTAAATATCATGTGGGAGAGAAGTTCCGCCTCCTCAGGACGAGCCTGCCTTATTATAAGATCATCAGGATCCATCTATCACCCTTCCTTCATCGTATTTGTTCGTGTCAACCCGCGTTTAAACGACAGTCAGCGCTCGCGCCGGGCGGTCTTAAACGCTCGCTCTGGCCCGTCTGCTTCGGGCTCTGGTTTCGGATCGGCATCGTCATGTTCGAAGACCGTGAACGAGAGCGGCGGAATTGTGAGATCAAGCGACCACTCCCGCCCATGAATCCTCCATCTCTCGGCATGAAGTCCGCCCATGTTACCCCAGTTACCCCCCCCGTACCGCTCCGAATCGCTGTTTAACACCTCTCTCCAGAATCCGCCCTCCGGGACTCCTATTCTGTAATTTATCCGCGGAACGGGCGTAAAGCTTCCAACGCACAGTATCGTATGACCATCGAGGTCGCGTCTTATGAACGACAGCACGCTGGCGTTAGAATCTCCGCAGTCGATCCACTCAAAACCCCAGCGTTCGTAATCCCCCCTCCACATCGCGGGATGTGACCTGTAAAATTTATTGAGATCCCGCATCCACATGGATATGCCCTCGTGAAAAGCATCTTCCAGCTCATGCCACGAAACGCTCGAGTCATGGTTCCACTCCCACTCCTGACCGAACTCGCCGCCCATGAAGAGCAGCTTTTTGCCTGGATGTCCATACTGCCATCCCAGCAGCAGCCTGAGATTTGCCGACTTCTGCCATCTGTCGCCAGCCATCTTGCCGAAGAGCGATCCCTTGCCGTGAACCACCTCGTCATGAGAGAGCGGGAGGACGAAGTTCTCACTGTAAGCATACCACATTCCGAACGTGAGCTCGTTCTGCCGGTACTTTCTGTATATCGGATCAAGCGCCATATAGCTCAGTGAATCGTGCATCCAGCCCATGTTCCACTTGTATCCGAAGCCGAGGCCGCCGACATATCCGGGGCGCGACACCATGGGCCAGGCGGTGGATTCCTCTGCCGCGGTCTGTATCCCTGGGAAGTCGGTGTAGAGTATCTCGTTCATCTTTCGCAGGAGCTCTATGGCCTCGATATTCTCCCTTCCCCCGTACCGATTCGGGATCCACTCCCCCTCCTTCCTGGAGTAATCCAGGTAGAGCATGGACGCGACCGCGTCCACCCTGAGGCCGTCGGCGTGGTATCTGTCGAGCCAGAATCTGGCGCTCGAAAGGAGGAAGCTGCGGACCTCGTTCCTGTCATAGTTGAAGATGCAGCTCTTCCAATCGGGGTGATAGCCCTTTCTCGGATCGGCGTGCTCATAAAGGCACGTCCCGTCGAAGTTGGAGAGCCCGTATCCGTCGCTTGGAAAGTGGGAGGGAACCCAGTCCAGTATCACGCCTATTCCGGCCCTGTGCAGCGAGTCGACGAGTTCCATAAATTCATGAGGCGTGCCGTACCGGGAACTCGGCGCGAAGTATCCTAGAGTCTGATAGCCCCACGATCCATAAAACGGATGCTCCATCACCGGCAGGAACTCGACGTGAGTGAAGCCCATGTCCAAGACGTAGCTGACCAGTTTCGTCGCTAGCTCGTGATATGACAGCGACCGGCCGCCCTCCTCCGGAACTCTCATCCACGAGCCTATGTGTGTCTCGTATATCGACTGCGGCTCGGAGATGCCGTTTGTAACCCCTCTGCCCTTCATCCAGTTTTCGTCGCCCCAGCCAAACCCGTCCAGGTTCCAGACGCAGGATGCGCTGCGCGGCGGAGTCTCCCACCAGAACGCGAAGGGATCGCCCTTCTGCAGTACCTGATCCCCAAAGTTAGACACTATGTGATACTTGTAGAGTTCTCCGTGACCGACCCCGGGGACAAAACCCTCCCAGATTCCGGAGCTGTCCCAGCGGACGGCCAGGGGGTGCCGCCTCGGGTTCCAGCCGTTAAAATCCCCTATGACCGAGACGCTTCTGGCGTTTGGCGCCCACACGGAGAAGAGCGTCCCAACGCGGCCGTCAACCTCGATTATGTGCGAACCGAGTACGTCGTAGAGCTTGGAGTGATTCCCCTCGCGGAAGAAATATGTATCCTTCTCCTGGATGAGAGTCACGCCATGAATAATTCCGCTGTCAGTCGCCGCCACTTCAATCACTCCTTCGAGAAAACTTATTCAATGTCAGAGACGTGCTGTTTGCCGGAACTCATCGACAGAAGAGCGATTGAAAGCATCAGGACAACGCACCCCGCAAACCTTACGGACGTTATGGTCTCATTAAAGAGAAAATACGCCAGCACCGAGCCCATTACAGGCTCGCCCAGCAACACTATGGATACCACCACGACGTTGAAGTGCCCGAGCGCCCAATTGTAGCTGCCGTGCCCCAATATCTGCGCGACGAGCGCCATGCCGATCAACGACCCCCATGTGACCTGGGAGAAGCCGGTCAGAGTAAGCCCCATGCCGATCGCGGCGGTCCACATGACCACCGCCGCAGTCCCATAGCAGAGAGCCGTGTATGAGAGCAGCCCGAGTTTTTTTCGAAGCTCGCCTCCGCAGATGATATAAAGGGACACCGCGATTGCCCCGACAAGCGCTAAAGCGTCTCCGATAACGGCCCTCCCGCTGAACGCGAGATCTCCGTAGCCGACCATTACGGCTCCGGTTACGCTCATCGCTATGCACGCCAGCATGACGCCTGTCGGCCGTCCCCTGCCCAAAAACATGTTGATAAGCGCGACCCATACTGGCGCTGTGTTGACGAGTACAAGGCTCGACGCGACAGTCGTATAGTCGATGGATGTTATCCACGAAGCAAAGTGCGCCGCGAGGAAGAAACCGGAGAGAACGCCGACAAGATAGTCCTTGGCGGTAAGCTCCCTGTATTCCCTCCAGCGCGTCAGCAGGGCGATTGGGACGATTATCAGCGATGCGAACCCCAGCCTGTACGCGCTCTTTACAATGGGATGCGCTTCGGCGAACCGAACGAACATGGCTCCCGTGGAGACACAGATCACCCCTGCCATAAGAATGACGCCTGGTAATATTCGATCGATCCTCAAACCTCACAGGCGCAAACATCGCGCATCCTTCGCGGACAAGTCATGCCCGGCCTCACCATCCTCCACCAAACGGCAGAATTAATACAGGGCTAATTATAACAAAAGAAACGCCGGAATCTCGCGTTTCCTCAATTTCAAAAACTATGGGTTCACACAAAGAACAGTTTATAGCAACCGCGGGCTGGTAATAGAAACGCGGGATATGGATGGTCAGCTTAATCTCCGCCCACAGTGCATCAGATAAAGATAATGAAAGTACCGCGCGAGTGCTGGCGACATGAATGTTGGTTCTATCCCATATAGACACGGCCCCCGGTGACACGGCAGAAATCGCATCTTCCCTTGCCCTCCTCACCCTTCAGTGACCTTGGGCAGGGCATCAGTTCATGAGTTCGCGAATTTTTTCGATTGGCAGTTTGACGCTCCTTGCTATAACCTCTGGAGACATTCCTTCCGCCAGCAGATTGCGGGCAACTTCGATCTTGCCTCTTTCCATTCCTTCTTCCATGCCTCTTTGCATTCCTTCTTCTATACCTTTTTGCATTCCTTCTTCCATGCCTTCTTCTTTACCTTCCGTCTTCCCCTTGTTATATTCTCCGCGCATCCGGGCTCGCTCGTCCATCATCGCTTTTTCACGCGCGTCATAGATGAGCCTGGCTTTACGATCGCGGGAGAGTCTCTTTAAAATATCAACGGTCTGCTTAATCGATGGATTTTTAGCGGCGAGCATTTCATATTCCTCCATTCTTTCTGCCTTCATCAGCCAGAGCCAGTCGAGGAGCGAATCGTCACTCTCCTCTTCCTTCGGTAATTTATTGAGTTCCAGAGAGTGTATCTCGATTGCGTCTGTGAACTGAACGTTGTTTAACTTGTC
>JAIRWR010000053.1 GCA_031268885.1 Synergistaceae bacterium
GCGCGGATGAAAGAGCTTCAACCCGGTTCACGGGCGATGATCGTGACCGATTGGGCGACGCCGGCCTTCGCCGACTGCGCGTATCTGATACAGGCCGGCCCGATGCTGGTCGAGAGCGGCAGTCGGGTGTCCGGGCATGGCGGATACAGGGCGAATTTTCTTAAAAGACGGCACCCGCGGACAATAATGGGCACGGACGGTAAAAGATTCGTATGGGCGGTGATAGACGGACGCAATCCGATACACAGCGTAGGAGCCACAATCGAGGAGACTGGACGCGTAGCCGGGCTGCTCGGGCTCCAAACGGCCATCAATCTGGATGGCGGCGGCTCCTCGCAGATGGTCTGGCGCGATATAATCGTGAACCTGCCGTCTGAGGGCAGAGAACGGCCTCTCCCCTACGCCGTTCTGTTTCACTCCAAAGCCGAATAACATCAGACTTATCCGCGCGTAGAACATCTTCTGATAGTGTATAATTCACTTACTTATTGTATATTCCCACATACCGTCCGAAAGGCCATCATCTAATATTCGAAAATAGCAGCGTTTGTTATTAAGAGACCGATCGGGCGGGCTGTCGCGCCGGAATGCCCGGAGGCGCTAGTTCGTCTGTTTATTAAAGGGGGATGCTTTATTTGAAGATCACCGAAATGTCACTCCGACACCCAGTTACAGTCCTCATTATCACTCTGTCTCTACTCATCTTCGGGGCATATTCGCTTGCTAATATGGGGGTGGAGCGGATGCCGAACGTCGAATTTCCCATAGTCGTTGTCAGGACCACAATGGAGGGAGCGAGCCCGGCCATCGTCGATAACGACGTCACCGATGTACTGGAGGCCAGGATAAACACGATAGAGGGCATCAAAAACATCTCGTCGAGCAGTTACGAGGGCAGGTCGGTTATCGTGGTGGAGTTTGACCTGAGCAGAAATGTAGACTTCGCCGCCGCGGACGTCAGGGGAAGAGTGAGCATGGCGGCCGGCCTGCTGCCTGATGAATGCGACGATCCTCAGGTGGATAAATTCGACCCGTCCAACTTTCCCATAATGAACATTGCGGTTCGCAACGACGGCGGCACGGACAGAAAGACGCTCGTCAGGTACGTGGACAACATACTGACCGAACGCCTGCAGACCGTGAAGGGCGTTGGGGGAGTGCAGCTCGCCGGCTTCCGCGACAGGGAGATCCGGATCTGGGTGAACACGGACAGCCTGGAAGCTTATGGGCTCACCACAAAGGATATCAAGGACGCCGTTTACAGCAGGCACGTAGAGCTTCCGGCGGGCCGTATAGAGACCAGGGATAGGGAGTACGGAATCAGGCTGGAGGGAGAGTACCGTTCCGTGGCCGAACTGTCGTACGTGCCTGTCGCCTATCGAAACGGGGCGGTGATAAGGCTGCGGGACATCGCGCGCATCGAGGACGACTTTGCCGACAAGCGCAGCGAGTCCCTCTACGACGGCGAACCCACCATAATGGTGCAGGTGCGCAAACAGAAGGGGGCCAACGAGGTCGCCTTAGCCCGCGAGGTCAGAAGCCGCCTCGTCGATCTCAACGCCACGGCGCCGAGGGGGACCACGCTCGAAATAGTTCAAGACACGTCGGAGTTTATCATAAGATCGATGAACGGCGTGAAGGGCGATATAGTTCTTTCAGTTCTCCTCACGTCCGTCATCATGTTCATCTTCCTCAGAACGCTGAGGGCTACAGTTATCGCTGTCATAACCATCCCGGTCTGCCTGCTTGGAAGCATGTCCGTGCTCTATTGGATGGGGATCACGATCAACAACATGTCGATGATGGGAATGTCGCTCGCCGTGGGGATGGTGGTTGACGCAACCAGCGTCGTCATGGAGAACATATCCCGTCACAGATCGAATGGGAAGGGCCCGATGAACGCCGCGTCGGATGGCACGGCAGAGGTGGCATTCGCTGTCATCGGCGGGGCCGCGACGACTCTTGCCGTCTTTGTCCCGGTCGCGTTCATGGGAGGGCTCATGGGGAGGTTCTTCAACTCGTTCGGGATTTCGGTGGCCATGACCATAAGCGTATCGCTGCTGCTGTCCGTTACGCTGACCCCGTTCCTCTGTTCCAGAATCCTCGGCCGGGAACGCGGCGGAGTTGTCAAGGAAGCGCTTGAGGCGCCTTTTTTGGCGCTTGAGCGCGCGTACGGTTCCCTGCTCGGTTTTTCGGTCAGACACCGACTGACGGTTATCTTCATAGCGCTGCTGCTCTTCGGCGGTGGATTGTGGTTCGCTTTTTCGCTCGGCTCGGAGTTCTTCCCCAACGAGGATCAGGGACGCCTGCGCGTCCAGATGGAGCTGCCGGCCGACTCGTCACTGGAGGTCACGGAGAGGGTCATGGGCGAGATTATAGACGAGATAAGGGCCGATCCCAGGGTCGCGTATACCT
Organism: Synergistaceae bacterium; assembly: GCA_031268885.1. Lineage (GTDB taxonomy): Bacteria > Synergistota > Synergistia > Synergistales > Synergistaceae > JAIRWR01. The sequence goes on from JAIRWR010000053.1 coordinate 2,416, forward strand.
ACGGCGTCGCGGGCAGCGGAGCCGGCGAGGAGGTCTACAGGGGCAATCTCACGGTGGAGCTGATCGACAGAAAACAGCGGGAGAACTCCGCGGTGGTCATGGGACAGATAAGGCGAAGACTGCAGGCATTCCGGGATGTGGATATCAAGATGGGTAGTTGGGGCGGGTCCGACATAACGCTTGTGATACAGGGCCCGACGAGCGAGTCCCTAGCGGAGATAGGCGATCTGATAAAGGCGGACCTCGCGAAGAATTCCAGAGGGCTGGTGGACATAACGACCGACCTGCAGATGAACAAACCGAGGATAAACCTGGAGCTGAACCGCGCCCTGGCGGACGATCTCGGCATAAACATCAGGGACCTCTCCGACGAGTTGAACGCCTGGTTCGGCGGAGTCGAGAGCGGATCGTTTAACGAGGGTGGATACAGGTACGACATCCGGATCAGAGCCGAGAAAGATCTGCGGGATGATCCAGATAAGGTCTTCAACACGCTCGTGCGGACACAGAGCGGGCAGGTGATCCGGGTCGATGGCCTCGTCACGAGCTATATAGGAAACTCGCCGAACGTCATAAAACGCTACAACAGGCAGCGTTCGGTCGAGATAGGGGCCAACGTGGAGGGGATCTCTCCGGGAGAGGGCATCGCGATTATGGAGGACGTCTTCAGAAAATACGCTCCGCGCGACGGATCCTACAACATGGTTCCAGCGGGTGATTCCGAAAACATGAAGGAGAGTTTCCACTATATGTCCATAGCCCTGGCCTTCGCGATACTGCTCGTCTATATCGTGATGGCGATACAGTTTGAGTCGTTCCTGCACCCGTTTACAGTCATGTTCTCGCTCCCGCTCATGACCGCCGGATCGTTCGGTATGCTATACTTCATGGGTCTTCGCCTCAGCGTCATGAGCTTTATGGGCATAATCCTCCTGGTCGGCGTGGTGGTCAATAACGCCATACTGCTGGTAGACTTCATAAACCAGCTCAGGGCTGGGGGCATGAAAAAGATAGAGGCGGTCGTTACGGCCGGTCCGTTGAGGTTGCGCGCCATTCTTATGACCACCGTCTCGACAATGGTAGGCAACCTGCCGGTGGCCTTGGCTATGAGCGAAGGGGGAGAGATCCGTCAGCCGATGTCGGTTGCTGTAATAGGCGGGCTCTTCACATCCACTATGCTCACCCTGCTGGTTATTCCAGTGCTGTATCTGGTGTTCGACGACGTCAAGGACTGGGTTGCCGGCAGGATTCACAGGTTCAGGGCATGGCTCAGGCTGCGTGGATCAGCTTCACTGCGCGGATCTGTGTCGGCGAGGCGGCAGCAAGGGCTTGGCGGAGTGAGCGTCGGTTTTAGCAGCGGCAGCGTACAGGGAACCACCGGGGGCAAATGAGGATGAAGAATGTCATATCGAGTGTATCGCTCCGGCTGATCCGACCATTGTTTCTGGCGTTCGCGCTCCTGTCGGCGGCCGTTTCGGCTGAGGCGAGCCTGTCGATGGATGTTGGCGCGGCTCTGGAGCTGACGCTGAAGAACAATCCAGCGCTGCTCTCTTTAAGGCGGGAGACGGACAAGGCGCTTGCCTTCAAACTTCAGGCTGAAGGCACGCGCAGACCAGAGTTAAGTTTTAACGCGTATGTGGATTATCAGAAGGAGAGCCAGACGTCTGACGGATCGAGCAGGTACGATAACAGAACAGCGAGGGTGACGCTCTCGCACACGCTTTACTCTGGCGGGAGGAACGAGGCGTTGGGCAGGCAGATTGATCAGGTGACGGAGATAGCGGAGCGGAACATCACCGACGCCGAGAACAGGGCGGCGGGCGAACTCCTGAGCAGGTTTTACAATGTGCTGCTCCAGGAGCGGAGGGCGGAGACGGTGCGCTCAGGCATCGCGACGTCGGAGATGCACCTTCGCGAGGTTTCGAGGATGAGCGAGCTTGGCCTCTCCAACAGGCTCGAGGTGATCAGGGCGTCTCAGCAGCTCGCCGCGAACAGGGCAGACCTCAGTTCGGCGGAGGGAGATCTCGACAATGCCGTGATATCGCTGATGAACCACATGGCGATACCTCCCGAGGACCGCCAGCCTATCACAGGTTCGCTTGAGGTAATCGACACCGGAGGCGGCAGAGAGGAGTCCCTGAACGCCGCCATGACGAACAGGGCGGACAGGGCCGCGCTGGAGAGACAGATCGAGTATCAGGGAAATCAGATCGACATAGAGAACAGCGCGTCAAAGCCAAGAGTGACGCTGGGAGCGTCGGCTGGCATCTTGGATCCGTACAGGAGCGGCAATACCGCTGACGATACATGGAGGGCGGAGCTGTCGATAACTATCCCGATATTCGACAGGGACGAGGCGCGTAGCGGCGTGATCCGGGCGCGCGCGGTCATGGAGCAGGACAGGATAGCTCTCTCTCGCAAGGACTTGGATATAAAATCCGAGGTCGAGTCGTCATGGAGGGAGATAGAGACGGCAAGGGAGCGCCTCGAATCCTCCGCGCTGGCGCTCGAGCTGGCGGAGGAATCGCTCAGGCTGGCCGGCGTCGGCTTCCAGGAGGGAGTGACGCCGCAATTAGACCTTCTGCAAGCTCAGACCTCGCTGACGGAGAGCAGGCTGGAGCACTTGAGCGCCCTCTACAGTCAGATGCAGGCGGTCTTCGCGTTGAAAACCGCGGAGGGAAACATCATCGAATGGGCGGAGAGGATGAATCTCAGATGAAACAGAGTGGGATGAAACAGAGTGGAAGAGGCGGAAAGGTTCTTGTCTTTTTGGCGGCTGTAATAGCCGTGATAGCCGGAGTGGGGGTTTACAGCTACAGAGGTTCCCCTGCGGGGTCGGAGGAGCCGGCCATGGAGGAGGAGTCGCCAGCGGCCCTTGTGAGGGTCGAGGTCGCCAGGGACGACCATGTGGTTCGTGAGAGCATAGTCCAGAACATGTCCATCGAGGCTGTCAATAGGGTGAAGATGATTCCGAGGGTCACGGGCAGACTGGAGAGACTTCACGTGAAACAGGGGGATAGCGTGACGGCAGGCCAGATTATAGCGACACTCGAACACGATCAGCAGGACGCTCAGATCGGCGCCGCGGAGGCCCAAGCCGCTTCGGCCAAGGCCGACTCGGAGCGGGCGAGGGCGGAGATGATGAACGCTAAGACGAACCTCGACAGATACGAGAGGCTAGTAGAAGAAGGATTCAGCACCAGGCAGCAGTACGACTCCGTTGAGACCGCTTATATGTCGGCGCTGGCGAGCTACAACGCCGCCCGGGCGAAAGAGCGCCAGGTGGCCGCCGAGCTGGGCAGGGCGAGGTCGAGCAAGCAGGATTACATTATGTACTCGCCGCTGGACGGCACTGTGCTGAGCGATTTTTCCATCTCACCTGGGGCCATGATTCAGCCAAGCTCGCCGATAGCGGACATCGCCGATCTTCGCAGGCTGAAGGCATCGCTCAGGATACCGGAGAACAAGATATTCGTCGTAAAGCCGGGTATGGATGTGCTGCTCAAGTTCGACGCCCTGCCCAACGAGGAGTTCATGGGACAGGTTACGAGGGTGGACCCGTTTGTGGACCCGGCGACCAGGACTAGCGCGGTAGAGATAGAGCTGGACAACCAAGCCATAGGCAACCGGCTGCGCCCTGGAATGTTCGGACAGGCATCAATAGTCGAGAAGGAGTTCAAAAATTCCGTGATTATACCCGAAAGCGCCCTTGGTACGAGGGAAGGCGGATACTACGTCTTCCTGGAGGAGAACGGGACAGCGAGACGGGTGGACGTGGAGACCGGAGCCAGGCAGGGCGACTACACGCGGATCACGGGGGGGATCAAGTCCGGGGACAGGGTGATAGTCTTTGGTGGCGCGAGTTTGAGCGACGGAGAAAAGGTCGAGACCCGGCAGAGTGATTTAACTTTCTAATATCTTTCGGATCAGCGTCGACAGGTTGGGAAAAAAATTTACAGCGCCTGACATCTCCAGTTATTCATCCGCCAGAGAGGCACGCGAAAACGTTTAAGTTGCTGACATTGCTTTTTGAATAGGGGAGGACCAAATATATATAGTATTTTCGCAAGCGATATGATAACATTTGAAGCGCTAAAGGTTGGAGATTTGGCGCTAAATGTTTTGTGGCTCGAAAAATTTTGGCTGTAACAGTGTAAGTCTGCGTATTTATGAGCAAATCGGAGGAGGAGGAAGATATGAGTACTTGGTCGTGTGGGGCGTCGAGGAGAGTCGCGGCCGCGTTTGCGCTTGCGATGTTTGTATCCGGACTGTTTTTTCCGGTATTTCCGCTGGGGGGGACCGCGTGGGCGGCGGATGATTCGCTTAACATAGAGATGAGGGCAATCCTGAAGGCCGACGTCGCCATGGAGGAGACCGATCTGGAGGCGGAGAAGGCCAAGTCCAACGTCCTCTTCATGATAGACTCGACCATACCGATGAGCTTCGCGCCCAAGTCCGTCATGCCTACGGTGGTATTGGCCAGCGGTTGGGTCAACACCTACGGCGAGTCAGCGGACTGGAACGCGACTTATAACGTGTACAGGCACACTATCTCCGACGTTATAAGGATGATGTCCGGGTCCACCTTTGGCATGGGAGCGCTTCCGACCGCGTGGTACAAAGGGAACGTCACTATGGAGCGCAACCTCTACGGCCGCGACGTGGACCCCAGTAACAGATTCATAAGCACGGGAACCGTCGAGGGCGATATCGAGGCAAATAAAAACAACTATTACTTCCCGTTTACATCGAAGTACCCAGATCAGGTGGCGGCGCTGAAGGGCGCTTACCAGAGCCAGATCGACCCGTTGCTGACCTCGTATACTCTATACAAGGCCGCTACCCACAACTCGAATTCAGCGCACTACAATCTTCAGACTGACTCAAGCAACTGGAACAAATGGGCTGGTGAGGAGAACGGCTATCCAGTCATCAGCTACGGCACCGGCTATAGTGCGGCTGTCTCGAGCGGGAACTCGTACCCATACGCGCTTGTCTTCAAGAACCCGGCCTGGTGGAAGACCGGTCCGCCCTCCGGGGCGACGGCGGCCCAGATTGAGGCGGAACTCGTGCCGAACGACAGCAGGATGTACCAGACCAAGCTCGTCCTCTGGAACCTCCTCGAGAACGAATCGCTCTTCAAGAACCTGCGCTTCGGGCTCGCGACAACATTTCTCAATCCCATTAACGGCAGCGGAGAGGTCACGGATTACTCTCCCAGGCATCACGCTGGGCTTAATATACATAACCCCGGTCATGGGTTATATACCCGCTATGACTTCCACGGGGTCTTCAAGGTATTTCCGTTCGGCGCGAATACCTATTCGAGGTCTTCGGGAAGACCTCAATTTGTAAATGGCGTATCGATACAGGCCGTTTCCGGGCACATGAGGGGCTATACCGCCCTCCACGGCACGTATTATCCCATGTGGGCGCTTCAGACCGTCGAGACCAACTACAGCAACCTGCGCACCTCCAACAGAAGTACCGCCGACAGAAACGAGGCCGAGCTCGTCTACAGGATGGAACACCGGGGCTCCCTCTGGCTGCCGATCCGCGATTATGGCGCCACATGGAAGGGCTCGTTTTCAGGCGCGACGAGGCCTACCATGAAGCACGCCGACAGATTCAGACAGTGGATAAACGGGCTGGGCGACATCGCGTGGACCTCCACGGTCAGCAGAAATGGCCAGTATCATTTTTACAAGGACCCCGAGATAGGCATAGCAGGCGTCGGTCTGCTGCCCATGGCGATATATCCCGATCCAAGGCCGGGGCTGTATCTGAGCCGCGAGTACTACAAGGGCCCCTACTTTAAATTTGGCACAAAGGCGAAGGACGGCGCTATCTTTTACTCCTACAAAGATTACAACCGCGATTGGACTCTGGATTATTATATGGGCAGCACCGAACTCGAAAACCCCGAATTGAACACCAGGATGCTTACGAACGCGGGGAGCGGCGAGGCCGCGGGCTCCATCCTCGACTTTTTCACGCCGCCCGCGGGGTATACGTCGGTGGCGGGGACCGCTCTTGGGAGCTATCTGGCCGACGTCTCTTACGCCGTGCGGGATGTGAACGAGGACAACTGGGTGATTCTGATCACGTCGGGCCAAGAGGTGAAGCCCGAGGGCGACGGGTATGCCTATACGACAGCGGACGCGATCAAGAACCTGTACGACGCGACCAACGCCGCCAGGAGCAAGGATGTGAGGACCGGCTATACCGCTGTTATGGATCACAACAGGATCTACGCGCCCTATGAACGGGTGATGGAGATGCCGCGCAACGCCGACGACACAAAGCTCTGCGAGCCTCGTATCAGGGACCTCAAGAACCCCATCAAGACGCTCGTGGTCGGCATCGTCGCCAATCCGTTGAGCTTTGATGTGGGAAGCACCGAGCGCAGGGATGCCACGGAGATGAGGGCGAACATCGCCAAGATGGCGAAGGCAGGACAGCCAGACAACCCAAGCGCGGCGCCCTTCTTCGCGGATAATGTTGAGTCGCTCACGATAGCTCTACGCGACGCTCTGATAACCATCGGAGAGGAGAGGGAGATGCAGAGCGGCAAGGGGCAGATGATGGTATCGACCATCGACGACAGGATGGGCAACAGGGGCGAGGAGATCGACTTCAGCGTCTACTCCGGGACATACCGCATCAGGTATAACGACCAGTGGGAGGGCGAGCTGAGGCGCTACGACGTTTCGCAAGACGTGAGCGGAAATATGACTCTGTATGAGAAATGGGAGCTTGGGAAAATTATATCCGGCGATACCGTCAACAACAAGAGGGGCGCTAACCGGCAGCTGAAATACTGGATCGGCAAGGATGGCGCCACTCCGGGCAAGTTCACGTCTCCAGACCAAGCTCACGATGTCTGGAAGTGGATAGGGCTGGCGGCTGGCGACAGGATTCAGCCTAAGGCGGCTGGCAAACCGGAGTACACGGACTCCCTCATGGAATGGTTCCGGGGAACCGATCGATCGTATCTGGATGGCTTCGATTATTTTACGCGAGGCAGTATGCTGGCGGAGCTTTCGACACACGGCGTCGTAATGGCGACCCGCCCGCCGACGGGCAAATCCCTGCCTGGGTACGAGGCGTGGGCCAATTCGAAGAGCACGGATGTCACCATGAGATCCAAGATATACGCGCACACGAACGACGGTGTGCTTCACCTTCTCGACGCCGCTGACGGCGACGAGGAGATGGCCATACTGCCGCCGCCGATGCTTCTGCCAACCAGGCTGGCCACGCTGAAGACCAACGTAGTAAGCCAGACCAAGCCCTATTTGAGGTGGATAAGCTCCAGCATGCCCGAGGGACAGAGCGGGGCGCTGAGGTCAAACCCGGTGTATCTTCTGGATGGCGCTCTTCAGGTGCGCCGCTTTGACATGGGGAGCGGCGGCGTCTACAGCGAGGGGACCCATAATTGGGGCACGTACCTTCTCGGAGCTCTGGGCAAGGGCGGCAGGGGGCTGTACATGCTGGACGTCACTGACCACGGATCTCCCAAGTTCAAGTGGTACAGGGAGAAGGCCGACGCGTACCTGTTGTCGATGGACCAGGATGCCAACCATCCGACGCGGAC
>JAIRWR010000129.1 GCA_031268885.1 Synergistaceae bacterium
GATTTTAAGAATGAGAATTTTTCCAAAGAACAGGTTGTTGGTGTGGTCGCCGCTGATAATACTTTTGGTTGCGACGGTCGCTTGGGGAAGCATTACTAGCGGATTTCTGACCAGCTCGCAGGTGAATGTGGACTTGTCGTCTGCTGGTAGTTATCAGAGCGATTCTGCCACGAACGAGATCCGACTTGTGGATTCCGAGGTTACCTTGGGCGGCACTGTCACGCTGGGAAGCCTCATCAAACCGGGAAGTTCCACCACGCTCTCTGGCTACGCGACGAACTATAACGATGTGGCGTCGACTGGAGCGGCCGGAGGCGCTATTTTTATCGGTGAAGGAGAGACGCTAAGTTTTTACAGTGGGATAAGTGGAGAGGACGGAGTCTCTCTTCGCCTGTTCGGTCAAGGCACGACTAACATTTACAGCTCGGCCAACAGTTATTCCTACACCTTCATCCAGAGCGGCAAGCTCAACATAGCAAGCACTAGGTCCCTAGGGGGAAGCATAGTGACAATGGGCGGCGGCTCCACGCTCGGCATTGTCGAAGGGGAATCCAGCGAGCTTAACCTCTCATCGGTCAATCTGAACGTCCGTAGGTATAACTCCAACCCGGCGAAGGCGAGCGGGTCCAGTGGGATCGTGGCGTTCGACACAGGCAGAAGTGACTCGAATCGCATGACCCTGCCCCAGATAAAGCAGCTCACCGCGGATGGAGGCTCTCTAGACGACATCACCATATCGAAACGCGGCAAGGGACGTCTCGTGGTCGCTAGCACGCTCGGTCATACCGGCGATACAGTGGTGGAGGATGGGATACTGGAGATACAGTCTCAGTCGAGCATCAGCCGGACGGTGGAGATACGGCAGGGCGCGGCCATGGCCACAACATCCAGCGTATTGATTCTCAACGTGGATATCAAACCTCATGGAGGAGCGCGCGTCATACTGCCGAAGGCCAGCAAGGCTGCGGCGCTTAGCAGCGAGAACATCGGGTCTGCGATACTGACGGTTCGCAATATCAATCCGGAGATAGAATATGGTGAGTCCTTCTACATCTCGGCCGACCTCTCCGGCATATCGAGACCGGAAGGAGTCGAAGAATATGGCGAGTACTTCGTCAAACTGATCTCCAGCGCGACCGCTCTCGATCTTGAGGCAGCCGACGTCAAGATCGAGGGAGTTCTCCGCGAGGACTTCGCGGAGAGTTCATACTCGGTCAGGCCGTATGTGGACGGGCACGCCGTATATGCCCTGCTGTCCAAGGATGTAACGAGCGTGAGCGGCGGCGGGGAGACCGAGGATGGCACGTTGGACGTTGTGATATCAGACATCTACGACGAGAATCAGAACAGCAACATCACCGCTGTCAGGATTCATGGGAACGAGGCGTTGACCGGAGAAACGTTCAAATACGTCTTCGAAGCCATTGGCGGCTTAAAGACGGGCGATGTGGACAACCCAGTCAGTAATAACACGGTCTTCACCGCGAGGGACGTCACATTTGACCCGAAAGACCCAAGAAACTTGATCTTTTATATCGACAGGAACAACCTGGTCGCTGACGACGGACAGGTCTATCAGCTGGTGCCCGGCATAAACTACAGGCTGGTGATAAGAAACGCCACCGGCGATAACAGCGGCGCTTCCGACGTTCAGATAAGGAGCGACGGGATTTATGTGCCCACGGGAGAGTTGGTGCTGTTGACATACGCGGAGCCCGTAAGCTCCGACTCGATTGCCGCCTACGCAATGGCTAGGAAGGACGGCATACCTCAGACAGGGGTAAGGATCGACTTCGAGCTGCTCGATATATTCGGCAACCCGGTGAACGTCCAGGGCATTCCAAATAACCCGTATCAACTGACCGACATCGACGGCAGGGCGGACGTGACATTCAGGGGTCTGCCCTACGGCAGGTACACAGTCCGGGCAAAGGCCGCCGGCTCGCAGTACGTCGGTTATTCTCGCGAGATAGAGTTTGCCCCAGAGGTATCGGTTGGAGGTGGAGGCGGCTGCGACTTATTCCCCGGCGCGCTTGCGCTCCTGTTTGCGGCTGTCGCCTGGAAATCGCGCAGATTGACTGGATTATAGAAAAAGACAGATTTATACCAGCGCAGGTCAGGTTCATCCTCATCTTCAGCGGGAGAAATCCTGATATCTGCCGGGAAGCTATCCTCCGCATTGTCGGTGCGGAGGATAGCTTTTGCTGATATAATGATGACGCAACCTGAGGGTAATTGCTCCTCTACGAACCGATACCGCCGCTTGATTCCAGGGTGCGCTGTGAGGTGATATGCGCTCTCGCTGGTTGGTAATAAGCGCGATTATTTTTTATGAAGAGCTGAAAACGGGAGGGTGCGGCGTGAATCTTCTCGATATGAAGGGTATATGTAAGTCTTACTCGGGAATCGAAATACTCGACAACGCCGACCTGGATGTCAGGGAAGGAGAGGTTTTGGCGCTTGTGGGGAAGAACGGCGCCGGTAAGTCCACTCTCGCCGGGATTCTCCTGGGCAGGTGCAAGAGGGACTCCGGAATCGTCAGACTCGACGGACACGAGATCGAGATCGGCGGCGAGGAATTCGCCTGGCGGTTTGGACTCGGTGCGCTTGATTCGGAGACCAACGTTATCGGCGCCATGAGCGTGGCGGAAAATATTTTGATGGGCCACGACCCTGTGAAGGCGTTCGGATTTATCGACGCGAAAAAGAGAGACGAGATGGCGGCGGCACTGCTGAAGCGGATCGGAGTCTCTGAATTTGGCCCGAGGGACCTGGCTGGTCAGTTGAGCAGGGCGCATCTGATGTTCGTTTCAATCGCTCAGGCCGTTTCGAGGGGCATCCGTCTCCTCGTAATGGACGAGCCCACAAGAGGCCTCCTGGTTCGCGAGGTCGAAGCGTTTCTCGAAAAAATCAGACTTGTCAAGAGTCAGGGCATGTCGGTCATATACATATCTCACCGCGCCGAGGAGATATTTAAGATAGCGGACCGAATAGCCGTGCTGCGAGAGGGCGTAAGGATTGCCACCCTCAGCGCGGAGGGAGGGGACTGGGGCGAGATAGTCCGGATGATGATGGGACGTGACTTTCTGGACGAATACCCAAAACGCCGCGCCAGAGCGCCTGGAAGAGCGACGCCTGTATTCGTCGGAGATCTAGAGATCCGAGCGGGAGAGGTCTTGGGTGTGGCCGTATGTGACAGCGCCAGGCGCGACAGATTTATACGAAACATATACGGTTCTGATCCATCAGGACCGAAAAAAATAAGGTTTTTAGGCTTCTATATAAATGTCTCGCCGAGGGGCGATTCCGTAAGGTTTCGCGTTCGCGTGAAGCCGGAGGGACAGAACCTCCAGAACACAGTGTTATTCGTCTCCATCAGTAAAAAGGCCGCCTATATCCGTGTGGAAAAGGACTATATAACAAACCTCTCCTGGATTGACCGCCAGAGGATGGCCGCCCTCGCGCATATCCGCGAGATATATTCCAGCGTACCGGAGCCTGATGCTTCAGCGCAAGGCATACCTGCCGCAGATCTGCCCGCCGCCGTCATGATAAGACGTTTCTTCTCGGACGTCAAAACGGTCCTCTTCGACGAGCCTTCGTTTGGCCTGGATGTGGAGGGTAGACGGGAAGTATATGAGTTTATAAACGCGCTTGCCGAACAGGAAAAGGGAGTAGTGGTCCTCTCCTCGTTCATGAGGGATATCGCCGGGATGAGCGACAGGATTGTGACGCTGAATTGAATAAATACGACCAAATTGACAGCTGACTCCAGCTGTTCTCCTCCCGAAGGAACTTTTACAACTCGTCCGCTCATCCCACACACATTTTGTTATTTCAGGTTCTTTATCTCATCTGCCGACATGCCGGAGATCTGAGAGACTATCTCAATATCAACCCCGCCAAGCAACATCCGTCTCACCATTTCCAACTTACCCTTTGCCTCACCCTCAGCTCTGCCTTCAGCCCTGCCCTTTGCCTCGCCCTCGGCCCTGCCTCTTGCCTCGCCCTCGGCCCTGCCTCTTGCCTCGCCCTCGGCCCTGCCTTCAGCTTTGCCCTCGGCCCTGGCCTCGTAACGGCGAGTGGCTTCGTCCATCAGGTAGAGCTGCCTCGCCTAGAAGATCATCCTCGTCCGCTCGTCAGCGCTGAGCTGCTTCAGACGGCCTACCGCCATCTTCATCTCTTCCGTCTTAGCCGCAATCATCTCGATCTCCTCCTCTCCCTCCGCCCCTATCA
>JAIRWR010000007.1 GCA_031268885.1 Synergistaceae bacterium
GATCCCGACCTACCGAATGCGGCATGATATTTACAAACTTTGAACTCTCAAGTTCTTTACCTCAGCCGATATATCATCCGCACGAAAAGTGAATACTACAGGCTGCTCCATAATGTCACAGAGAGGAATGCCTGGGAGCCCTGGATACTCTATGTCTTGAAAGGCATTGAGGAAACCGCCGTCTGGACAAAAGAAAGGGTCGAAGCTATCCGTAATTTGTTCGAGAACACAGTACGGATTTGCAGGGAAAAAGCGCCGAAGGTATATTCAAAAGAGCTCGTTGAGGCGATATTCGCGCAGCCGTATTGTAAAATATCGTTTTTAACGGAATCCGGCATAGCCAAACGGCAGAGTGCGTCTTTATATTTGAAAGAACTTGAGCGTTTAGGCATTCTTCAAAGTGAGAAAAGAGGCAGAGAGAGTATTTATAAGCATCTGGCGCTTCTTGATATTCTCACGCGATAACCAGTCTGAACGATATGTCGATTTTTTGATCCAAAATCGACATATCAAGAGAATATGTCGATGGTGTCGACATATTGGTGCTGTCCTTTAGCACAAGAACTGCCACTGGAAAATTATATGCCGAAATTCTTTTAATTACAGCCCATAACGCTTCATTTTGTCGCAGTATTTAAGCTCTGTGACGATATGCTGAGGCACTTCGATGCAATACTCCTTATTGAAGATTTCAGTTTATTCGCCAGTTTTCGTTATGCCGTCACGAATCAATTTGTGGATAATTTCAAGCAGTTTTTCATTTCTGGAGAGCACTGCTGTCAATTTAAGGATTAACACTACAACGCACACAATCATCTGTAGAACCATAAGAACAAGGCTGCATAATCCCGCATAATTTTTGGAACCCGCATAAATACAGGATTAAGAATCTTATGCGCGTTGTAGTGTTAAGATGGTGAAAGTGCCGAGCGGGTTCGGAGACTACCTCCTCGCTTCATAATGATCCGCTCTGAAAAATTTCATTAGCTCTTTGATAACACGATCATTTCTTTTATCCAGCGCGGTTTTATCCCACTGCTCCAACTGACAGAGCATGTTGGCCTCTATAACGGACGATTTTTCATATTGACGTTGTTTCCTGGAGAAAAACTCATTTTGTGCGCTGATATTCAGCTTTTTCTCCAGTATAACGAGATTTCCCAGTTTATTAACGTCTGTCTTATAAGTTTCATCTGTCCAACTGTCATAGTTATTCCACTTCTTGGGCAGAATATGTTCAACATGTATATCCTCTGGCAGAGGATGCAGAGGATATTGTTTTTTGTTTAGATATACATGGAGAAGGCATAACCCGTGGACGCTACGCTCAAATTTATTGTCATGGAGAGCACGGTTTATATTTTTAAAATCATCCTTCAGAGCATCGGTATAATGGGTGGCATAGTCGCCGCCTGACCATATCTCCGCGCAGACCTTGAATATCGTATCCTTAATTACGTTCACAGAGTTATAAAGGATCGATTTTATGTAACAATAGCGAATCGTTTCCTGCAAGAGGATGGAGAAATCTTCCGAGTCCTCTTCAGTAAGTGTGCCGTCGTTGCCGAGATGCTTGAAGAGATAATTGTAAACTGGGTACTGCCAATACTGGTTCGGATAATAGCAAAGTACGTGCAGCCATTCGCACGCTGTTTGGCGCGGGCAGTTGTCGCAGTCAGGCGGATCCATCGGACAGTGATAATAGTATTGGCATGCCTCCACTCTTTCTATGTCATTCGTCACTGCCCGCCAATCATTGAAACGAGAGTTACGCGAGGCTTGGCCGTAACCGATAAAGAAGGATCTAACCGCGCTCTCCTTCTCGGTTATCCCCTCTCTGCCTCTCAAAATATGCATGTATACGCGGAATATGTCCTCCTTTGGGTATTCTATTAAGTTCCATCTCGACACAAACTCTTTACTCTCCGACGCGGCGTTTTTGTGAAGTTTAGCCTTAAAAATATCCGTATCCTCAAGGTTTAACCCTCTATTATTAATAGTCTCAAATATAGTTAACGCGTGATCCAATGCGCCACACTTGATCGGAAGCAGCATAACCCTGTTCAAAAGCGTCGCGATAAATGATTTGAGCGCTGTGTTATCCGCTGTGGAAAGCCAGTTTTCTATCAGAGTTTTAAAAAGCCTGTAGTTGTTAGCGTAGTGATTATCTCCATCAGCCTGATTGAAGATCAGGACTCTCTCAAGCCAATCTCGTTCCTCGCCTATAACCTGAGATGTGATTTTCATTACGCCTGTGTTTTTACCTGTTTCGTCGTCGAACTCAAACAGACACCTTTGAAGTTTGTCATATGTCCGTACTTTGTCGAAAATAGCGCGCATCAGCAGAGTCAACGTGATAAGCCTCTGTTGACCGTCCACGACGCAATAACAGCCGTCCTCTTCGTAAAGCACGATGTTGCCCAAAAAGTATCGCTCGTTCTGACCTGAGTCTGTATCAGCAAAATCATATAAATCCAACCACAGCATCTCGCACTGTTCCTTTTTCCACAAATATGGTCTCTGATAGTCAGGGATCAGATAAGACTTAGTGAAAACTTCCTGGATAGTTTGAGGCGTTGCTTGAATGGCTTCCACTGCGATTCTCCCCCAGTCTGTTTATCTCTAATCACGTTGATTCTCGTTTTAACGCGTGTTGGCGTCAGCATAAACCGAAGTCTGGCCGCGATAAATGACTAGCATTGACCAAGTATATATACAATTGAGAGTTTTTGAAAGGGATTGTAAATTATTCACAAGAAGCGCTGTTTACGAAATATTGGCGGCTTCGACGCAAATATCTTACTGATACGGATGTGAGACTATGCAAGAGAGTATGTGGGACACCAAGAAAAATTACAGTTTTGTTCGTTCTAAGGAGGAGATGGATTTTTTCCGCGGCAAGGAGAACGCCGCATCCTGGATGTACGACTGCGAGGGTATTTTCGCGGCCTGGACCACAAACCCAGCGACGGTCAGAAGCGTGCTGCCGCCGCCGTTGGAGTACGTCTCTCCTGTGGTTCGCGCTTATATTATCAATGTGTTCGATCCGACATTTTCGTCCAGGTACCATGAGGCTGGCCTTGTCCTGACCGCCATGTACAACGGGCGGCCCGGCGAGTACAACCTGGGAACGCTGCTGAAGGGCGCTGACAACGGAGTTCTGATGGGGCGCGAGATTGCGGATCTGCCCAGGAAGAACGCGGAATGCATCAGCCTGGCCCGCATAGGCGACAGCGCGCACGGCTCCGTAACGCGCGACGACGTGCGGTTGATCGAGATCGAATGCGACCTTTGCGGCACTGGAGGGTATAACAACCCTAAGATGGCCGAGGAGATATTTGGAGCGCGCAAACCAGGCGAAGTTCTGGATTCGCGCCAGTACTCGTTCCGCTTTGACTGTGTTATGGAGGAGGGACACGGGGCTGTAGTCAGCGGCGTGAAGCTGAACGACTCGCATGTCCAGACTAGGATAAAAACATTTCGGTCCGCGTCGGTTCACGTTACCCTGCGGTCCACGGCAAACGACCCATGGGCCGAGATGAAGGTGATCGAGATGATCGGGGCGGGCTGGAGCAGAGTGGATATCGGTCTGCTGGGTTCGGAGCTGATCCCGTTGGGGGAGGATAATACCGCTGTGCCATACCTGCTGAACCGTTATGACTCCCCAGCATTCGGCAAACCCAATCGTTCCTTCTGCTGTTGACGCTTGCTAAGTATCTGAGGAAGTCTTCCGCTGAATAATTCTACAACTTCAAACTTCTGATTTATAGTTGGCAAAGACGCGACTCCGGCCGGAGCCGCGTCTTTAGTAATGGAACGTTACTTTTATATATTTTCTTCCATTCCTCGATTTTACTTGTAAAGGTATCCTCCCCCAGTGACGATAATTATCTGACGGAACACGAATCGGCGTGTCGTGCAGTATTACAAACGGCGCAGGGCGCGTGTCAGGCTAGATGCGCGCGGCCGGTTTCACCAAAAAAATATTTCCCTGGTTTCGAGCCGGGGGGATTATCTTGAACAGGGAGGTATTTCACCATGCGAATTATGAGTAATATCCCGGCTCTCCAGAGCTACAACGCGTTAACCGCGACCAACAACTCTCTCTCGAAGACCATCGAGAAGTTGTCCACAGGGCTCCGTATAAACAGCGCGGCGGATGACGCGGCTGGACTGGCTATCTCGGAGAAGATGCGCTCCCAGATTCGCGGCCTGAACCAGGCGGTGTCAAACGCTCAGAACGGCATATCCATGATCCAGACTGCGGAGGGGGCGCTCTCCGAGACACATTCCATCCTCCAGCGCATGAGAGAGCTGGCCGTCCAGTCCGCCAACGACACGCTGACGCAGGAGGACCGCGGTTACATCCAGCTGGAGATCGACCAGCTGAAGGACGAGATCTCGCGCATAGCCTCCACAACGCAGTTCAACAAGAAGAAGCTCCTTGACGGATCAAGCGCCGCGCTCTGGTCGTCGGACAACCTCAACACAAAGGCGATAATCAACGGAGGGCTTCGCACTATAGATCAGTTCGGCCAGAAGGCCGCTGCCGAGGGCAACTACAGAATCAGGATCAACGCGGACCCTGGCAAGGCACAGGTGCAGAAGTCCGACATATTCAAGATAAAACATCCAGACGTGATAATGAACGTCAACATCAACAGCAGGGCTGGCATCCTCGGAATCAGCGTGAACAACCTCCCGGCGGGCAGCTATACTGTATCGCTGGGCAGCGACTCGAATATCAAGCCGGCCGGTGTCGATCCAGCGACGATGAACGCCGCTGGCGGGGCTGAGGAGCTGAAGGGGCTAGGAGTACAGATCTTCAACTATCAGAGCGCGGCCGCCACATACACATTCACGGTCGATCAGATCAATAACGGGACAGTCGAATTCAGTATTCTTCGCTTAAACAGCGACGGCAATGTGAGCGCCGTAGACGTCTCCTCCGTCACGCTGGGGGCAGGCGTTGCGGGCGCTAACAACGAGCAGGTCTTGATTTACGCGAGCGCCGCGGATATTACAGCCGCTGTTGTTATGAGAGGCGCTCTTGGCAGTGTTCAAATCTCCGCGCTGCAGGTAGGCATGCAAATTACATATAATGTAGCCGCGGCGAATATTAATCAGGCGCCATGGGTATTATCCACAAGCGCTGTCAATGGCGGCGTTTCCTATCCGGAACTGAATGGCCTCAAAGTATCCGTCTCAAATAACCCGATTATCCTCGGGGCAAGCAATGGTAAAATCGAGTTGGATATCTCAGGCACTACTCAAAGCGCATTTACGGTGATCGGAGTCAGGTACTATGATCCAAGTGGTAATCTGATTGGCAGCGCAACCGACAATAATCGTTACGTTTTATTCGCGTCAGGGGAGCATGTCGCGGGAGATGCGACTAATTCTCTCAAATTGGCTGGCGGCGCCGAGCTTAACTTCACTCTGACCTCCGGGCTTGGCAACGATGTCACCGGAACAGTTGTCGTCCATTTCGAAATTCAGAGCTACGCGGCTAATATCAATGGCGCATCTGAGCTCAGCGGCATTAAAATCAGCTTGACCAACAATGCTGACGATCACGCGCCGGGGATGAATTTTAGTATTACAGTTGTCAGCAGCACGGGATTGCCAGCTAGCGCCGTTAAACTCAACATAGTAGCGACGGTCAGCGGCGGAGCCAGGGAGGGTATGATTTACAGCTCCTTCACAGTTTCGGCTGATGCCGGAAGCAATAATATTACCTTCCAGGTCGGAGGATATTCCTACAATATTGATCTCTCAAAATCTCGTGCCAGCGCAGCGGCTTCGAACAGCAATGCTTCGTTCAGCATGGCCTCGACTGTTACGGAGGGCGCGGTGACGCAGCGGACCCCCGCTCCCCTAAGTAATGTCAGCGTGGGAGGGTTCGGCACAGTCACAGCGGAGGGAACCGGCTGGATTGTATTCGGTGACTACATCGAGACCGCGGAAGGGCTCAGCTATAAGTACGAGTTCAAAGACTCGAATGGAAATACTATTATTGCAAACGGCAGCGGAATAGTCTCCGCTGGCTCCCTGGCAGGAGGCTCGTTTACAATCGGTACTGCCGCTGCCGGGCTGAACGCGACCGTCACGCTCGCCAATCCGAGTATTGCCGCTCTGAAGGATATGGCCGGATCCACGTTTGACTTTGAGTTTGGTCCCGCAGTAACCGTAGGGGACGACGGCGCCAGGCTTGTCGGCAAGTACGGCACGGACTCCAACTTCTACATAGGCGACAGGCAAGCGGACCAGAACGCCAACATCCTCTTCGAGGTGGTGGACACCGCCCCGAATGTGAGCGCCATTATCGTGAAGGCGACGATAAACCTTCTGTCCAAGGAGGGCGTCGTCAATACCCTGATGGATGAAATTTCCGTGGCAAAGGGCTCCAACAGAGTCTGGCTGGGTGGTTCGGCGGAGGGAATTCTCCTTGATTTCGATCTCAGATCGGCATCCGTAAGCGACTTCTCCAAGGGGGACAAGCTGGTTTACAACATACAGGCCAAGGCGGGCAACGCGGCCAGTGCGTACGAGACGTACATCGACCTGAACGGAGAGCAGAACCAGACATGGCCGGATCATTGGGGCTCGGGCGTGCTTAACGGCAACAGCACGCTTACATACAACGTCATAGCCTCCGCGGTGGCCGGCAGAGCGGTCCACATGCGCAACTTCTACGTCAACGAACTTAACGGCAAGGTTTACGAGGGAGACGTCGTTCTAGATCTGGCTCAGAACTTCAATAACTTGATATCGTCGTTCACGTCGAACGCCATTCTGGCTACCTTCGACGCCGCCTATATAGGCCAGGTGGCTAAGTCTGACGTCAAGCTCCGCGACATAGACAAGTTCTGGGACTCCAACGGAACGTTCATGCTGAACAATCCGCAGGATATAACCATCTACCAGGGCGACGGCAAGTCGTATACCGTAACCCTGTACGCGACGGACTCCCTCGCGGACGTCGAGGCCAAGCTGAACGACGCCATAGCCTACGGCCTTGGGCAGTCCAGATATGTGGTGAAGGACGCGGACAAATTTGTCAACTTCGTTGAGGACCCGGAGGCCGCGACATCGGAGTCAGTGGCCGGAACGTTTGTCATCAGATCGCTGGTACCAGGCACGGACGGAGCGCTCACCATCTCGGGCGACGAGGACCTCATCAAGGCGTTCTCACTCAATACCATACAGGAGAGCAGGGAGAATACGTTCTACGTCACAATACAGGACGCGCACACGTCGAAGGTTGTTATGTCCGAGCGCAAGATCAGCGGCAACATGCTGGTCGCGGGTATTCACCCCAACATTGACGTCGTCTTCGACTCCATGGCCAATATCAGCGTGGAGTGGAACGATATCACGAGGACCTTCGACCTCCTGAAGAACAATAACGCCTACGAGACCATCCTCCACCTCACGGACAACACCACGGTCTTCCAGACCGGCGCGAACGAGGGCGAGGACATAGGGCTCGACATAGGGGACATGAGCGCGCTCTCGCTGGGCGTGCACAACATAGTCGTGACCGACAGGGAGTCCGCCACGCGGGCCATAGGCAAGATCGACAACGCCATCGGCAAGGTCTCCAGGCAGCGCGCAAGGCTTGGCGCGTATCAGAACCGCTTGGAGCACTCCATAAGCAACCTGACGACCGCTGCTACTAACACTGTCGCCTCGGAGAGCCGCATACGCGACGTCGATATGGCCAAGGAGATGATGGAGTTCACCAAGCTCAACATCCTGAGCCAGGCCGGCACATCGATGCTGGCGCAGGCCAACCAGCTGCCGCAGAACGTGCTCTCGCTGCTGAGGGGCTAAGGGACTTAACGAGAATATAAGAACCGCTTGAGAAAGAAGACAGCGCGGGAGAGGGGCGACCCTCTCCCCGCGTTTATACGCGAGGTTCGCGTCGGCTGATTTCGAATTAGGGTTGGTGAAGAACATGAAGGCACTTGTAACTGGCGCGGGAGGATTTATCGGGTCTCACCTCTGTGAGCGCCTGGTCAGGGACGGTCACGAGGTGAGGGCGTTCGTGAGGTATAATTCGTCGTCGTCCTGGGGCTGGCTGGATTCGAGCGATCTGAGGCGGGAGATGGAGATCGTCTCCGGGGACATCCGCGACACGGACAGCGTGGCGCTGGCTGTGAGCGGCATGGATGCGGTATTCCACCTGGCGGCGCTCATAGGCATTCCATATTCGTACAAATCCCCGCTGGCGTACATAAGGACGAACGTAGAGGGGTCGTACAACGTTCTGGAGGCGTGCAGGCAATTTGGCGTTTCGAAGGTAGTCCACACCTCCACGAGCGAGATATACGGCACGGCTCAGTATGTGCCGATAGACGAATCGCACCCGGTGAACCCTCAATCGCCATATGCCGCGAGCAAGTCTGGGGCGGATCAGCTAGCGATATCGTACTACAGGTCGTTCGGCACGCCGGTCTCCGTCGTCCGCCCGTTCAACACTTACGGCCCCAGGCAGTCCGCCAGGGCCGTGATTCCGACGATAGCGAGCCAGCTTCTGGCCGGAAAGAGGGAGATAAAGCTCGGAAGCCTGACGCCGACGCGGGACTTGAACTTCGTGACGGATACGGTGGAGGGTTTTATCAAGGCCGGCCTGCACGACGATTCGGCCGGCAGGGTGACGAATCTCGGAACCGGGCTTGAAATATCGGTCGGCGACCTTGCCCGGAAGATAGCCGATATCATCGGGATCTACGCCGAAATCGCGCGCGACGAATCGCGCCTGCGGCCTGCGAACAGCGAGGTGGAACGGCTCTGTTCCGACGCGTCGCGCGCCCGCTCGCTGGGCTGGAGCCCAAAGGTCTCCCTGACGGATGGTCTGTCCGCCGCGATAGAGTGGATAAGGCGAAACGGCGACCGGTTCAAGACCGATATCTACGCGGTGTAGGGCGGCATGGAGGCATATATGAAAAAAATCTGCGTTGTGACCGGAACAAGGGCGGAGTACGGGATACTCTACTGGCTGCTGAAAGAGTTGAGTGGCAGAAAAGACGTGAAACTCCAGATCGTAGCGACCGGAGCGCATCTTTCGCCGGAGTTCGGGCTGACGTACAGGATAATTGAGGAGGACGGGTTTACGATCGACGCCAAGGTCGAGATGCTGCTGTCCGCCGATACTGCGTCCGGCGTCACGAAGTCGGCGGGACTTGCCCTGATCGGCTTTTCAGACGCGTATGAGAGACTGCGGCCCGACCTGGTTATCGTCCTGGGGGACAGGTATGAGATACTGGCCGCGGCCATAGCGGCATATTTCGCCGGGATACCGACGGCCCACATAGGGGGCGGGGAGACCACGGAAGGGGCTATCGACGAGGCCATCCGCCACTCGATAACCAAGATGTCCTGCCTGCACTTCACTTCGGCTGAGGCGTATCGTAGGCGAGTAATACAGCTTGGCGAGGACGCCGAGAGCGTTTTCAACGTGGGCGCGCTGGGGCTGGAGCACCTGAGGCGGACGAGGCTGATGGACCGCGGGGAGCTGGCGGCGTCGCTTGGCATGGAGCTTGGCGCGATTAATCTTCTAGTGACATATCACCCGTCCACTCTGGGCGAATCGCCGGAGGAGGGCTGTGCCGCGCTGCTCTCCGCGCTCGGCGGGTTCCCAGGCGCCAGGATTGTCTTTACATATCCCAACTCCGACGCTGGAGGCAGAAGCGTGATAAATATGATAGACAACTACGCCGGCGCAAACCGTGAGGGACGCCGCGCGTTTGTCTCCCTTGGACAGGCCAGGTATCTGAGCGTCCTGAAACACTTCGACGCCGTCATAGGCAATTCTTCGAGCGGCCTGATAGAAGCGCCGTCGTTTAAAATTCCCACTGTGAACATAGGCGACAGACAGAAGGGGCGCATCCGCGCCGAATCCGTGATAGACTGCGGCGCGTCGGCGCGTGAGATAACGGCGGCGATAGGACGCGCCCTGTCGCCGGAATTTAAGGAAGTCGCGTCGAGCTGCGTGAACCCTTATGAGAAGGACGGTACGGCGGCCGCCATAGCGGATGCGCTGCTCGGATACCGCCCTCCGGCAGGCGGGAAGAAGTTCCGTGATCTGGAGTTCTAATGACATGAGAGTAGCGGTCATAGGCTATGGCTCCATAGCGCGCCGTCATATCGGCATAATTGATTCCATGATCGGAAGGGAGTCGATAGATCTGTTGGTCTGCAGGGAGAGAGAGCTCCCGCTGAAGCCCGAACACGCCTGGGCGGGCGTGACGACTGATTTTGACGAGGTCAAAAGGTTCGCGCCGGATATCGCCGTCCTTGCCTCGCCCGCGACAAAACACATCGAGCAGGCTCTGGCTATGGCGGACCTCGGGACTCATATGCTGATAGAAAAACCCCTGTCCGCCGATCTGGCCGGAGTGGACGATCTGATCTCCTCATGTGAGAAGAATGGTGTTGTGGTCCTTATCGCGTATAATATGAACTATCTTGTCCCTTTAAGCCGTCTGGCCGGCATGGCCGGCTCAGGCGAGATAGGCGGGGTGATCTCTGTATTCGCGGAGGTCGGACAGTACCTGCCGCTGTGGCGTCCCGGAGCCGATTACAGAGACACTGTGAGCGCCAATTCAAGCCTGGGTGGTGGTGTTCTGCTAGAGCTCAGCCACGAGATAGAGTATGCCGACAGGCTCTTGGGGGGGGCCCGATACGTCCTCTGCGGCCGCGCGAAGAGCGGTATCCTGGATATGGACGCTGAGGACAGGGCCGATATCATGTTGGAGGGCGCGAATGGAGCGACAGCCGTGATACATATGAATATGCTTCAGAAGGCCGTCACTCGAAGCTGCAGGATTGCGGGAACCGAGGGAATTCTCTCGTTCGATTTTATGAAAAATACTATTTACATTCGTCTGGCGAACGATACAGAGCCGCGCCTCCGTTTTCAGGGAGAAGCCGGCGAGGGGGACAGGGCCTACATGGAGCAGATGAAGCACTTTCTCTCCTGCGTTCGCGGGGAGAGCGTCCCGCTCGTTCCGCTTTCGAGGGGCAGGCGGGTGGTAGAACTCGTTCTCGCGGCGAAGGAGAGTTCCGACGGAGGGATGAGGATATCGGTATGAAGGGCAATGGGAATCTCTGTTACGGATATGTATTCGCAAGAGGAGGATCGAAGGGGATCCCCGGCAAGAATATAAAGCCGATGCACGGCAAGCCGCTGATCGCCTATTCGATAGAGGCGCTCAGGGAGTCGAGGTACGTCAGCCGCGTCATAATCTCGACCGACGACCGTGACATTGCCAGAGTCGCCGCGGAGTACGGCGCAGAGGTTCCATTTATGCGCCCGGCGGAGCTGGCGTCGGATTCGTCTCCAGAGGTTCTGGCATGGAAGCACGCTCTGTCCGAGGCCAAAAGAGAAGGAACCATGCCCGGCATATTGGTATCGGCGCCCGCGACATCGCCGCTGCGCTCTCCGGGCGACATAGACGCGGCAGTCGATATGCTGGCCGAGACTGACGCCGATATAGTTATCAGCGTGACGCCTTCGTCGCGAAGCCCGTATTTCAACATGGCGACGCGGGACGAGTCCGGGCGCACACGCCTCTTCGCCGCGTTCCCCGGAGGAGTGGAGCGGAGGCAGGACGCGCCTCCGGTCTACGATATGACCACAGTAGCGTATGCCGCGAAATCTCGATACGTGATGGATTGCGGCTCCTTGATGGAGGGAGACGTGAGGTCGATAATCGTCCCGGCTGAACGCGCGGCGGATATAGATACCCAGCTGGACTTCGACTTCGCGGAGTTTTTAATTCGAAGGAGGACTGGCGGGTGAGAGACTTGCGCGAACTCTCATCATTAAAGGACCGGACCGCCCTTGTAACCGGCGGGGCCGGACATATAGGCGCCGCGATAGCGGATGGCCTGGCGGAGGCCGGAGCGGACCTGATACTGCTGGATAGAGATGGGAAGCTGGGCGAGGTCCTCTGTGAGGATTTAAAGACTCGCCGGGGCGCGAGGTGCGCGTATATCGATGTGGATTTGGAGCGGGCGGAGGCGGACTGTAATCTGGTCCCGCGCGTCGAATCGTTCACGGGGAGGCTCGATATTCTGGTAAATTGCGCCGCCTTCGTGGGCACGTCCGACCTGGATGGCTGGAACGAGCCGTTCGAACGGCAGAGTGTTGAGACGTGGAGACGTGCCGTCGAGGTCAACATGACGGCCCCGTTTATTCTCGTCAAGAAGTTGGTCCATCTGCTCCAGGCGTCAGGCCATGGCAGTATCGTAAATATCGCGTCGATATACGGAGTGATGGGGCAGGCGCCAGCCCTTTACGAGGGAACCTCCATGAACAACCCGGCGGCGTATGGAGCGAGCAAGGGAGGACTGTTGCAGTTGACAAGATGGCTCGCCACGACCCTCGCTCCGCGCGTGAGGGTCAACGCCATAACCCCTGGCGGAGTGGAGAGGGGACAGCCGCGCTCCTTCATCGAAAGATACGTCGCGCGCACTCCCATGGGCCGCATGGCGGCCGAGGAGGATATAAAGGGAGCGGCTGCGTACCTCGCGAGCGATCTGTCGGCGTATGTGACGGGCCAGAATATCGTGGTGGATGGCGGTTGGTCGGCATGGTGAAGATCAGGCGCGGAGAGAGTGGAAAGGTTCTGATAATCGCCGAGGCGGGCGTGAACCACAACGGATCCTTGGATATGGCGCTTGAGATGGTTGACGTCGCGGCCAGGGCAGGGGCGGACGTGATAAAGTTTCAGACTTTCAGTCCGGGATCGCTCGCCTCGTCTCGCGCCGGCAAGGCCGAATATCAGATATCCGCAACCGGAGAGGACGAGTCGCAGCTTGAAATGCTGCGTAAGTACGAGCTGTCCGAGGCGGATCACAGATTGATTATTAAGCGCTGCGGTACGCGCGGGATAGAGTTTCTATCCACGCCATTCGACGCCGAGAGCGTGGACTTGCTGGTCTCCCTTGGAGTTGCCAGGCTGAAGATCCCATCCGGGGAGATCACGAACTGGCCCCTTGTATGGAAGATAGGCGGCACTGGCAAGCCGGTGATAATCTCCACCGGGATGGCGACCGCCGGAGAGGTGAGAGACGCTCTCGGCATGTTTCTTCTCGGTGCTATAAACAGAGAGGTCACTCCCGGGAGAGAGGCGGCGGAGGAAGCGTTTACATCCCGGGAAGGTCAGGATTACTTGAGGGACAGTGTCATCTTACTTCACTGTACGACCCAGTACCCCGCTCCATTTGGCGACGTCAACCTGAGGGCTATGGATACGCTTGTGGATGAATTTCAACTGCCAGCGGGATATTCCGATCATACGGAGGGGATAATAGTCCCCATAGCAGCGGCCGCCCGAGGGGCAGTCGTGATTGAGAAGCACTTTACGTTGAACAAGAATCTGCCGGGGCCCGACCATAAAGCATCGGCGACGCCCGATGAACTCGCGGAGATGGTGAAGGGCATCAGGACAGTCGAGGAGATCCTCGGCAGCCGGGAGAAACTTCCAGCCATGAGCGAGGCGGGCAATAGGGTTGTCGTCCGCAAGAGCCTAACGGCGCTCAAGCCGATACGTGCCGGCGAGTCGTTCACCGTCGAGAATTTGGGCGTAAAACGCCCGGGGGATGGCATTGCCCCGTCGGAATACTGGAGGTATCTCGGCTTGAAGTCGCTTAAAGACTATGACGAGGACGAGCGGATCGAAATCCAGTCATGAACGATTTTCGAAGGGTTATTATAATAGGCTGCGGGGGGCATGGAAGGGTGTTGGGTGATATAGTGCTCTCCCAGCCGGAGAGATTTGAACTGGTCGGTTTTGTGGACAGGAATACGGACGCGATAGGCAGTCGTATCTTTGGAGTGAGCGTATTGGGCGACGACGGCTTTCTGACGCGCAATTTCACGCCGTCGGATGTCAGGCTGATAAACGGAATAGGTTCCGTGAGGGATACAACGCTTCGAAGGAAGGTCTTCGAGATGTTCAAGTCACTGGGGTATGAGTTTTGTCCGGTAATATCGAATGGCGCGCGCCTGTCAAAGCGGTCTGTCTTTGGGGAGGGCTGCCAGATAATAACGGGCGCGGTTGTGCAGCATGGATGTGATGTTGGCGACAATACAATAATAAACACCTCGGCGTCGGTGGATCATGACTGCGTGATAGGGAACCACTCGCATATAGCGCCCGGCGCGACCCTGTCCGGCCTCGTGTCCGTCGGCGACGGCACTCACATAGGCAGCGGAGCGACTGTAATCCAGGGGTTGAGGATTGGGGAGGGCTGTCTTGTGGCCGCGGGCGCGGTGGTGGTGTCGGACGTTCCAGCCGGGAGTATCGCGATGGGTGTTCCCGCGAGGATAACAGCCAGGCAGGTGAGTATCTGATGTCTTGTGATGAGATCGGCCGGGGGATAGCGGATTCCGCGAGGGTGTCGATGAGAGATACGATCCTTAAGGGGATCCAGATATTGAACGAGGCGAGCATCCAGATACTGCTCGTGACCGACGATGAAGGACGCCTGGTCGGAACTGTGACCGACGGAGATATCAGGCGCGCCATATACGTTGGCGTGCCGATGTCGAACGCCATATATGAAATATGCAACAGAGATTTCAAGTCCCTGCGGCGTTACGACAGGGAAGCGGCGCTGGCCCTTTATGAGGAGATGGGAATCCGCCGGGTTCCGATAACGGACGACCGCGGCAGGGCGGTGGACATTATTTTCATCGAGGACGTGCTCTCGAAAAATGAACTGTCGCCGGCTGTGAACAAAGTGGTCGTCATGGCGGGGGGCAGAGGGTCGAGGCTTGATCCGATAACGAGAATTGTCCCAAAGCCCCTCCTGCCCATAGGCGACCGTCCGATACTGGAGCTGATAATGAACTCTTTCTACGGCCAGGGGTATGAAAAGTTCGTCCTGTCGGTAAACTACAAGAAGGACTTCATCAAGAGCTACTTCGCCGAGCGAGACCTGCCCTACGGCATGGAATACATGGAGGAGCCAGGTTTCATGGGTACCGCTGGAAGTCTGGCTCTGATGGGCGGCACGCTGAAGGAGACATTTTTCCTGACCAACTGCGATATCCTTGTGGAGATGAACTACAGGTCGGCATACAGGGAGCATGTTAAGCAGGGCAACGCTATAACGGTTGTGGGTGTGTTGAAGAACTTCAGCATCCCATATGGCGTGATAAAGATACAGGACGGAAAATTCGCCGCGATAGACGAAAAGCCGGACATACATTACATAGTGAACGCCGGTATCTACATAATAGAGCCCGACTGTCTCGGGCTGATAAATAGCGGACGCGGGCAGGACGGGATGTACCACATGACGCACCTGATAGAAGATGCCGTCTCGAACGGCATGAAGGTCGGGGTGTTCCCGGTACACCGTAAGTGGGTGGATATCGGTCAGTGGAGCGAGTACAACAAACTGCTGTAGTGACTTGGGTTTAGTTGTGGGAGCGTGGTTTATGGGGAGGAGGCGTGAAGGGTGCGAGTTCGCGCTGTGAAAAAATTCTTCAACACGGCTGGACCAGGAATATCGGAAGATCACTACATGGTAGACCCGTTGAGGCGTGTGAATTATGACAAGATCGCCTCCCCCATAGACCAGAAACGCTACTTCTCCAGCATTAAAGCAAGACGTTAAAAAATCCCCCCGCGTTCGGAGTTTCGGCGCGGGGGATATGCGGTGTATCAGCGGACTTGGGTGATATCTTAGTTCATAAGTTCGCGAATCTTATCGATTGGCAATTCTGCGCTCTTTGCGATAACTGGAGAGTTCAAAGTTCTCACATTAAGAAGTTGAAAAGCCTTCTATCGATGTATATAATCCTTTAGTACACCACTACGAAAGGAGGTTGCCATCGGTAGAAGGCTTGTAACAATTATA
>JAIRWR010000067.1 GCA_031268885.1 Synergistaceae bacterium
GATATAGTCCCTCCAGTGGCAAGGCGGCAGAGCACGTCGCTGAAATTCTGGTCTATCTTCTTCAGGTTATCGTAGATCAATACCCTTTGAGCAGACGCCGTGGCGAACACAGCGTCGCCGTCCTTCGGCGGGGCTAATCTCATGGCTGAGTTGGGGTCGAGGATGCTCTTGGCTACTGTTGAAAGGGCTGATTTCCCGCTGCCGTGCTCGCTTGAAATGGAGAGGACAAAGAAAGGGCCGTCCGGGTTAGCCGATGAGACGACCCACGACACGAACAAAATAAAATCCTCGCCGCTCAGATTCGAGAACTCGCGCAGGCGTTCGAGGGAACCGTCCGGCGCTGGATATGGGAGAGGCCGCATGGACTGATGGCGCGCGAACCACACGGGGGGATTCTGTATAATCAGCCAGCCTGTGCCGTCCACCTCTATCGCTTCGTACTCGTCGTTGCATAAATCCACGTAAATTTTCCCTTCGTGTCCCGCAAGGCGCGTGTATATCTCGTGTCGTGGCTCGTCTACCGCGTCGTCCTCCAGCAGCACAATAGTGCCGTCTATATCGGCGGACTTCGCCTCGGTTCCCTGATAAGTCAGGAATTTCTTTGACAGCCATGCCTTGAAACGCCTGGATCGCACGCTGTTGATCTCGAAGTGGGCGCTTCTCGGGTATCTGACGAAAACACCTTCCACGTTGATAGGATAGAAGGCTTTCACTCCGCAGTCGAAACAAATCCGCCTGAGCACCACGACGTTGGATTGACGTTCAGGCGTTTCGGTCTGCGCGGCGGATGTCTCGCTGTCCCCGGATGCGGCGCGCTCCAGGCCTTTCGTAAAGTCATCGATGGAGAGGACGTTATTTTCACTCAAGGTTTATATCCTGCCCTTGCCCATGATAAATTCAAAAGTTCGTTTGCGATAATCCGGGCGTTTGTCCCACTTTTCTTCGCGGTACAAGCCGCTCTGCCGAAAGAGGCAGTCAGCGCGTTCAATGTCATCCTTCGTCCAAGAGAGCAGCATCCTGAGAAGCGCGGCATCTGCCCTGCTGTGGTCGCCCCCGTACATGGACGTGTCACCGCCCCATAAGCGCCCGAACTTATCGCCGTTCTTGGCGGACAAAGCGGCTTGTATCAGTTCGTCGTTGCCGAGGTATCGGCGCTTGCGGCCCTTCTCTGATTGTGTTTTGTCATTCGCGGAATCGGCAGCAGCTGGAGATATGACTTCGCAGAGGTAATCGACGACGTTTTGGGCGGGCGCGATATTCACAGCCTTGCCGTATACACTGCCGGTCATCGTGAAATACCTGCGTGACGAATAAATCTCGACAGGTATGTCCAACCTGCCTCTCGATGAAGCGCGAATGCCTTGCTCAACTGACGCCCGAACGATGATATGAAGGCCGCTCCCGCTGACGGAGTATTCAGTGTAGGATTTGAGAACGCAGACTATCGCCGCGGCCTTCGGCTCAAGTTCCCCATTCACTCCAACGCAGTGGTCGAGGTCTATACCTGCCAGGCCGCCGCCTTCGGCGAATACGAATCCGATCCCGTCGAATGAGCCGCTTCCGTGATGTTCCACAACGCTGCCAAAATCAGCCCATGTCGCGCTGTCTGTGGAGGATGCCCTCTGTCCTGTTATAGAGTATGGCACTTTTGTCCATCTGCCACCGCGCTCGGCACCTCTCCATAGTACCCACTGATGTAGGTTTTTCAGCTCTTCGGGTAATGTCTCAAGAACGACGGGCAAAAAATTGGCGTTCATTCGACGTTCTCCTTCTTTCGATATTCCCTCACTTTCACAGCATCCCAACGCGTCATGCGGCGTTTCCTTACGCTAGGCTGTGGAAACCCAGGCTCGGTTCTCAATTTTTGCCATACGGTGTTTTCGCTCAAACCAAGGAACGACGCGACTTGCTTGACTCCGACAAGCCCGTCTACGGGAAATTGAGGTAAAACTTGGGCCATAACCACGGCATTAGGTGGCAGTTCGGCTGTACCGGCATCTTGCGGCACTTTGTCCCTGTAGAATTCGCAGTAGACAGACAGCACCCCGGGAAGCACGGCAATTTCTTCCGCTTTGGCGCCTCCCGACGTTATCCTCTCTACGAAATTTTCTATTGAGCTTTTAACTTTGTCCCGCGTCATTTCGAATCTCTCCCTGTATCGCGCCGGAGACGCTCTGATTATCCTCAAGTGTTTCCGATTTGCGTATTTCGTACCGCGTCGGCCTTGGTGGTTTTATGAGACGCCGGATAGGAACTCCGTAAAGCCTGGCTAATTCCCCTATTTTCTCGATGGACGGCGTTTGTTTCCCGGCCTCCCACCGCCAGAGCGTAACGACGCTCACACCAAGCTCTTTCGCCGTGGATTTGAGCGTAAAACCCGCCTCTATTCTCGCTCTTTTTGATCCACGCATAAACTTTCACCTCTCTGTCACGCGGCATTCGATAATTTATTTTCCATATTTTACAAGAGTACGTAGAAAAATTAATAGCTATTTTCATAATTATCAATATGTCTGACGTTGACTTTTTATTCTATTCTGGTATAAAATATTGTCATGATAGGCGAACGCATGAAAGAACTCAGGAAAAAACTGGACTTGACGCTTGATACCCTCGCGAAAAAGTGCGGGGTTTCAACTAACACCGTATGGCGCTGGGAACAAGACAAACAGGTTCCGATGATAGATATGCTGGAACGGCTGGCTAACGCGCTCCAGACATCGGTGAATTTTCTCACGGGCAAGACCAGCGACCCATCTCTGATGCCTTTCATCGTATTCGATGATTTTTCTAAATTGAAATCAATGGAGAAGATAAACACAAAATACAGCATCATTTTGCCCGTTCTCGATTTGCCGCCTTTTCTCGAAATTGAGAACTTGGATTTACATCATTACATGGCTTATGAAGTGACTGTCCCCCTCATCTGGATAGGAAACCTTCCTGATAAATACGGCCCCTTTTTCATAGTCGTCCGGGGAAACGCAATGGCGGAGGCTGGTTTGCATGAGGGCTTCTTTGCACTGGTCAATGCCGACGAGCATTATTCAAACGGCGATATTCTCTTATCCGTCATACGCGTAAAGGACGGGGTTTATGAGGCTGTCGTGAGATGGACTTACATGCTGCCGGACGGAAGCGTTGAACTGAGATGCCCTAACGCGGATTATCCGGTTTACCATTTTCAGCCTAATCCATCTGG
>JAIRWR010000068.1 GCA_031268885.1 Synergistaceae bacterium
CTGTCCACCCACTTTTTGAAGAACGAGTACGCATCCTCGCCGAGCGCGTCGTGTTGAAAGTAGAGCTGAACAGCGCCGGTTTCGTCCATCAGATCCGCGAACGCCGCCTTGCCATGCCTGCGGAGCGTCATGACCCTGCCGGCCACAGACAGTTCGTCCGCGGACGACTCCTCTGGCGCAAGCCGGTCATACTGCTTCCTGACGGAATCCAGTGTCTGCTTCGGCTCCCACCGGTCGTTGGCGAACGGGTCATACCCCTCCTCGCAGCGGAGGCGCTCCAGTTTGTTCTTTCTCTGTGTGAATATCTCATCCTCGGGCGTCTCAAAAGAGGCGTCCCGGCCGTCTGTCAAACCGCTCTCATCCGTCATAGGGCCTGCTCCTTCCAATATGTTCGGCAACGATAGGTAATGAAAATCGTATACATTAAAGCATTATATCATTTTGTCCGGTCAGGAACTCCTCCATGTCCACCCATTTTTTACACGCCGCGCACTCCTGCCTCAGCGTCCCGGCTCCTGTAAAACCCTTGAACATGCCGGCGAGCATCCTTCGCGCGAGCACAATCGCAAACCGCTCGCCCTCGCGGGCCGAACCAGCCCTTCCGATGGATATGACAGCATCAAGCTGGTCTCTGGGCGCGGGGTTCACATATTTTCTTATATCCTCGCTAATCTCGAAACCCAGCGCCGCCAGCGTCTTAGGTATCAGGAACGCGTCACGGAGCGAACCTCGTGCCGCCAGTACCGCGACGCAACCCGCGCCGAGATACGCGCCGGCATCCTCCGGCCCGTAAAAATCGCCGCTCGCCGCCAGCATTCCAGGGAACATCCCGGCCATGCGGCAGACTATCTCCTTGTCGGCGGCCCCGTCATACCTCTGCGCTGGCGTCCTGCCGTGCAGTATCAGCAGATCCGTCCCAGAGTCTATGAGCATGCGGCAGAAATCGGCCGTCCCCTGGGGGCTCGTCTTGCGTAGCTTGACCCACACCGGCAGGCCAAGCGATTTCAGAGCCGACACCATCCTTCCCGCTTCTCGGGGATTTTCGAGCAGATACGCGCCGGATCCGCGCTTTGTCACCTTTGGCATTGGACAGGCCATGTTTATCTCGATTACGTCGAAGCGCCTCATACCGAGCGCTATCCCGGCGCCCCTGACCAGCTCCTCCCCGTCCGGCGCGAAGAGCTGAAGCGCGACCGGTCCTGGTTCGTCATCGTCTCCGATCATATCCCTTGTCTTTTTGTTCCCGTGCGTAAGTCCGATCGCGCTGATCATCTCCGTGTGAACGAGGCCAGCTCCCAAACGCCTGTGAAACTCGCGAAAAGTTCGGGTGGTCACACCGGCCAGCGGAGCGAGCCATATCGGCGAACGTACCCCGACTCCTCCGATTCGGCGCTCCAATCTGTTCATGCCCGTTGTTTGCAGCGATCGTATATTATCCTGAGCCCTTCGAGCGTCAGCCAAGGCTCCAGCCTGGTAACGGTCTTCGAGTTCATCGCGAGGATCCCCGAGTGTCCTCCGGTCGCTATAACCTGCGTCCTAGTCCCCAGCTCATCGAATACTCTCTCAACGAGGGAATCGACAAGCCCCGCGAATCCATAGACTATCCCAGACTGAACGGCCTTGATGGTGTTTTTGCCGATTGCCGCCCCGGGCGACGCGAGCGCTATCTGAGGCAGCTTCGCGGCCTTGGAGAAGAGCGTCTGCATACTAACTTCGAGGCCCGGGGCTATCGCGCCGCCGATATACGCGCCCTCGTCGGACACGACGTCGAGGTTGATCGTCGTACCGAGATCGACCGAGACCACCGGATAACCGCACAGACTCACCGCTGCCACCGAGTTAACCAAGCGGTCGGCCCCGACCTCGCGTGGATTGTCAATCTCAATCTTTATGCCGAGGTCCAGATCGCACGTCACTATAAAGGGGGCGACTCCGAGATAACCCCCGATCGCATCCCGCCACACCTCCTCCAGCCGCGGAACGACGCTCGACAGAATTGCCCCGTCTATGCCGCTCCTGTCCACTCCATTTGAGGCGAGAATTCCGAGCAGCGTCAGCCCAGCCTCGTCGCTGGTCTGGTCGCGGGATGAGAAACGCCAGTGTCCCTCCAGCTTCTCGCCGTCAAACAGCCCAGTGACGACTGTCGTGTTGCCTATGTCCAGAACGATCAACATAACAAAGCCCCCCTTTATAAAAAAGGATTATACCAAAAGGATTGGAGTCCCCTTGGCTTCGACAGCGCATATGATACCGAACGGCCATGATAGTTGATCACAACTTCTTTATGCGTAAAGACTTGGAAATTTCACATTCTGAAACCGCCGCCACTATGCGACAGCTTATACTCGCCTATGCGGACGCGCGGAGCAATTACTCTGACGCGGAAAGATATAACTCATATCCGGCACTATGCAAAAAAATATTTTTGAATTGAAAATCACTAAAGATTCCATGTTCCAATGTCGAATAAAACATTATGAGACCACTGCTGTCAATTTAAGGAGCAATAACAGCCAAGAACATTCTGGAAAGTTAATGTAATATGCGAATTAACAGCGGCAATCCTGCCGAAAATTGAGTGAACACACTTTGTGTATCACACTCAAAGGCAGGCAGACAAAAATGTTAAAGGGAAAA
>JAIRWR010000072.1 GCA_031268885.1 Synergistaceae bacterium
GACGCGGTGGCGCAGCTTGCCAGCCGCGGAGTGATCTCCGGTTATCCGGACGGCTCCTTCAGGGGCACTCCTCCGGCAACCCGCTACGAGATGGCGTCGATCATCGCCCGCGCTCTGGCTGGGGTGGACCTGGACAAGGCCAGCAAGCAGGACGTCGAGATGATGAGACGCCTGATCGTCGAGTTCAAGGACGAGTTGGACTCGCTGGGCGTGAGGGTTGATGAGCTTGACGAGCGCGTAGCCATTCTTGAGGAGGATATCGGCGGTTGGAGCATGGCCGGTCAGTTGCGCTTTGACGCGAAGTTCGGCACCACCAACAACAACGGTGTTACTTTCTATCCAGGAAAGGTCGGCGATAACCAGTTCGACCTCAACCGTTATCGTTTTTGGATTCGCAGGCGTATCAACGAGACTACGAGTTTCATGACTCGCCTCGAAACCGACAATAACGTCAATAGAAACGTGACATGGAGGTACTATGAGATCACCACCCGGCTCCCGTTCGATGTCAACCTTACGGTTGGACGTTCAAATATCGATTGGGAAAATGATCTTGGACTCTATGTTTACAATTACAGCAACGATGACGCGCTCTTCGGCCGCATCGACGCCAATATGATGAAGTTCAGGAAGGATTGGGGTCTTGCCAATCTGCAATTTGTCGTTGCTCGTGAGAACGGCAGTGATGGGACGGGAATACCGCTATCACCGAACGCCGTTCCCGGCCATCCTGGATTTTTGGCACAGACTGTCTCTCTGGAAAGCTTCCTCGTCGCTGGTTTGGCCAACTTCGACATTAACGAGAAAATTCGCGGCGGTCTGATGGCCTACTACTGGATAACCGACGCGGAAGTGAGATATAGGGACACTACGGAGAGCGATACCGATCTGTTAACCCTTGGAGCGTATTTCGGATTCAAATTTACGCCCGATATCGAACTGAGGGGCGTGTACTATCATCAGAGTCTCGGCGACAGCTGGCAGATGAGGAGACGCCTGGCAGACGGCACAATGGCTCCGGAGGGCGGCGTGCGTGATTCGGTCAGAAACGCGATCGCGGCAAACGCGGATGACACCGCGAGCGCGTGGAAAGTTATCGTTGACGTCAAGCAGGAAGCGCTGAAGTTCAGCAGCGTATGGTTGGAGTACGGACAGATCGATAATACTTTTGCGAGAATGCAAGCTAATTACGGCGCCATTGGCGAGGGCGCGAACCTGCTCTGGAATAGGCCGTATCGCTGGAACGAGAACACCACGAAGGTGTACGGCATTATGGCTGGTCAGCAGTGGAACGACAAGTGGCGCACGTTCCTTCGCTACTTTGCGGCGGACTTTGATACAGTCGGTATTGACGACGCGACTAACTGGACGGTTGGCGTGGCGTACCGTGTGAATCCGGCTGTGGAATTGGAGCTTCTGTACGACAGCATTGACTACGGCGGTTTTACTAACGCGGCTGGAAATCTAGTCAACGGCGGTCCTGGCGGAAGGGTCGATGACGATCATATAATCCGTCTCCGTACGTTTGTAACGTTCTAAGCATAATCAGACAATCAAGTAGGAGGCCTTCCCCTTAGTGGAGAGGCCTCTACTTGATTATAGTAGAGGTTCGTTGCGCGTAACGACCCTGCCCCTCATATTATTTTTTAACTGTAAACTCGCTCAGGCATGACTCCAGCATGGTCTTCAAGTTGCTCGTCTCTCCGGTCGCGATTACGCTTCCGTGTTTGAACAACACATACCCGCCCTGAGTCCCGGCGACGCCTATGTCGGCCGCGGCAGCCTCTCTGGGGCCGTTCACCTCGCAGCCCATGACGGCCACATCAAACCCTTCCGGCAG
The DNA here is from genome assembly GCA_031268885.1 of Synergistaceae bacterium. Lineage (GTDB taxonomy): Bacteria > Synergistota > Synergistia > Synergistales > Synergistaceae > JAIRWR01. Next base: position 1,841 of record JAIRWR010000072.1, read on the forward strand.
TTTTTTTCCCACAGCTTCGAGCCCCGCGATGATCTCCTTCGTCATATTAGCGAGAGAGACAACGTCCACCCGTCTTCTGCCGCACCCAGGACAGCTTATTAGATTCAGCCATCGCTTCCTCAAACCAAGGGCACGCTGAATCATGTACGCCACTTCCACCTCTGTCCTCGAATCGCCAGTCAGGCTCACCCTCATCGTGTCGCCAATGCCCTGCGCGAGAAGAATACCGAGCCCGGCGGCGCTCTTCACCGCGCCCTCCAAACCGGGCCCGGCCTCCGTTATGCCGATGTGAATCGGGTATGTGTATCGGCTTGAGAGTATGGTGTTGGCAAGCAGAGTGTCACTTACGGATGTAGACTTAGCTGAAATGATAATGTCGTCAAAATCGCTCTCCATGAGAGGAGTCAGTTGTTCCTCGACTGCCATGACAAGAGCGGCAGCCCTATCGCCACCAGCGGCGGCAATCTGCTTCGCGCTGAGGGAACCTCCGTTTGCCCCTATCCTTATGACCACCCCATCTGATTTGGCGGCGTCAATCACTGACATAAGCCCTTCTCTGCCGCTCATGTTGCCGGGGTTGATCCGAATTGACCCGCATCCGCCGCTCATGGCGGCCAGCGCGAGCGTATGGCTGAAGTGGATATCGGCCATAATCGGGATCTCTGTCCTCGACACAAGGGTCCTCAAGCTTTCATAAAGATCGGCCGAGGGAAAGGCAACCCTGACCAATTCGCATCCGGCGGCCATCAAGCCCTCCAACTCAGCTAGGCACGATTCCGTATCTTCGAGACGGCTTTTCAACATGCTCTCGACGCGAACCGGCGCTCCGCCGCCAAATTGAAGCCCGCCTATCTTCACGCTCCCGCGTACTCTCATCGACATCCCTCCTGACCGCAAAAAAGAGCCCGCATACAGCAAGAGTAACCATCACGGCCTTTGCGCGCGCGCGTGAAATCCCTCATCTGATCAGGCGGGCCCTCATCCTTGCAGGCTCTTATTATATAAGGTAATCTGTTTTTACAGCGTTGATTCTTGAAACAGCGCCGATTGAACGGAAAAGACAACGTCCGGCCGCAACGCGGATTTTATCGGGGGTTAGATCTTTACCCTTCAGGCCTCTGACATTGAATCTCAGCCTTTTCTCAGAGGAAAGTACCTCTCATCTTGACCGCGTCCGCAACCCGTTTTATCGCCACGAGGAAGGCGGCCCGCCTCATCTTTTCGCCGTATTCGCGTGAGTAGTTCCACACCCTGTAGAAGTTGTCGGTCATTATTGGAATCAACCGATGGTTGTACTCCTCCTCCGTCCAGAAGAAACCGTTCAGGTTCTGCACCCACTCGAAGTAAGAGCCTATTACGCCCCCCGAGTTGGCAAGAAAATCAGGCACTACCATAATGCCCTTCTCCCCGACAATTTCATCCGCCTCCGGAGTGACCGGACCGTTCGCTCCCTCTACGATGTACCTCGCCTTGATATTCGCGGCGTTCTTCGCGTTCACAGCCCCCTCCAGGGCACAGGGAGCCAGCACATCCGTCTCTTGCGTCAGTATATCGTCTCCATCGATCTTGTTCAGGCCTGGCCCTTTGAAACCTTCCAGCGTCTTCTTTGGATTCGCGTTGACGTGCTCGACCGCTTTTCGAATGTCAATGCCGCCTGGGGCGTAGTAACCCCCCGTCACATCGGAGACGCCGACGATTTTAGCGCCTGACTTGACCATCGTCAGAGCAGCGTGAGAACCGACATTGCCAAAACCCTGAATTATTACGCGAGCGCCTTTAACATCCACTCCCTCTGTCTTGAGCAGCTCCATGACGCAGGTGGCAACGCCAACGCCCGTCGCCGCGTTCCGTCCCCTGGAGCCCCATATCGAGACCGGCTTGCCGGTGACGATGCCTGGCTCCAACCTCCCCCGCATCTTGCTGATCGTGTCCATGAACCACACCATCTCCTGTGCGCCGGTATTGACGTCAGGCGCCGGGATGTCTGTCCACTCGCCGACAATGGGAGCGACGCGCGCGGCAAACGTGCGGGTCAGGCGTTCCTTCTCCGGCATCGAGAGCTCCGAAGGATCGCAAGATATGCCGCCCTTGCCCCCGCCGTAAGGAATTCCGGCCAGGGAACACTTCCATGTCATCAGGCTGCCCAGCGCCTCGCACTCTTCAAGGTCCACGTTCGGATGATATCTGAATCCGCCCTTTGCCGGTCCAAGCGCTGTCGAGTACTGGACTCGGTATCCCTCGAAGACCCGTATGCTGCCGTCGTCCATTGTTACTGGAAGGGATACGCACAAGGATCTTTCCGGACGGCTCAAAATCTCTACAAGATCGTCATCGAGCCCCATCTCCTCCGCCGCGCCATAAAAGTTCTCCAGCGCGGTGCTCAGGAGAATGTTTTGGGAAGTACGTTTTTTCACAGGCATTTTCAAATTACCTCCTCATGATCTCAGAAGCGCGAAACCTATGCTCATGCCGACCCGAAATCGGCGGACAGCATATCAGCTGCCGGTCATCGCGCTCTCTTGCTTTTTAAGAAATCCTCTATCCTGCCGACACCCTCTCTTATGTCGTCCTCGCCGCACGCGTACGATATTCTTACAAAGCCGGGCGCGAGAAATGCCGCGCCGGGGACAAGCGCCACAAATTTCTCGCTCAACAGGCGCTCACAAAATTCTATATCATCTGGAATCGGCGTGTTTCGCACGTCGGCAAACACGTAAAACGCCCCCGCCGGACTCTCGATCCGCAGTCCGTCGATGCCGTTCAGCAGGCTGACGAGTATGTCCCGTCTCTTCGCGAACCGCGAGCGGCACCTCTCCGCGTCGTCTTCCGCGCCTTCTATCGCTCCAACCGCGGCCCATTGCGCTATGGACGACGCGTTCGACGTGAAGTGGCTCTGGATGTCGCCCATCTTGGTTATCAGTCTCTTAGGTCCGAGCGCGTAGCCTATCCTCCAGCCCGTCATACAAAATGTCTTGCTCACCCCGTTTATCAGTATAACGCGATCACGAATCCCCGGAGCAGCATTAAGTATATTGACGAATTTTGTATCGCCGTAGACGAGCCGCTCGTATATCTCGTCAAATATTACCCAGATGTCGTTCTCCTCGGCCAGGCGAGCGAGCGCTTTGAGCGTCGCCTCATCGTAAACCGCCCCAGTCGGGTTGTTCGGGCTGTTCAGTATCATGCCCACTGTCCTCGGTGACAGTTTGCTTTCCACGCCCTCCACCGTCGGAACGAAGCCGGTCTCAGATGTATCAACCGCAATAGGCCTGCCATCTGACATTTTGATCTGCTCCACGTAACTAACCCATGCGGGCGCGAAAACCAGGACCTCGTCGCCTGGATCGACCAAGGTTTGTAACGCCTCGTAGACAACGGGCTTCGCGCCGCTCGATATTATTATTTCGGAGGTTTCGTAATTAAGCCCAAAGCGTCTCGAGTAGTACCCGGCCACGGCATTTTTGAGCTCTGGTATGCCAGAATTTATGGTGTAGTGGGTCTCTCCTCTGTCGATAGCGTCTCTGGCGGCATCGAGCGCTGATTTTGGGGATATGAAATCGGGCTCCCCCGCGCTGAACGACAGGACCGGATACCCCTCTCCCTTGAGCTTCTTTGCGATCCCCAACACGGAGAGCGTCGCGGATGGTTGAATTTTCTCGACTCTTTTTGATAGCTTCATTTCAACAAAACAGCCTCCTCTCTTAAGTTTTCTTAGTAGATAAGGACGTAATTTTCACTCTGTACATCCCTAGGATGACGCGCGTTCCCAGAGTGCGCCTACGGAGGCATTAGTATAACACAGTCCTACTTTCGAAAAAATTTTACGTAAGACTTTACGCATAAGCATAACGCTTCACAAAATAATAACATCAGCCATATGGCATAAAAATGCTCATAGCTGTCAAATTACCTCAAATAACGACAGAAACAAAGGGTTACGGTCAGACTCAGATAAATATAATAAGAATGAACCGCTCCACCTTGGAAGCGGCTCATCGTGTCATGCTAATTTCGGCCGAGCGCCGGCTGGATAACCCGACTTCGGGCTATTGGCCCGGCGCCAAGGTTATTTCTTGTATGAGAAATACAACGTCTGGTCGCCTCTCTGGACTAGGACCACCACCGTATTCGGATCTCTGCCTACGATTCTCTCCCAGTCGCCGATGCCCCTTATCTTTCTGCGATTGACCTCGATGATCTGATCCCCCTGCCTGAGACCTAGCTCGTTCGCTATTGATCCCCGCTCGACCGAGATGACGACGAGACCGTCGTTCGACTTGAGATTATATCGCCTCTCAAGTTCGCTGGTTATCTCGCTCACCGTTGCCCCGATAAACGCGGATCGCCCCGACTCCCTTCTGTCCCTCTGCCCGCGGTTGGAGTCCTCGCGCGAGACCTCCGAACCAGGTATCTCTCCCAGTTCGACGTTCAAGTTTTGCCTCCTGCCGTCGCGGTACACCTCTATAGAGACCATGTCGCCCATAAGTCTGTTGCGTATGGAGAATACAACATCCTGTCCAGATTTCATCGCCTTTCCGTCGATGGCTGTTATCACGTCACCCCTCCGCAAACCAGCCCCCTCGGCAGGCGATCCCTGCAACACTCCCGAAATTATAGCTCCTTCGTCGGTCGGGATCCCATATGTCTCAGCAAACCCGGGGGTGAGAGTCTGGAGGGATACGCCGAGCCAGCCTCTATTGACTTCGCCGAATTTAATGAGATCCTCCATGACCTGTTTGGCCATGTTTACGGGCACGGCAAAGCCTATTCCCTGGGCATAGGGCACTATGGCCGTGTTAATGGCGATCACGTCTCCCCTAAGATTGATAAGCGGGCCGCCGCTATTGCCAGGATTTATGGCGGCATCCGTCTGCATGAAGCCCTGGAAATTCACGTCGGCCGCCTGCAGTGTGCGGTTCTTTCCAGATATGACCCCAGCCGTGACAGTGTTTTCAAACCCCAGAGGATTGCCTATGGCCACCACCCATTCGCCGACCTCCGCCGCATCCGAGTCTCCCAGCGGCAGAACGGGGAGCTTCTCTGTCTCTGCCTTGATCTGTATTACCGCCAGATCAAACGTCGGATCTTTGCCGATCAGATTAGCCTCGAAATGCCTGCCGTCGAGAAGGGTCACTGTTATCTTGTCGGCGCCTTCTACCACATGGTTGTTGGTCATGATATATCCCTCGTTGTCCACGATGAAACCTGAGCCCTTGCCTCTCATGGGAACTGTTCTGTTGAAACGCTCGAACTCCTGACCAAAGAACTCCCTGAAAAATGGGTCGTTCGCGAACGGATTGAGGTTTCTTGTCACCAACGTCTCCGTGTCGATGTTGACGACGGCGGGGGAACACTCCTTAGCGATCCTCGCCACTGGATTGCTGCTGTATACATCCCTATCCGTGCCCCTTGAGGACTCTGTTGCCGCAATCCCGCTTACAGCAGAGATGGTTTGCCCAATGTCGGTAAACGAAAGGGAGAGCGCCACCATCAGGAGTAAAACCGCGCACAACAGAATTTTACCGCTTCTTCTCATAATTTTTTGCACCTCCGTTTATTGTATCCACAGACCTTATTTTAGTGAAATATTTCCACCTCTAACAACATATATATATTTTACACTCTAAAGAGGAAAAACATATGAAAAAATATACCTTGACAAACATGAAAAAAGCTGTAAAATCAATCGCTAGGCGTTGGGGAATGGTGCAACGGCAGCACGCCTGACTCTGGATCAGGTAATCTTGGTTCGAATCCAGGTTCCCCAGCCATTACCCGACGCTGTGCGCTACAAAAACGGTCCCATCGTCCAGAGGTCCAGGACGCCGGGTTCTCAGCCCGGTAACAGGGGTTCGAATCCCCTTGGGACTGCCAAGTAATATCAAGGCTTCAGGGGATTTTCTCTGGGGCCTTTTTTATTTACTTTGCGCCGTATTTGCGCCAGTAGTTGATCCGTTCGCTGGAGGAGGCTCAACAATCGATATCGGAACTTCGCAAAACGTTTTGCGAAGTAGAATGCCTTGTTGATAAACCGAACCACCTTCTTCACATTCACGCCACCCCGCAACCCTTGTGGCTGCTGCTCGCCAAATCGCTTCTCAATTATGACTGGAGCGTGAAGGACACGCGTTACTGCGAGACAGTAAAGCGCATAATGGAAGAGGGCAGCGGAGTAGACAATGAGATGCCGGAAACTTTAAAAACACAAGATGCCTATAATGTCTAAACACAGTCTGTACGCTGAATTGTGCGGTGTGGTAGGCGACAAGAAAAATAATAAATCTTTATATGCACAGTGGTGTTTCCTCTGTTGGCCAGCGTTTAACCATTGTCAACATGTGCACTTAAACTATTGCAATTTGCCCGTTTATATCAATTAGCAACATTGTGCATA
>JAIRWR010000101.1 GCA_031268885.1 Synergistaceae bacterium
CAGTTTGTCGCCAGGGGAGTCTCGCTCCAGGTGAGTGTCGATAATCTCCAGGCTTTCGTACTCCTCCGCGGGTATGTCGAGGACAGCGATAAGGAACGCGCGTATTATCGCTATATACCGGTTGTCGCCGAAAACCAGCTTAAAGATAAGGTCACTCTTGAGCGGCAGCAGGCGTGACAGCTTGCCTCCTCCCGTTTTGTCCCCGGTTGAAATTTGGGGCGTCCCGCCCGGGGTTTCATCGATCTGTATCTCCTTCGGTTTTCTTCCTCTTTTGGCCATGCGCACCAACCTCTCCATCTGACCTGAGGTTATTTTAGCATGATTTCGCGGCGATGATGGGCATTTATGACCTGAAACCCATAAGAGAACGCTGGCAGGCGGCAAGCTGAAGCATTCAATAATCGTCTGTCTTTAAAGAAAACTCTCAGGCGGCGAGGCGCAGACAAAAAGAGCTGTGTTTGATGAACGTAAGTCAAAAACCCCTATTGACAGATATCGATTTTGTTATATCATATATCCTATTATTCTGATAGAAATTCTATTTTAATGACATTGCAATGTCAAAAAATCAGGAGGTTGAGAAGAAATGGCAGTAGGATTTAGAAAGACACTCGCAGTGGGAAGTTTTCTCGTCATCTGTTGTATGACGGCGTTTATCGCGCCGTCGGTTGTTTTTGCGGCGGCTGAGGCTTCGAGCGGCAAAGCTGTCGTCGAATTCAAGTATCCCGAATGGGTCTATTACGATCTCGTCTATCTGGCCGACGACCTGGGCTACTTCAATGACGCGGGGGTAAAGCCAAAGTACGTCGGTCAGATTGCCGCCGGCCAGATGATTCCCGCCCTCACTACCGGGGATCTCGACGTTGCGAACCGGCACACTCCCCTTGTGATTGCGGCTGTGGCTTCCGGCGCGGACATAAAGATCTTCGCCGCTGGGAGCAAGTCCACTCAGCGGGACCCGCACATGAAGTACTTTGTTAAGGCGGACTCCCCCATCAAGTCGATCAAGGATTTTGAGGGCAAAACCCTTGGTATCAACAGTTTTGGCGCCTGCTCGGAATATGTCACCAAGAAGTACTGCCAGGATAACGGCATTGATCCGGCCAGCATCCGCATGATCACCGCGCCTGATTCCGAACAGGAAGTCCCTCTTCTTCGCGGCGATACCGACGTCGCGATCATCCACCCGCTCGCGTCCGGCAGGGCCAGCGCCAACACAAAGGACTTCCGGCTGTTGTTCAGCGACTGGGACATCGACGGCGGCATCAGCGGCATGTGCCCCTACTCAGTGAACGGCAAATTCCTGGCGGAATATCCTGAGGCGGTTGCAGAGCTTACGGCCATACTCTCCAAAGCGGCCCAGTGGAACAACGATCATCGTGAAGAAGCCAGACGGCTCATGGCAGAGCGCTTTGGCTTCAAGATCGAGGAGGCGGAGATGTTCGAGTTTTACGAGGATCAGATCGTCCCCGATATAAACATCCAGTACTGGCTAGACCGGCTTGAGGCGGAAAAGAAGATCGTCACTGGCCAGGTAAAGCCCGACCAGGTGTACACAAATCAGCAAAACCCGGCGAACAAGTCTTGACGCCGGACAGTCTTGCAATGGTAAAAATCCGCGCCAGAAAAGTCTGCCGGGTATTCAATATCAGAAATACCAGAGGCGCAAAGGAGGGGCTCTCTGTGCTGGAGCGCTTTGATCTGGACGTAAACGAGGGGGAATTCATGTCTCTCTTGGGGCCTTCGGGTTGCGGAAAATCGACATTTCTCAATATTCTTGCCGGCCTCGATAAATTTGACTCCGGTAAGATCACTGTGGACGGCGAGCCTTTGCAGGAACAGAGTTTCAACAGGGGCATAGTCTTTCAAGGCTATGCCCTGCTTCCATGGCGCACTGTTATCCAAAATCTTGAGGTCGGCCTCGAAATACGCCATATCGAAAAAAAAGAGCGGCGGAAGATAGCCAGGCATTACCTCGAACTCGTCGGGCTGGCGGCATTTGAAAATCAATATCCACATCAGCTTTCGGGCGGCATGCGACAGAGGGTTGCCATAGCCCGCGTTCTGGCTTACCACCCTGATCTTCTGCTGATGGATGAGCCATTCGCGGCATTAGACGCTCAGACCAGGGAGAACCTGCAGATAGAACTGCTGCGAATCTGGGAGACGGATAAAAAGACCATTCTCTTCGTCACCCACAGCATTGACGAGGCGATTCTCATGTCAGACAGGGTCGCGTTTATGAGTTCCAGGCCGGGTCACATAAGGGAGATCATCAGTATCGATCTGCCCCGCCCTCGAACCGAGGACATACGCAACTCGGCCGAATTCGCCTCGATCCGCAAAAATCTCTGGAGTATGCTGCAGGCTGAGGCACAGCAGATTCAGAGTTACGGCGGCTACCTATGAAGGATAAATTTTATAGGGGGGGAGAGCTCCTCTCCCGCAGCGTCGGGCTCATACTCTTCATCATACTCTGGGAGGCCGCCCCGAGACTCGGATGGGTTATGCAGACATACCTCGCTCCGCCATCCAGGGTATTTTACGCGCTCTGGCTCATGACCGCGAGAGGCGAGCTGGCAAGGCACGTGCTGATCAGCCTTCAACGTGTAATCCTGGGGCTTGTTGTATCGTCGGTCGTCGGCGTAGTATTCGGCCTCCTCATAGGCTACTTCAGACGCCTCGACAGAGTTCTTGATCTGCTCTTCCAGGCATTCAGGCAGATGTCAGCTTTCGCCCTGTTCCCGGTCTTTATCTTGCTGTTCGGCCTGGGTGAACTTTCAAAAACCGTCATCATCTTCTGGGCCTCTCTGTGGCCGGTGCTGCTCAACACCTGTTCAGGCGTGAAGAATGTCGATCCCGTGCTGATCCGGTCCGTGAAGTCCATGGGAGCGTCAAAACTCTTTATCTTCATCAAAATTATTCTGCCGTCGGCAGCGCCGGAAATTTTTACAGGCATCCGTCTTGGCGGCTCTTACTGCGTCATGGCCGTTGTTGCCGCCGAGATGATCGGGGCGTCGTCGGGCCTGGGATATCTCGTGTTATATTCGGAGGAGACGTTCAATGTGCCGGAGATGTACGGAGGAATCATAGGCCTGGCCATACTCGGCATAGGGTTGAATTGGATACTCCAATCGGCGGAGAAATTCTTTACATCATGGAGAGAAGTGTAAACTATGCGTGATTGGCTCGAACTGAAAAAGCTTATCGCCACGGAGGCGCGTCGAATGGGAATCAGCCTGGTCGGTTTCGCGAACGTCGAGCGCTGGGAGGAGGGATCCGCCGCCATGCCAGTACTGCCAGGCGCCCCCTTGCCCTCCGAGCCGAGGGAGAACTATTTCCCACGGAATATATGGCCTTGGAGCAGGACTGTAATAGCTGGAGGAGCGCCGGTCTTTTTGTCAATGGGAGAATCCACTCCGTCCAATTTCTACTCCGAGCTGTATAATACGATAAATCGTGTTCTCGATGATGTCGCCTACCGATTGGCGAGTATGCTCTCTTCCATGGGATTCAAAGCTCACTTTTTCCCGAGAGATGGGTATGGCGAGATCGCGTCCCTGGTTGAAAAACCTGAGGCGGCTTTTTCTCAGGTCTTGGCTGGAAAATACGCCGGACTCGGAACCATAGGGGCAAACCACTGCCTCCTTACGCCTGAGTTCGGGCCAAGGGTGCGAGTAGTCTCCGTCATCACCGACGCGGAGCTTCCTCCAGACCCCATGATCTCGTATGAACTCTGTTCGGGTTGCGGCAGATGCGCGGCGTCATGCCCCATCGGCGCTTTTACGGAACGGCCCGATATGCGCATAGCGGATATGGAGCGGTACAAGTGCGCAGAGTATCACCAGTTTCTGCGCGGCGAGATGCGTTATCCCTGCGGGGTCTGCGTTATGGCCTGTCCCGTTGGAGACGACAGAAAAATTTTCAAAGGAGGAGCGATATCGGAGAGTGGATTGAACCATCTGCGGAACTACGGTTCACGGGAGAGAAACGGAACTGAATTTTATCTGGCGAGGAGGAGATTCATAATGTCAAACAGAAATTATAAATTTGAAACAATCCAGGTTCACGCGGGACAGGAAAGACCAGATCCCGCCACCGACGCGCGGGCGGTGCCTATTTACCAGACCACGTCGTACGTCTTCCCCACTTCGAAGTCGGCGGCGGACCGCTTTGCCCTCACGGAGACCGGCAACATTTACACAAGGATAATGAACCCCACGTGGGATGTATTCGAAAGGCGCATGGCCGCCCTCGAAAAGGGCGCGGCGGCCCTGGCGACTTCCTCCGGCGCGGCGGCGGTCACCTACGCCATACAAAACATCGCCAGGAGCGGTGATCACATCGTCTCGGACAACCAGCTCTACGGGGGCACATACAACCTCTTCGCGAACACATTCAAGGACATGGGGGTGGAGGTCGCGTTTGTGGATGGCAGCGATCCGACTAACTTTGAACGCGCGATAAAACCAAACACTAAGGCGCTCTTTTTTGAAACGATTGGAAATCCCAACGCGAGCATCGTCGATATCGAAGCGGTGGTTGCCATCGCTCATCGGCACGGCATCCCCGTGATCGTGGACAGCACGTTTGCAACGCCTTATCTGCTAAGGCCCATAGAGTACGGCGTCGATATCGTTATTCACTCGGCGACGAAATTCATAGGCGGCCACGGAACTTCCATAGGAGGCGTCATCGTAGACGGCGGCAGATTCGACTGGGCCCAGAACGACAAGTTCCCAGGTCTGAGCAGGCCCAATAACAGCTATCACGGCATCGTATTCACCGACGCAGTGAAAAATCTGGCCTACATCATCAAGGCCAGGACGACCCTGCTGCGCGACACCGGCTCATCGCTCTCGCCCTTCAACGCGTTCCTCTTTCTTCAGGGCCTTGAGACCCTGTCCCTGCGCGTGGAGCGGCATGTCGAAAACACCTTGAAGGTAGTGGACTGGCTGAAAAGACATCCTCAGGTCGAGCGGATCAATCATCCTTCCCTTCCCGAACACAGGGATCACAAACTTTACGAAAAATACTTCCCGAAGGGCGGCGGCTCGATCTTCACCTTCGAACTCAAGGGCGATGCGGACAAGGCAAAACGCTTCACCGAGGAACTCCATCTCTTCTCGCTGCTCGCGAATGTGGCGGATGTAAAATCCCTTGTAATCCACCCGGCTTCCACGACGCATTCTCAGATGAGCGAGGACGAGCTCCTGGCCTCCGGGATAAAGCCCAACACGGTACGCTTTTCCATCGGAACCGAACACATCGATGATATCTTAGACGATCTGAAGCAGGGATTCGAGGCCATCAAGTAGCGCTTTTAGAAAATCGCTGTCAAATTGTCATGCCATATGGCACCATTACGAGTAGTGACGCCGCGCGCGGCGTCACTACTCGTAATGTCAGATGCCGCGCGCTCCAATCCGCTCATCCGTTTCAATTTTTCCGAATAAATGTAACACCCCCCATCTCAAGCCACTCACGTCTCTGATATATTTTACTGCCTTTGGATATTTTAGGGGTTTCTATGCACTCGATCTGGCGAGGAGCCCGTTTTTTCCTGCCGTGTCCTCTCGTCTCCGGACGCGACAAGAAAGATGTATTCGGCCAGTTTGTCTAAACCTTCAGGTGTGTCTCCAGGCATTTCTCCGTTCAGTGGAACCGAGGCGCCGAAGCCGGTCCATTCGTGACGAGCCTTGGAAGTCCTCCATTCTGACGATATTTCGATGGTTGGGACGACGGCTCTAACGCACGCTCCTTCTTCAGCGACGGACAGAATTATCTGTACTCCTCCGGAGGTCAGGGCTGTGCTGGATGCGAGATCATCGTCGGACGCGTATGTTATCTGCACGCCGCCGAGGTCCCTAACTCTGTCTCCGCGCCGCAGTACGGCGGTAATGGGGGAGCGCCCGGATCCCTCCGAGGTCAGAAGGATTTTCTCCGTAATAGTCGTCAATCCTTCTTCGATATCGCGCGAAGAGAGCGTAAGTTCGCGGTCCTCTTTGGCGTGACGTTTGTACAGCTTGGAGAACGACATAAATTCGTCGAGTGTTGTGCCCTTCAGAATCCTTGCCGCCACGATATCCTCGAAGGCGAGCGTCTCCGGCGGCGCAACCGAGAGTATCGTTCCACCGCGCGACACGAACCAGTCTGAAAATCGCCCCATGAGCAGGTTCGCCGGCAGGATGTCGCGCGGATCACCCCCTGTTGGCTTGATACCTACACAAAGAGATGATATAGAGAAATCCTCCCTCACCCTTGGGGCATCGCCACCCAATCTGTCGAGATATTCGGCTATCTCCGTTGGACCCGGGTTCCGAAGCGCGAGAACCCTTGGCGATCTGTCCGAAGTAAGATCATGGACGGCCTCCGGCTCGATCTCCTCGTCCTCGGAGACGATCAGCAGCACCCCGGCAGCGTTAGGGTTTGAGGTGAATCCCGAGAGGATCGCCTCCGGGAAATCGAAGCCGCGGCGCAGATGTGGACAGTTGCTGGGATGTTCGATGATCTTCACTGAATCCATCCAGTATTGTCCGTGATAGTCACGTACAATCTCCCCCAGTCTTCCGCCCGCGTATCCAGCCGACGATATCACCCAGAGATCGTTGCGAACTCCTGGTCTCCCCTCCTCTCTCCTGTAGCCTCTAAATTTCAGGCTGGACTCGCCGGGTCTGGCATATCGGTCTCCATCGGACGGTCTCATCCGTCCCGGCGGCATCCGCCAGCCAGCTCCTGGTCTCTCTGCCGCGTTGTGGACATGCACCCATGCGCCGGGCAGAATATCCGCGATCGATGATCCAATGGGATAACCGTGCTTTATAATGGGACTGCCGGATGCTATCGGCTCGCACGCGACCTTGTGCCATGCCGGAATATCCTCCGAGATGACAGACGCCCCATCCACGAAACCAGCATCCTCGATCCTCTGCCCGGCCTCTCCTCCTTCCGGCAGCACCAACACATTGTCGATGTCGGAAAACCTCATGGATTTCACAGATCTCATCAGTACCACCCTCTCGTTGGGCACATACAACCGATCCCATCAATTATAGCTCACTTTTAGCAACGGTTCATTGCTGTCAATTACTGTGAATTTCTCCATTAAGTTGACAACAGCGCTCTCCAGCTAACATAATTCGCGTTGCTCAAAGTGCGAGATGCCCCCCGAGATCTTCCAAGCGCCGCAATTATGCCAAGTTCACCTGTAAAAGCCGGTCCGCAGGGTGTAAAATAACATGTCAGAGTGAGAGGCGCCATTTGATCTAGATGAACGAATAAATATATGGAGGATTGCAATTTGCACAATCACAAAATTGAGTTCAACAAGAGGGGCTTGAAAAAATTTTTCAAGATGTCCCAGATAGTCGTCAAGGCGGAGTTCCGAACAATGATCACGGTCTGCGTAGGGCTGACCATATACGTGTTTGGCGTAATGACGTTCACTGTTCCATTTCGCTTTCCTGATTCGGGGGTTACTGGCATTGCCGTTTTATTGAGGTATTCGATGGGGATTTCTCTCCCCGTGACGGTAGCCGTAGCCAACGTGCTGCTGCTCGTGTGGGCGTGGCGGGAACTGTCGCTGAGCTTCGTCCTCTGGTCGATCTTTTCCGTCGCGTATACGACACTGCTCATGCACGTCATGGAGGGGATCCCCTTTCCGCATACGGAGCAGATGCTGCTTATCGCGCTGATAGGCGGAGCGATCAAGGGATACGGCAGCGGACTCGTAATTCGGGCCGGCGCGTCGGGCGGCGGGCTGGACATAGTGACGCTGTATCTCAGAAAGAAGCTGGGAGTCGAGGTCGGAAAGTACAACTTCTACATCAACGTTGTCATAATAGGGGTGAGTTCGTTTATAGTCGGAATCGAGAACGCCATGCTCGGACTCATTGGCGCTTACGCGTCGAGCGTGTCGATGGACAACGCGATTACCGAGTTCGACAAGCGCAGGCTCATCCTGGTCGTGACAAAGGATCCCGCTCCGATAGTGGAGTACATAAGCGCCGAACTGTCGAGGGGATCCACTATAATTGACGCGCACGGCGGATATTCAGGCAGCTTGCGCCCTATGGTGATGTGCGTTCTGACGAGGCGTCAGGCTGTAGACCTCAAGCGATTTCTCTCCGAGAATCAGCCCGCGGCGTTTATGATCGTCACCGACGCGACCGAGGTGGTCGGTAAAGGTTTCAAGTCCTGGCAATGATAGGGACATGAAAGCGGGCAGAGCCTCTTTCGTATCGACGACGTTTCGCAGACTGCTTGCCGTGAAGAGCGCCCGCGGGGTCTCGTTCATGCTCTCCGCCATCCCTCTCGCCAGCAAGCCCCTCGGGTACCTGAGGACGCTCATAACAGCCTGGGTCTTTGGAACATCGCCGGGGATGGACGCGTTCCACCTGGCCAACAGCATAGTGACGCTCTTTGCGGGCAGCATCGGAAACGCCCTTCAGGGCGCGGTGCTGCCCGAGCTTGTGCGGGCGAGACACGAGACGGGCAGCGACGAGAGCAGCAGGACGTTGGCCGCGTTTTCCGCGTGGGCGGTGTTTGTGCTGACGGTTGTGTTCTGTGCCGCGATACTTATTGCCCCAGGGGTCCTGGTGAAATTCTTTGCCAGCGGATTCGACTCCGAGAGAATCCAAATTGGCGCGCTTATGCTCTGGTGGCTCATCCCCATTGCGGTCGTCTCAATGTGCAAGCCGGTTGCCGATATCTGGGCGCTGTTCACGGAACGCTACACCCTCTCCTCAATCTGCTCCCTTCCCTTCAATTTTCTCTCCATCCCAGCGTTGCTTCTCGCGATTCCGCTGATCGGGGTTTACTCTGTCGCCTTCAGTATAAGTGTCTCTCACACAGTTCTGTTTATCCTGTTTTTATACGCCATGCACGGCGTGCCTGTCGCGGTGCGGCGCGGTTGTCTGCCGATTTCAAGCCTTGTCAGGATAGGAAAAAACATTCTCTTCACCACGACAATCTTTGCCGCCAACACCTTTTTTATGGTCATCGACCGTTATTTCGCGTCTAGGCTTCCGTCCGGTTCGGTCGCCGCCATCAGCTACGGCGCTGTCGTCATAGGAGTCATAGCGTTGCTTTCCGACTCATCCATGGTATTTTTCCTGACCAAGCTGAGCGGCGCGGCCGTCAGCGGCAGGGAGAAATCAGCGAGGATAACCGAGACGGCACTCGCGATAGCCCTAGCTTACTTCACGCCCATAGGTCTCTTCGTGTCCGCAGCGGCACGTCCCATAGTCTCGTTGTTATACGGTTGGGGAAACTTCGACGCGAACTCAGTAGATATGACTGTGACGGCCATCTCCGCGTACTGCCTGGGCGTCGCGTTTTCGGTCTCGGCATCCGTCCTTCATCGCTACGCTCAGGCCATTCAAAAGCTCGACATGATCGTGGCGCTGACATTTCCTCTCATAGCGGTAAACTGGCTGTTGGACTGGCTGATGGTAGGCCGTTGGGGGATCATGGGGCTGGCTCTGGCAACCAGCGTCACGCAGGCTCTCGGTTTCGTCCTCAGCTATGCGCTGCTCATAGGCCGGGGACTTCCGTCTTTTCTAATCAGATCGGGATTCTTCCAACAGACTATTCTCTCCCTGGCGTGCGCGGCGGTTCCGCTCTGGCTGGGCGCGTTCGGCCTGATCATACACAGCGTTTCAGCCCTGTTGATCGCCTCGGCATACTTCTGGGCCTCGGAGCGACTCGGCATTATGCCATACGTGCCAGCCCACTGGAGACCCACAAAGCTGGTGTCTTTCTTTTTCTCTAGCGCAAAATCCTACTTTCAGGGGCAACGCGGAACGAAAGGAGGGGACGGGACGTTTGAATGAGCTTGAAGAGAAAATCGCGCCGGGCGACGCGTCCGAGTGCCTCGCGCTGAAAAATCTGGAATTCCTGGTTCGTGTGACGGGCAAGTTTCGCCCGTCGCGATTCCTCGAAATGAGAGGGTGCGTATGCTGCGATACCGGAACTGACTCAGAGAGCGAGAATTACGCCCTGATCGATCCGGACAGGGCTTCGCGCGATGTCGCTGGAGCGAGGACGCTGGTCCATGAAGCGCTCGATTTCTTCGCCGTAACCGGCCGTCCTCACACCTGGTATATATCGGACAGGACACCCGGAGTCGTCGTTCACGAGCTGGAGAGAGCCGGAATACGCTGGAGCGGCAAGCTCACGGCCATGACGGCAGACGTGAAAGACGAGACGGCGGACGACGCGAGGGATATCGGTCTGCCGTATGAACTGAAGGACACAGGCGAAGCGCGAGAGTGGGCGGATGCGGTATGGTTCGGCTTCGACTCAGGGTGTCCGGCTCCAGCGAGCTTTGCCGTATTCGCGGAGGAGATGCGGAGAGCCAGCGAAATCATGCTGTTTGCATCCAGAGCCGGGATTTCTCGCGGCTCCAGCTCGAAGATTGCCGCGACGGGGCTGCTCATCACTGCAGATTCCACAGCCGGGATCTATTACGTCTCGACGCTCCCCGACTTCAGGCAGAGGGGATTGGGCATGTCGATGATGAAGGCCATGATGAAGAGATCGAGGGCGGCGGGGTGTGGTAGAATAACCTTGCTAGCTACGTCATCGGGTTATCCGCTGTACCGGAGGTGCGGTTTTCAGGCTTGCGGAGACATCGCAGCCGGCGTTTTAGGCGAGAGATAATCAGTGTCAACAGGTTAGGAAAAACTTACGGCGTCCGATATCTCTCGCAAACCCTGTAGGTCTCTCATGAGACAGCTATTTCTCTGTAAAGCGCCCTGCCAAGCGGACTACAGTGTTATGAGGAAAACGCCGATAATAAAAATATGGGCTGTGTTTCCGCGAGGCGTTGGGGGAAGAGGAGGTGGTTACGGTGAACAAACCCTTCGGCGAACTGTCCGTCGACGCGATAAACGCCATAAACTCTGCAAGTCGCATCGAGAGCAAGGGCAGGAAAAGAAAAGCCATTTCCGACGCGAATTGGGAGGAAGTTTGGCTCGAAAACCTTGCGAAATATGGCATCAAGGCAGCGAATGAGGTAGGAGAGACGGCCGAAGCGCTTGCCGCTCCCCCAGATGCCGATTCGGCGGAGGACTTCCCGGGAGATGACGCGGAACCCACAGTTTTTGAAATGGGGTTCGAAGAGATGTTAACCGCTATAAGGAAGATGGCGGATGATCCCGAGAGTCTTGTCGAGTCTCATCTGGGTGTTTTCACCGACCCGGCGCCGCCAGGAAGGATGCTGAACTCGCAGGGATGACGAATGAACAGGATGTTTGACGATATTCAGTTAGGGCCCGTGCGTATTTGCGCACGGGCCCTAACCCGCTTGCCAATACGAAACATCCGGCGAGATATTCCTATGAAATACGGAACTAAAGGGGATGTATTTCGTCCTTGCCAAAAAAAAACGGACGTGATAGAGTGCAAAAGTAGTGGAGTATAGTGAATATGTAATAGCGGCATGCGTGTGTTAAAGGGAGGATGATGGATTATCAGCCCGTTTACAGGGTGGCTATACGCGTAAGCCAGACTGCGGAGGCTGCCTCATTTCAACGACAGGATGCTGAGTAAGTATATGAGAGAGAACTGGCAGGACCACCGATGACGGATAATTGGCCACATGTGCCGGTAATGTTGCGGGAGACGTTGGAGATCATGGGCGGGCGTTTGCCGGATGGGAGTCCGGCGGTGTTCGTCGATGCCACGCTCGGCGCCGGAGGACACGCTTCCGCGTTGCTTGAGAGATTCCCGGAGAGCAGCCTAGTGGGCCTGGATCAGGACGAAATGGCCAGGAGCATAGCGGAAGAACGGTTGTCGCCGTATGAGAAGAGGGCGCGCGTAAGGGGCTGGAACTTCCGCGACATCTCGCTGCTCGGCGGCGAACCGGGATGGAGTGGGGCAGATGGGGTCCTGTTCGACTTAGGCGTCTCGAATATGCAGCTTGCAACGCCGGAGAGGGGTTTTTCGTTTCAGGAGGACGGCCCGCTCGACATGAGGATGGACAAAAGCGCGGACATAAAGACCGCGGCGGAGATACTCGAATCGGGCGACGCCAGAGAGCTGGCGGCGGTCTTCAGGGAGTATGGCGAGGAGAGGTACGCGTTTCAGATAGCGCGCGCGATCGTTTGGAGGCGCGAGAGGGGCGGCAGGATTGAGACTACGTCGGACCTGACAAATCTGATAAGGGCGACCCTTCCGGCTCCGGTGCAGAGAAAGATGGGAACTCACCCAGCGAGGAGGGTGTTTCAAGCGCTCCGCATAGCGGTGAACTCCGAGCTTGAAGCGCTCTCTGAGGGCCTGGAGGGCGCGATAGAGATAACCAGGAGCGGCGGAGTGATCGTCGTAATCTCTTATCACTCGCTGGAGGACCGGATAGTGAAGAGGACGTTTCTCGGCTGGGCTCAGGGCAAAAGAGGGCGGATACTGACACGGCGGCCCATGACGCCCTCAGGCGAAGAGACTGGGGAGAATAGGAGTTCAAGAAGCGCGAAACTAAGAGCATTCGAAATAAATACCTGTTCATAGACAATTGGGGGTGTCGCAGGATGAAGGCTCCGATCGCAAGACACGAGGAGAGGGTATATTCGCACACCATGATCTGCGTGATCTGTATGCTGGGAGTTCTGGTCTCGGTTACATCTCTCGGCAGCATGAGACTTTACGGTCTATATCTCGAACACAGGCTGGCGGATGTGACCCGGAGAATAGCGCAGACCGCCGACAAGAATTCAGCGTTGGAGGAGCGCTATTCATATCTTTTGTCTCCGTCGCGCATATATACATACGCTAAATCCGAGCTGCGGATGATGTCGGCGGGAGATATAGAGACCATCAGGCTCTCGGCGTCTCCGGCGAGTAAGGCTTCCATAGCCAGCCTGACCGTCGAGGAGATACGAAATCTCAAGGGACCAGAGGGCTTGCTCGGTCTGATGGTGGGGACGGCGAATGCCAAAAATTAAGGGCCGCGTTCAGAGGGAATCCTGGCATATCAGAAGCGCGTGGCTACTCGTCTTCGCCTGTATAATTCTGCTTGCCGCCCAGACGACGAGGGTTCACCTGTTTCCCGATCATAGAATAGTCAGACAGTCCGAAAGGCAGTACTGGGCGCAGGTACCGGTTTCAACGTCGCGGGGGGATATAATGGACAGAAATAACATCCCTCTCGCTATATCCGTGCCGACGGTGAGTTTCTACATCGACCCACAGAACTGGAATCCCGCGAACTGGAAGGTACTTGAGGAGTACTCCGGCCCCAAGACGGCCGCCAAATTTTCTGAATCCCTGCCCGGAAGGTTTCACTGGGTTGTGAGAAAGATGCCGGCTGACATGGCGCAGGGGCTGATCGACCGGAAGGCGCCTGGGCTCTATGCCACCCGGGAGAGCCAGAGAATGTACCCGCATGGGGAGTTGGCGTCGCATGTCATAGGGTTCTGCGACATCGACGACTTCGGGCTGAGCGGATTGGAGCGCGAGTGGAACAGTATTCTCTATTCGCCGCCTCAGACACGGTCCTTTGTGAGGGATGCCAAGGGCGGCCTGCTCGACCTCATCGGAAGCAACGCTGGAACGCTGCAGACTGGCTCGGGCTCGATAAAGCTCACCCTCGACTCGAAAATTCAGCAGATAGTCGAATGGAAGCTGAAGGAAGGAGCGGTATCAACCGGCTCTAAGTGGGGCGTGGGTATCTGCGTAAACCCGAATACCGGCGAAATACTGGCCATGGCCAGTTATCCATGGATAGACCTGAACGACCGCAGGAGCTTCTCCGACAGGGAGAAGCTCAGGAACAACGCTATAGGCCGGGTGTATGAGCCGGGATCGACATTCAAGCCGATAATAATTGGAGTCGCGAAGGAGATGGCTCTCATCTCGGAGGGAGAGCGCTTCTTCTGCAGGGGCCGTATCGCCATAGCCGACGGAACCATAAGGGACGTCAGCGCTCACGGTGACCTCGACCTCTCCGGCCTGCTGATCAAGTCCTGCAATACCGGCATGGCAGTCATAGGCCAGAGGATGAACTCCCACAAGACGTACGGTATGTTAAAACAGTTCGGCTTCGGACAGAAGTCCGATGTGGAGATAAGCGGTGAGGAGGACGGCCTGCTGCGCTCTCCCGAAGAGTGGCTTGGAATGACAAAGTCGAACGTCGCTATCGGTCAGGGGCTCGCCGTAACTCCATTGCAACTCGTCATGGCCATCAGCTCGATAGCTAACGGGGGGTATCTTTTAAAGCCTTATATAGTGGATGAGGTGCGCAACGCAAACGGCCACATAATTCATCAGGGTAAAAAACGGGTGAGAAACGCGGTATTGAACGCCAATACATGCGCGTGGATCAGAGAGGTCTTAAACAAGACCGTCAACATTGGAACTGGCAAGGGAGCCAGGGTAGATGGCATCAAACTGGCGGGAAAGACCGGGACAGCCCAGATCGCGCAGGGCGGAGAGTACAGAAAGGGCCGGTATGCCAGTTCTTTCATTGGTTTTTGGCCCTACGATAAGCCGGAGTACGTTATGCTGATAGTCCTTGGAGAACCAAACGCCGAAAAATATTATGGAGGTGAGATAGCGGCCCCGGTCTTCAAGGCCATTCTCGAAGAGCTGTCTCAGTTCAGGGTAATCGCGACAGACGTGGGCTGATCGGCCCTATATCACAGATCTGTGAAAGGGCCGGCTCGATATCGGAAGACCCAGGGGGAGTTCGTTCCATATCTTCGGCAGGGGTTTAATTATTGATTATCCACTGTGGGAGGTGGAGCGCGGTGACTCTGGATGAGCTTTACGTGAAAATGGTCGGACTGGCGGCGGGCGACGCGACTCCAACCCGTATATTAAAGCGCGGCCGCGACTCCATAGATGTGTCGGCGGTGCGTTACGACAGCGCCAGGATAGAAGCTGGCGCGGGGATAATATTTGCCTGCGTGAGGGGAGAGAGGGTCGATGGGCACGATTTTGCGGGGCGCGCGTTGGAGTCCGGCGCCGCGGCGTTGATCTGTGACCGCGTCTTGTCGCTTGACATCCCGCAGATAGTGACGAAAAACGTAAGGGCCGCCATGGGGATCGCGGAGGCAATCCTGCGGGGCAATCCAGCGAATAAGCTGAAGATGATCGGATTGACCGGAACCAACGGAAAGACGACGACCAGTTACGTGATAAGGTCGATAATACGGTCCGCCGGAATCCGCGCGGGAATGCTGGGGACTGTGGTCTATGACTGTGGCGGCGTGGAGATGGAGGCTGCCAGGACCACCCCAGAGGGGCCTGACATACAGGATATGCTTGCCGAGATGACGAGCGCGGGGGTCGAGTATTGCATAATGGAGGCGTCGTCTCACGGGCTCGAACAGGGGAGACTGGCCGGTTGTTCCTTCGACTCAGTCGGATTTAGCAACCTGACGCCCGAACATCTCGAATTTCATCGAGACATAGAGGGTTATTTCAAGGCCAAAAGACGGCTGTTCACTGACTTCACGGCGGACAACTGGGTTGGAGCCGCCAGTGCGGACGACAGATACGGACGCCGCCTCTTAACGGAGTTCAAACGCTTGCGGCCCTTTACAATCAGCGCGGTGATGGCGCAGGAGTTCACTGGGGCATATACCGCGTCGATTGAGTCGGCCGATATGATGGGGTTGTTCCTGAAGGTGTCGTTCCCGGGCGGCGAAACGACCACTGTCTCTGCCCCCCTGCTGGGGAATTATAACGCGTCCAACATTATTGAGGCCATAGCGATCACCGACTCAATCGGCATAGACAGGGACTCGATCATCCAGGGCGTATCGAACTGTCCGCAGGTCCCCGGCAGGCTGGAACGATACGCGTTCGAAAACGGGGTCAATGTCTTCGTTGACTACGCCCACAGCTCTGATGGAATGGAGAAGATTCTCTCGCTTCTATCCTCCCTCAAGGAGAAGAATCTGATGGTCCTCTGGGGGGCTGGAGGGGACAGGGCTCCATTAAAACGCCCCGTCGTAGGGGCCTTGATGGCGCGCTATGCGGATTACATCGTCGTATCCACGGATAATCCGAGGAGCGAGCGTCCAGATGCGATAGCTGAGCAGGTCGAGGCGGGCATCATTTCGAGCGGAACCAGCGTCGAATATAAAGTCATACTCGACAGGGGAGAGGCGATAAGGCACATCTTAGACAGGGCGGCGTGCGGCGATATCGTGGTGGTGGCCGGGAAGGGTCCGGAGAGATATATTGATTACGGAACTCACAAAGTCCAGTTCAGCGACAACGATACCATCCTTGAATGGGCCAGGGAGAGAGGGTTGAGAGTAGCTGACTCATGAACGCGGAATCTTCGCGAAAAAGGAAATTCTTCACAATAGCCGAGACCGCTGAACTTGCGGGGACCGAGTGTTTTCCGCGTGAACGCGGAACGCTTCCCATGCCGCGGAGTTTCAAGACGGACAGCAGGAACGTTCTGCCCGGTGACGCGTTTATCGCGATGCCAGGCGAGCGCACGGACGGTCATCTGTTTATCGCGGACGCGGCCGCGCGCGGCGCCTCCGTCATAATACTGCGATCGGATTGGTATGAGGAGAACAAGGCCTGTGCCGACGCGCTCGACGCGGTAAAAATTCCAGTCGCGGACAGTGAGAAGAGCGTAGCGCTCTTGGCGAGACACTGGCTTGGCGCGGTGTCGCCAAAGGTCGTCGGGATCACGGGCAGCGTGGGAAAGACTACCACCCGGGAACTGCTCTACCGCGCGATGAGAGTCGGCATTAGCGCGCACTCCGCCATAAAGAGCTACAACACCCTAATAGGATGCGCCATGACGATCCTGTCCATGCCCAGCGGCGCCGAGGTCCTTATTCTCGAACTCGGCGCCAACCACCCTGGAGAGATAGGGGAGATCGTTCGTAACTTTCCCGTCACGCACGGGATTATTACAGACGTGACTGAGGCCCACCTTGAGGGGCTGAACTCGATCGAGGGAGTCCTGTCCGCAAAGATGGAGATCTGTGACTCCGAGCGGCTGGAATTTTTGTCCTATAATAATGATAACGATGCTTTATCCGCGGCGGTGAAGCGTGCCGGCCTGCCGGCGAGGGTCATCGGCGTGGGCTTTGGAGATGCGGACGTGTCGGTTTCAGACGTGAGTCAGAGTCTCGGCTCCGACGGAGTCCCTCATCTGTCGCTGTCCATATCGAGCCGGGAAGAGAGTATCCATTGCGAGGCGGAATTCTTCGGCAGGCAGCACGCCAAAAATATCGCGTTCGCCTACTCCGTCGCGAGGGACTTTGGCGTAGCGGGAGAAGCTTTCGCCAAATCAGTCAGGCAGGCTAGGACTCCGCGCGGAAGAGGCAGAATATGCGGGATGCCGGGAGGTCTGATAATCGACGAGTCATACAACGCAAGCCCGAGTTCCATGTCCTGCGCGTTGGAAAACGTGCTCGAAATGAAACTGGACGAAAACTTGAGGAAGATCGCGATTCTTGGCGGGATGAGGGAGCTAGGCCGCGAGTCAGGGCGTTGGCACGAGGTGATAATGAGCAGGGCGAGCCTCTTCGACGAGATCTATCTGATAGGTTCGGAGTGGGATGACCTGGAGACAAAACAGTCCGCTCTGATGGGAAAGTGGAAGACAGTGGACAGCTTTATCGGCGACTTCGATCCAAAGTCCGCGTCAAAGGCGGTCATCCTAATAAAGGGATCCAGATTCTACGGAATGGAAAGGCTCCTTCCGATATTAGGAGCGAAGTTATGCGAGTGAACACGCTCTGTCTCGCGCTGATCTTTTTCGCGTTTGCGGTGATCTTTCAGAGGATATGGATAAACTTTATGCGCGTAAACAAGCGTGGCGAGGTGGTAAAGAAGTACGGGCCCAAAAATCACGAGGCAAAAGAAGGGGTTCCGGGCATGGGCGGCATCATCGCGCTGGGGATGACCCCGTTCATCGTGCTCTCCGTGTACTGGTTCGATATAGCGGACGCGAGAACCGCGGCTTATATATGGATTTATCCTGTGATCTCCTCACTGGTCGGCCTCGCCGACGACCTGCTGAAAAATTCGAGAAAATCGAGCGAGGGACTGAAGAGCTTACATAAGTTGTTCTTTCAAGTCCTCGTAACAATACTGTGGGCTTGCGCGGCTGCCGCTGACGGCATCTATCTTATGCCATGGCTGCGCTTGGAGCCGTCGCTGGGGATTCCGCTGACGGTCTTCCTGGGAGTCGGAATCCAGAACGCTGTCAACGTCACCGATGGGCTTGACGGCCTCGCCGGCGGCGCAGTCGCCATATCGCTGGTATCGATTCTCCTCTGGACCAGATCCGAACAGGCCGTAGTATCGATAATCCTCGGGCTGGCCCTCTTGATGGCGTTTCTCTGGCATAATTCCAACCCCGCCGAGCTGTTCATGGGGGATGTGGGATCGCACTTCTGGGGGGGGTTGCTGTTGAGCCTGTGCTTTGCGTGCCATTCCCTTCTCCTTCTGATTCCGGCCGCATTCATCTTCGGAGTCGAGATACTGACGGTTACTATACAGATCGCCGCGATCAGGGGCTTTGGCAGGAAGGTATTCAAGATGAGCCCTCTGCACCATCACTTCGAACAGCTCGGTTGGAAGGAAGTCAAAATCGTCACACGTTTCTGGTTGGTCCATATAGTGGGAATTACGGCTTCATTTTTGATAATATATTCATTCTGCCACAGAGGGGGCGCTTGATATGCCGAGTATCACCGTGCTGGGGGGAGGAATCAGCGGGAGGTCGATTGCCCTTCTGGCAGCAAGGCTCGGCAATGGAGTCTTTTTGTCAGATGAAGGGGAGATTGGGGACGAGACCAGGAACCTTCTCGATGCTCACGGCATCGGGTTCGAGTCCGGAGGACATACGGAGAGGGCCCTCGATTGCGATGCCGCGGTCGTCAGTTCTGGCTTCCCGCCGTCGTCCAGGATCATTCTCAGGCTGAGGGAGCGGGGGATAAGCGTAACCGGCGAGCTGGATTTCGCTATGCCGCATCTGCGCGCCCGTGTCGTCGGCGTTACAGGCAGCAACGGAAAGACGACCACGACGTCGCTGATCGGTCATCTTTTGAAATCCCTCGGCTATAACGCGGTGACAGCAGGTAACATCGGCAGCCCGATATCTGATGCCGCTGGGATGGATTTCGACTTCATCGTCGCGGAGCTGAGCAGCTTTCAGCTCCACTGGGCGACCTCAGTCAGGCTGTCCGGGGCTGTTGTGACAAACCTGGCGCCCGACCACATAGACTGGCACGGATCCTACGAAGATTATGTCAAGGCCAAGGCCTCTATTCTCT
>JAIRWR010000131.1 GCA_031268885.1 Synergistaceae bacterium
CCTCGACCTCTTCCCTGACTATAAAAACATGAGTCGAATGCAATTCGACCGCCAGTTCCGCGCCTTTCTCCGTTTCGAACGAAGATGGCTTTATTATGAGTTCATGCCCCCACAATGGACAAACACCAAAAAACAACGCAAAAAACAACGCGAACAACGCCTTGCGCACAAAAATCACCTTCCGTTTTCAGTCATTTTTATTTTTCCGCCCCAAGACAAACAAAAACCATGAGACACGTCCCGCGTCTGCGGACGATTGCCTTCATGGCAATTAAATTCCTTCAGGAAATATTCTTATATTATGATATTCGAACGGGTTTCAGTTGTCAAGGCAAACGCTGGGCCGCTGTCGCTCGTCTGAGATAATGTCCCCCCATAAGTCGTCTGAGAAAATGTCCGGATCGGGTTCTCGACAGTTAAATAGAAAATAATCACCTTCTAAGCCGCTTGGCGAGCGGCTTTTTCGTGTCAAATTTTTCCAAAAAATATGTTGTATGCGTTGTATGTTTATGATATAATTCCTACATGAAACTTTACTATGACAAGCGGGCTAAAGACCCCATCTACTATGTGCAGCAAGGATATAGAAACGGGAAAAAGACCACGACAAGGAACGTTGCCGTGATTGGGAAACATTCGGAGTTGCTGAAAATAACCGATGACCCTCTCGCCTATGCCAGAAAGGAGATTGAAATACGCAACAAGGCATTGGGCGGAAATAAGTTCAGCATGGAAGTGAAAGTAGACTTTGACGAAAGGCTGAAACCAAACGATGGTATCGTTTCCTTAAGTAATCAGGTCAACGTTGGATATTTTATTCTTCAGAGGCTCTATCGGGACTTAAAACTCGACGTTTTTTTTCAAAGGGTTACACAAGAGGGCAAGAACACTTTCAACCCTAATGAGATCAACCGCTTCCTTACATACGCAAGAATCCTCGATCCGGATTCCAAGCAGGGCACATTTGACAGCCTTAGCAGTTACTACGAGCAGCCTAACTTCGAATATGTGCATATACTGAGGACGATGGATATTCTCCAGAGCAACTATGATGAATATATGAGCCATTTATTTCACCACAGTAACAACATAGTTGCCAGAGACACATCAGTGTGCTATTTCGATTGCACAAACTACTACTTTGAGATTGAAACCGACGATGATGATTATGTGGACGACGTGACGGGAGAGACCCTTAAAGGATTCCGCAAATATGGTCCGTCAAAGGAGCATCGCCCGAACCCTCTGGTTCAGATGGGGTTATTCATGGATTCCCGGGGCATCCCCCTGTCCATGTGCGTCAACTCCGGCTCTGACAATGAGCAACTCTGCGCCGTGCCAGCCGAGAAACAGATGGCTAAGATGCTGAACGGGAAGCGATTCATTTACTGCGCCGATGCTGGGCTTGGTTCCGTGGGAATACGGAAATTCAATTCCATGAGAGGAAGGGCATTCATCGTGACCCAGTCCATCAAGAAGTTGTCCGACGTGTTGCAAAGAGCCGTATTCAACGACTACGGCTACAGGCTGTTGTCTGACAATAGGAATATAAGCGTTGAATGGATGAAAACTTTTGACAGAAACAAAGAGGGTAACCGCGCTTACTATAACGACAGCGCATATAAAGTCATAGCAGCCGACCGAGCCGTTGATGTCGGGCTGTGCGATGAAGTAATCTCAAAAAACGGCAAAGTACGAAAAGTCAAATCAAAAGCTATGCTTAAACAACGCCTGATTATCACTTTTTCGCGAAAAATGCTGGAATACCAGCGGTACATAAGGAACCGCCAGATAGCGCGTGCCAAGAGGCTTCTGGAGAGCAAGGATCCTGATTCCATAAAAAAAGGACCCCATGATACCACCAGATTCATAAAGAGGATATCGACGTCAAAATCCGGAGAGAAGGCAATCGACACCTACACAATCAACGAAGCCGTCATACAAGAAGAAGAAAAGTACGACGGGTTTTATGCAATTGCCACAAACCTTGAGGACGCTCCGAAATCCATCATTGAAATCAGTTCGAAAAGACATAAGATCGAAGACTGTTTCAGGGTTTTAAAGACCAACTTTTCAGCAAGGCCTGTTTATCATCGCAAAAGGGAGCGAATCACAGCCCACTTTATGATCTGCTACACAGCCCTGCTCATCTATAGACTCCTGGAGGCTAAGCTGGATGATTATGGGAAGCATTTTACCATCGAATCGGTATTGGAGACTCTGAAAAACATGAATGTGGCTAATGTCCATGATCTGTATTATACGGCCACTTACAACGGATCTCAGGTATGCACGGTATTTAATAACCTTTTTGGTCTTGGTTTGGACAGACGTTACTACCAACCCAAAGACCTGAATAAAAAAATCAAAAATATTTTGAGATAATAGTTTTACATACAACATTTTCAAACACACTAAAAAGAGAGGAAAGTCCTGTATTCATCGGCTTTTATCTCTTTTTCTATCTATAACAAGTGTCGAGAATGGGATTTTATAACTCATTTCTTATATAGTGTCAACACACCCTAAAGCAAAAGAAAAAATAGCTTACTAAAATTAAGGAGTGGTTTTAGATGCCTAATAGCGCGGTTTTTATGGCACAACTCAAGTATAGTTTCTATGGCAATAATGTACATACCAAATACCAACAGAAGTTTACTGGTTGATGCAAATCTCCGAAGAAACCAGGCAGGAACAGGAACAGTTGATGGAATGATATGAGAGAGGTCTTTTGTTCGCTCTTGCAAGTATTGCCGATAACTGATATCCTTCACGTATAAAGTATGCAAAAGACGTTTTGTAACTGGGGAGTTTTTATAGATGGATTTCACGATTTTCACTCCCGCTGTCACGCAGAACCTCCGGGAAGTCGTGTACGACCAAATCAAGGAAGCGATAGTGAACGGTCTCATACCGGCCGGCTCGAAACTTTCGGAACTGGAATTATCGCGTCAGTTCAGCGTATCGCGCACGCCGGTTCGCGAGGCAATCCGGCAACTGGCCGAGACAGGGCTCGTTTCCCTCTCGTCCCGCAGGGGCGCTTACGTTATATTGCCCACGGCAAAGGACGCGGCGGATCTTTATGAAATAAGGTATGCCCTTGAGGCTATATCGGTCGAGCATCTTTGCGCCTCCCAACCCGAGGATTTTCTGCGCCGCGCCCGCGTCACCTTCGAGGAAGTCTCCAACGATTGGGACGCAAACAGATTCATGGAGCTCGATACCGAGTTTCACGCCGACCTTTGGCGGTTCGCCGGAAATAATTATCTAGGCTTCATGCTGGGCAAGGTGGGCGATATCATCCAGATATGCAGGCATTACGCGATAGGAAGCATACAAAAGTCCGATTCGTCCCGAGAACATATAGCGATCATTGATGCCATGCTGTCGGGCGACGCCGGGGCGGCGAGGCTGAAACTCAGGGAGCACATCGACAGCACCCGCGACGGGTTGATAAAATACATCTCGGCGCACCCGGAGGCGACGGGGCCGGCCGACTGATGGCCTCGCCCGTCCCACTCAGTCCTCCGAAAAACGTTTCCAAAAGCGTTTCAGCCGTTCGGCCAGCTTCACCTCCGCGCCGATTTTGCCGGGGAAATAAAAACGCGACTGCTCGGGAAGATAGCTCTGAGGCACCCAGTGCCTCGGATCATCGTGAGGATAGACGTATCCTTCGCCGTCATTTCGCAGGTGCGACGGCACTTCTATCATGTTGCCCGATTGCACGGCATTCTCAGCAGCGGCAATTGCCTTGTAAGCGCTGTTGCTCTTGGGCGCGGCCGCGAGGTAGATGACCGCTTCGCCTAAAATGAGTTTCGCCTCCGGCAGTCCCACGCGGTCGCACGCAGCGGCCGCGCTCTCGGCCACCACCAGCGCCATCGGGTCGGCCAGTCCGATGTCCTCCGAGGCGAGAATGCAGAGCCTCCTGCATATGAACCTCACATCGTCGCCCGAAGCGAGCATCCGGGCCATCCAGTACAACGCGGCGTCGGGGTCCGAGCCCCGGACGCTTTTTATAAGGGCTGATATCACCGAATAATGATCGGCGCCGGCCCTGTCGTATCTCAGAGTTCCGCGTCCCGTCGCCCTGTCTATCGCCTCCCGCGTCAGACGGCGGCCGCCGCCCATGGCCACGCCGCTTGCGGCGGTTTCGAGTCTCGTCAGCGCTTGCCTCGCGTCGCCCCCGCACAGCGAGGCAATGTAGGAGAGCGCTCCATCCTCGCACTCCATTCCGAGTCGCCCCAATCCGCGCGTCTCGTCCGACAATGCCCGCGCCAGGAGATGTTCTATGTCGTTTTCGCCAAGGGGGCTCAAGGTATAAACTATCATCCTCGACAGGAGGGTCTTGTTTACCTCGAACCACGGGTTTTCGGACGTGGTTCCGACGAGAATGATATCGCCGCGTTCCACGGCGGGCAGCAGGACGTTCTGCTGCTTGCTGTTGAGGTGATAGATCT
Source organism: Synergistaceae bacterium (assembly GCA_031268885.1). Lineage (GTDB taxonomy): Bacteria > Synergistota > Synergistia > Synergistales > Synergistaceae > JAIRWR01. The sequence continues at coordinate 4,458 of JAIRWR010000131.1, forward strand.
CGTCCACAAACGCGATCGCCGTCCTGCCGGAAGCGCTCTTCGACCCGGCGGCTTCGTCGGTGATGTCGCGTATCTGCGAGACGTTCGCGCTCACCGCGTTTATCTCGAAAAGCGAGCGCCCTGCGGTCTTTGCCATCAGCCTGACGAGCGTCGTCTTGCCCACTCCCGGATTGCCGTAGAGAATGCAACTGGGTATGCGCCCCTGTTCTATCAGTGCGCGCAGAGGTTTTCCGGGGGCGAGTATGTGTTCCTGTCCGGCGTACTCGTCCAGGTTCGTCGGGCGCATACGCTCGGCGAGCGGCGTCTCGAAAAGCGATTTTTCCTCGGGTATCTCGAAAAGTTCCATTATGCCCCTCGCAATGACCCCACGAACCCCGTCAAAAACTTGGGCAGCGAGTCGGCGTCGGCGGGCGCGCAAATCCCTGCCCCACTGCCCCGCGCGACGGAGGCGAAAGG
>JAIRWR010000008.1 GCA_031268885.1 Synergistaceae bacterium
ATGATTACAAGAGATAAATTATATCGATTCACATATCTTCATATTAACATAAAGATGTATTTGTCGATGAATTTACAAAATATCTGGCGGTAATTCATCGGTAGTTTCTATTGACATTACTCGCGGAAAGAGCCGATAACGCGCGGACGGCGTGGTGGAATCATTCTCGGCGTTTTTAGCGTCTCATATTTTTACATTCGATCGGCGCGGCTGTGATATACTTATACCGGTTGCCGCTGGCTACTTCAGTTATGCTTGCGCCGGGCGGTTTTAACGCTGACAAAGGATATTGTGCGGGGCAGACGCATTAGACACTGTGAAGCGTTGCTATCACACACAGGTCCATTTTGAGCGTGAAACTTACAAATTTAGTCATACCATGCGTTAAGCGATTCTGATGCGTTTGCCCTGGGATATTGTGTCCCGATTATTGACAAGAGGGCATGACTCATGCTTATATCATGCATTGAAGAAGGCGGCGTTTGTTTTGCTATCCTCGATAGGGAGGTGCCTTGATGAAATTATTCAAGAAGAAGGATGGGGGGTCCAGCGCCGGTCTTTTTATCTTTGGCGGTGTGATGCAGTACGTCGTTGTCTCCAAGATTGACGACAGATCCTTCAGATTGGAGGAGTGCATAGAGGCTCCATATGACGTTGGAGCCGGAGTCGCGGAGCTGTTCGCAAATCAGGAGAGAGTGGAGGAGAACTTGAAGGCCCTTAAAAAACTTGTCGGCAAGAAGTGGGCTGGCAAGGTCTACGCGGCTATTCAATCGAAGGACGTCCTGATACGCACTGTGGAACTGCCGCAGATGGAGCTGGCGGACATAAAGGACGCGTTCCGATATGAATTCGACAGATTCTTCCCGATACCGGTCGACGAATCGGTATACGATATAACGTTTATCGACAGGCCGGGCAGGGATGAGTCCACGCAGGGCGCGATAGTGAACTGCATTGCCTCCGCTGTCCGCAGCAATACCGTTGAGAATCTCATGATGGCCTGTCAGAATGTCGGACTCAAGCTGAACGCGATTGAGCCGTCACCTGTCTCGTTCCTGCGCTGTCTGATGGGACCGGACTCTCCTACCGGTTTCAACCTCTACGCGCTCGCGGGAATCGCCAGCAGCATAATAATAGCGACGTACAGGGATAACGGGATAGTTTACAGAAACACCTCTCAGTCCTTTGCCGTTGACGACCCATCCAACAAGGCAATCGCGAACTTCACGAGGGATCTCCAGGCTACGGTGAATTTCGCGTCCACGCAGATCAGGGGCTTTTCCGCCGAGAGGTTGTATATCGGCGGCTACGGCGCCAGGCATTCGGAAGAGATAGTGTCGAGCGTCTCCGATGTCGTAAACGTTCCAGTGGAAATCGTGAACCCATGGGAGAAGTGGGGGATATTTGGTCAACCTACTCAGCTTTATGGCTGGGAGGTCTCCTTGGGGCTCGCCATGAGGCCATCGGAGGTGAGGTAGCGTTATGAAGGTTCTTTTTGATCTTAGGCCGTCGCATCTTGTTCAAGAACAAGATCAGCAGATGGATATAACCAGGCTTTTTAGCTTGATATTTTTTTTAGTGTTCTGTTTATTGTCCCTCGTCAATATTGTCTATATCGCGAAGAATCTTCTTGAGGTGAGAGAGGAGCTGACGATCACAAGGGGAGACGAGATCGCGGTCACCGAAAATGTGACAATGCTGACAGCCAGCATAAACAAGATGAGAGAGGTTAGGGACCGAGCGAGAATCTATCTTGAGTTTACAAGACAAGAGCTGCCGGCTGTCGAGTTTATGGCCGCGCTCGAAGGAGCGGCCTCCGATGGACTCACCATAATAAACATGGATATCCGGCCGGGTAACGTAATGATGAGGGGATCGGCGGTAGGAGATCAGGATATAATAGATTTCAGCTCAAGGCTGGATGGAATGAAGAACATTGTGACAAAGGTGGACGCGCCGGTGACCACGAGAGGTTTGGTCGGAAGCATGAGGGTCACGGACTTCTCTGTCACCTGTAATATAAAATCTCTCTCCGAGATTGCGGAGTCCATGCCGGATGTGCTGGCGACAAGCTTGTCCGGGAATTCTGAGAGCGGCGGAACAGGGGAGGCGGGCGAGTGATGAAAGCTCAGAAACAGCAACGGATGTACGGTGTGTTGGTCGCTATTACAATCGTTCTCCTGCTTGTAGCTCAGTTTCTTCTCAGGCAGGCGCTGACGGGTACTGCCGAGGAGCTGGAATCAGTAAAGGCCAACCTAAATACGCTAAGACAAGCCGCCGAGTCCAAATCAGGATTGGTCGAAAAATACAAGCAGTTCGAGGCAGCGATCAATCCCAGCAATTCGGACAGGACGTACCCGGCAAACGGCAGTGAGTTGTACGGCGTCTTGAACGGATTGCTGACGGAGCACGGCATAATGAATGAAAGCAAATCCAGCACTAGCGGAACGGCGGCGGGCGGAGTGCTGCAGCTTCAGATAACGTTCAACGGTTCCTATTACGGCTTGCTCAAAGCGCTTGCGGCTATAAGGGAGAGCCGGTATGTAATGAGGATATCCGACTTCAGAATCGACGCGTCAGAGGCCGGTCAGGTCTCGGGAAGCATGACCGTTCTGAGCACAGCCAGCAGTTAGGGGTGGTTGACGATGGCCGACTTCGCGTCCGACAAGAAATCGCAAATCTCATTCTCATCCATGTCCCCGCCGACCAGAAAGGGTTTGCAGCGCGCGGGAAAAAACAAGATGAGGCAGCTTCTCATAATTGTTGCGCTCTTTGCCAGCTGTGTCGCTAGTTTTTACTTCTTTAGAACTACTATGATGCTTTTATCCGGAGAGGTGTCATTCTATCGGGACACCGCTTCGACACCCGACCCAGAGGTCGTCAGGGAGATCGGTGAGATGGACTCGACCCAGAGGGATATGATAAGCGTGAGAAAGGCTTCATCTTTCGCGATGCAGACCGCGCTCCTGGCAGAGGTATCCGGCAGATTGCCAATCGCGCCGACGAGCAAGCTCGCTCCTCCAATTACGTTGCAGCCTGAAATACTGCCTCCAGAGATCGTGATTGAACCGGACCCGCCGCGAGTAACCGTAATCGCGATTATGATCACGGATGGGGAGGCGGTTGCCATGATAGACGTTCTCGGCGAGGAAGGCGGACTGATTGTCAGGCGGGGGAGTTCGTTCTCAGATGGATCAGCAAAAATTACAAAAATCGACGCGAAGGGTGTGACTTTTACATGGAGGAAAAAAAATTATATAATTACGATGTAACGGTTGCTAAACGTTCGGTACGGACGCCGCGACTGACCGGTTGGATGTTTTTGTATTTTGTTCTGCTCATTGTCTTTCTCGCTCCGACGGCTCTGTTTGGCGCGGATGGCGATGATCAGAAGTACATCAAGTCAAACGGGACGAGGGATTCAGCAGGCTGGCCCGTCCACTTCAGGCAAAAGACTCAAAGCAATGCCGAGATCGAACCGTTTGCTATCAAGGATAACCCGGTAGAGACAGTCCTCGCCGGACTACAGGCGCATCAAGGGGGAGACTCCGTGCTCATCCTGCGCGTTCGTGGTTTCGAACTTCCAATCCCGAGGAGCGTTTCGGCCCCTGGTGAGAATAAGCTCGTCCTGCAGTGGGATAACGCGCGCTTCCCCAGGAACACGGACAAGAGGGACTGGTGGGATGAGTATGACTGGGATGTCCTGAAATTCCCTTCAAACAAGGTGGAAAATGATTGGTGGAAGCAGTACGATCTCCCTCTGCTCAGCAGAATATCGGTATCCAAGTTTGACGATGAAAGCATGAGGATGACGATAAATTCCCCCAAACAACTGGTCTTAGACAGGGTGGATGGCGTCGAGGGGGCGGACAGCCAGGTCATTATGCTGAAAGTATACTCGGAACAGGCGCCAGTAAGGGTCCCAACGGAAAAGACCCTCTCAAAGGGCGACCCGATGGGGATAAACGCGCCGGTTACGCTGAAGTTGAACGACGCCGACGTGAAGGCGGTGTTCAGGATGCTCGCCGATATGCAAAAAATCAACCTGCTGCTCGATCCATCCGTACCGGATTCGCTCGTTACATTCTCGTTCACGAAGACTCCGTTTAACGAAGTGTTTGGGTATCTGCTCCGCATGACGGATCTGAATTACGCGATGCGTGGAAGCACACTGATCGTCGGCAAGAGCGAGAGTCTTGGAAAGACTCTGGGAACCGAGGTGGTGAGGGCATATCAGATCTCCTATGCTGTTGACAGCTCAGGCCAGGTCGGCGGCGATCTCACATCCGCGCTTACAGGGCTTATTTCGCTCTCCGCCACGCCTGTTCTCGACAGCCGCAACAGGACACTGTATGTAACGGCGACTCCGGAACAGCATGAGGAGGTTGCCGAGTTGATCGAAAAGCTCGACAGGCCTGGAAACCAGATCATGATTCAGGCAAGGCTGGTGCAGGTCACAGACGACGCCTCTCAGCAGTTGGAGGACCTCGTCTCCGTTGTATACGATCAATGGCTCCTCAGGTTCAGTCAAGGAACCCTCTCAGCTGGCTATAACTATGGCAGCAGCGTGTTTGACGCCACCAATCTGAACATTCCAATAGCCGGCGTGCAGTCGGATACCCAGGTGAATGTCCAGGATATAGCTATGGACAGCGGGCTTAAAATACTCAACGCGGGACTGAGCGCCATGGAGTCGGACTCAAAGGCCAAAACTCTGGCAAATCCGTCTGTAATCACTTTAGACGGTCAAGAGGCAACAGTCGATATGCAGACCAGCATGAGCTATCCGTCCGGGCAGGACGAAAATGGAAATCAGGAGTACGAAACGGTAAAGGGAGGTCCGTTGCTGACCTTTACTCCAGTAATTGGGCGAAACGGAATGGTTACGATCAAAATAGACATCGAGAGCAGCGAACCTCCCACGCTCAGGATGGCTGGAAGCGGTAGTCTTCAGGTTCCTCAGATCGATAACAGGAGGATTTCGACACAGGTGCGGGTGCGCAACGGAGAACCCTTTGTGGTGGGCGGTCTTTTTAGGGACAGAAGGGATAAGGTTCGCGGCAGAATACCGGTGCTCGGCTATATCCCCCTGCTAGGCAGCCTGTTTTCCACTGTAAATAACACTCACACCAGGGATGAAGTAGCTATGATCGTAATACCCTACATCCTCGACATTCCCGACGAGGAGATCTCGACATTCGATCTGATGAGGTCGTCATTGGGCAAGTAGCCTCAGATATCCACACAGAGCGGCGGAGCCGGATTGCGTTCGGCTCCGCCGCTCTGTATCTGAAATAATGCTTCTTTAAATAAGGATTATGTTTTAGCTGCCTTTTTTCAGCTGTAGTATCCTGCTCTCGGACAGCTGGAGCCTTGGCGCCGATATGCTGATAACCCCGTTTTCGAACGCTGCCTCGGCGCGCTCTGTATCGACCTCAAATGGAAGGGATATCTCGTAGTTGAAGACGTGCGCCGATTTCCTGCTGTACCAGGTTCTGCCGTCGTCATGCTCGGCGGCGTCCGGTGAAGTTCCGCCTTCCCTTGACTCAATCTTGCTTCTTATGGCGACGCTGTCCTTTTTAATCACAACGTCGAGGTCATCTGGATTGACTCCTGGCGCCTCCATCGAAAGGAACAAGCAACCGTCCTTCTCATACAGATCGAAATCCCTCAAGTTTCTTGTCCCAGCAACGCTAGAAGACGAGAACAACCTGTCGAACAGCTCATCGATCTCTCCTGTGCTTCTGTTGTTGAACGCTCGGGAAAATCTCTTTCCATAAGGTGTTAACGCGAACATCTGACATTCCTCCTCGTGATATTTTATGTCATTTTTCATATTGCCCTCTCGGTCATGAAATATTAACCTTCATTGACCAATGAGATAATATATCGCTTTTTAGATATTGTCAAGCATATTGTCAATGAATTTTGACTTTAATTATAATTGAATTTAACCGGCTGAGCCATCTTAGGTCATTGACCTGAGGCTGGGGCATGTCTGATTTGTGCTAAAATCAATGGATAGATACCGCCTTTGAGAGGAAGTGGATTAAATTGGAACTAAAGGAGTACTTGAGGGCTATTCTGTTCTTTGCGGGAGTTCTTGCTTCCATCGTCGCTCTTCCATCGGCTTCGTCATGTAAGGAGCTCCTTGAGCCGGCGAGCATAGATCTATCCTCCGCGCTGGACTTCGAGGAGTATGTCGCGACCGGAAGCGGAAGGCAGATAGACGAGACCTTCAGGCGGATAGATGAGCTCCTCCTTTCGGATGAGTTCATCTCGGCGGTACGCGCGGTGGAGGGTCCAACGACCCTGGTCGTCTATGGGGATATGTCCTGCCCGGACTGTGCCGCGGCCGTTCCGTTTGTCGAGGCGATTCGAAGGACCAATCCCGAGATCGTTACCCTTTACTTCACGAGGACCGACGAGGCTGAAATCACGGTGAAGAACATAGCGGGCGTCTACAAGACGCCGACTATCTTTGCCGCTGACCCCGGCGGAACACTCGGACGCGAATTCCTGCTCGAATTCCCCGACAGCGTCCGCAAGCTCGTGGATGCGGCCAGCGACAGTGACTCCAGGCGTACTGTCATAAGGGAGTTCAGGGCTGGCAAGTACGCGGCCGATCTTGAGGCCGATCTGATAAAGGTGCTCAGAGGCGTTCGCCGTTGAGAATTTTGAGCCCGCGCCCTGAGGAGAAGGGCGGATGACGCCGAAGAGCGAGGGAGGGAGGAGTCAGTTTTCCCTCTTTTGTTCGAGAAGATTTGCCCCGCTTTTCGTCGCGATGTTTCTGGGGGCGTTCAACGATAACTTCTTCAAGAGCGCTATGGTGATACTGATAACCTACAGACTTGCCGAAAACGTCTCAATCGACGCCAGGATTCTCGTAACACTGGCGGCGGGGGTTTTTATACTGCCCTTTGTCCTGTTGTCGGCGCTCGCCGGGCAGTTTGCGGATAAGTATGAGAGATCGGCGTTGGTCAGGAAGGTCAAGTTCGCGGAGATAGTCGTCATGACAGGAGCAGTGGCGGGCTTCCGCATGGAGAGCACTGGAGTCCTCATGGTGACGCTCTTCCTGATGGGGGCTCAGAGCGCGTTCTTTGGGCCGCTCAAGTACAGCGTACTGCCTCAGCACCTCGAAAAGAGCGAACTCATCGCGGCAAATGCCCTTGTCGAGACTGGCACGTTTCTAGCGATACTGCTCGGCACTATATTCGGCGGGTTGTTCGTACTGGCTGAAGGCGGCATTCCTCTCGTAAGCGCGCTCGTGATAAGCATCGCCGCCGCCGGTTGGGTTGCCAGCATGTTCATACCTGCGACAAGGGCAATAAATCCCTCGCTCGAATTCAGGTTCAATATCTTCAGGGAGACCGTGGCACTAGTGTTGAAAGTTCTGCCTAAGAGAGAAATATTCCTCTCAGTGCTTGGGGTTTCATGGTTTTACTTTGTGGGGAGCGCGTTTCTCTCTCTCTTTCCAACTTACGCCAAGATTGTCATCGGCGCGGATGAACAGGTGGCAACGCTTTTTCTCGCGGTATTCTCGGTTGGGATAGGGGCAGGCTCTCTCGCCTGCAACACTCTTCTGCGAGGGGAGGTCTCTGGCAGGTATATCCCAGCGGCGGCGGCGGGGATGTCCGTAATGAGTGTTCTGTTTTACCTTGCAAGCGGCAGCCCGGCTCATCCCGCCGGGGGCGAGCTGATAACGGTATTTGAATTCATGATGTCCCTCCAGAATGTCTCCATTCTGCTCTGCCTTCTTGGAATTTCGTTTGCCGGCGGACTCTATATAGTTCCATTCTACGCGATAATTCAGACGAGGAGCCGCGAGGATGAACTTGCCGGAGTCACTGCCTGCACCAACATAATGGACTCGCTGTTCATGGTTGTCTCGTCCCTTCTCACCTCCGCGATGCTGGCAGCGGGATTCTCCATACCAGGGATCTTCCTGGCGTTGGCGGTTCTCACCGCCGCGGTCGCCTGGATCATGAGAGATCAGCGGTGACTGCGGCGAGTCTCTGACGCGCGCGTCAAAAGCCTAGGAAAATTACTTAAATCTTATAGTTATTGAACTTGAGATAGCGTATAATGATGATGCGTCCTCCATTGGAGCGGTTTCTCCCCATGTTTCGCGTGTGGGAATTTTGCTGAAATCGATGCGGGGGCGCATCAAGAACCCCGTATGGCGCGCAAAAAAACTCGAAGAAGGGGGGATATGAGCAAAGGTCACGCGAGTGGACGAGACCCGCGGATGTGAGTTCCGCACGGCACATTTCGTAGGTTGGGCGTGTCTGTGAGTCGCCCTCTGTAGACTGAGGGCAGGGCGCGTAAAATATTTTTTTGATTTATGAAGATTCAAGGGGGGTATTGTCAATTATGGAGACAGTCGCGTATTACAACGGTATTGTGAACGGATTCATCTGGGGTCCAGTTATGTTGTGTTTTTTTGTTGGAACTGGCATATACTTGACGATTTTGCTGGGTTTCCCGCAGATCAAGTACTTTGTTATCGTATGGAAAGAGGTATTGGGCAGAAAGAAGAAGCCGCAAGAGGAGAGCGGGGATAAATCTATATCGTCCTTCGCGGCCATGGCGACGGCCATGGCCGCCACAGTAGGCACAGGCAACATCGCCGGAGTGGCTACCGCATTGCATCTGGGAGGACCCGGGGCATTGATATGGATGTTGGTTTCAGCGCTCTTCGGGATGTGCACGAAGTTCAGCGAGGTCGTGCTGGCTGTCCACTTCAGGAAGAAGGACGACCACGGAGATTGGCGCGGAGGAACGATGTACATCCTGGAGCACGGCGCCGGGCAGAAATGGCTCGCTATGCTGTTCGCGCTCTTTACAGTGCTGGCGTCGTTCGGCATTGGCGCAGCGGTTCAGGCCAACTCGGCGGCGGAAGGGCTGCGCATGGGATTCAACCTTCCGAACGTGTACTGCGGCATAGCGCTCGCGATCTTGACTGGGCTTGTGATAGTAGGCGGGCTCAAGAGCCTCTCGACGGTTACGACTTACCTTGTGCCGTTCATGGCTATCTTCTACATAGTCGGCTCTATCATAGTCATAGGCCTCAATATATCGACAGTTCCAGCGGCCATAGCCGCGGCGATAAAGCACGCATTCGTCGATCCGATGGCGCTTCCAGGCGCGATAGCGGGCTGGAGCGTAAAACAGGCCGTGAGCAAGGGCATCGCCCGCGGCGTCTTCTCAAACGAGGCTGGCCTCGGTTCCGCCCCAATGGTGCACGCGACGGCAAATGTCGATCATCCTGTCCGGCAGGGGCTCTATGGAATATTTGAGGTGTTCGTGGACACCATCATCATCTGCTCGATGACTGCGCTAGTCGTGCTCTGCACGGGAACCCTCACAGGCCGTCCGGATCTAACCGGCGCTCAGCTGTCCCTTGTGGCTTTCGAGAACGGCATGGGCGTGGTGGGCAAGTACATCCTGTCGATAGGCCTCACTCTGTTTGCCTTCACGACCATACTTGGCTGGTACTGGTATGCCGAGACAGCGGCGACGTATATCTTCGGGCTGTGGTTCAAACCGTTTATGAAGGTCATATGGCTGATTCTCATACTGGTAGGATCGTTCGGAAGCCAGCTCTTTGGAACCAGCGGAAACGATTTCTTGTCAGTGCTCTGGGATCTGTCGGATACGCTCAACGGTCTCATGGCCATACCCAACATCATAGGCCTGTTGATCCTCTCGAAGGTGGTTCACAGGCTGGTAAAAGAGTTCGACGAGAAGCGGAAAAATGGAGAGCTGAAGATCTGAGATCATGCTCCCTAAACGGTCTGTGTAACGAAGGAGGAAGTAAGAGCTATGAAGGTCGGATGCGTTAAAGAGATAAAGAACAACGAGTTCCGGGTTGGGATGACGCCGGGCAACGTCAAGTCTTACGTCCAGCAGGGGCATCAGGTTTTAATCGAGCGCGACGCTGGCGTTGGATCGGGGTTTGCCACGAAGGAGTACGAGGATGCTGGCGCTTCCATTCTCTCCGCCGAGGATGTCTGGAGTGGGAGCGACATGATAATCAAGGTCAAGGAGCCTCTCGAAGAGGAGTACAAGTATTTCAGGAAGAACCTGCTCCTGTACACATACCTTCACCTCGCGGCAGACCGCCCTCTCACCGACGCTATGCTCAAATCCGGCATGACTGGCGTCGCGTACGAGACGCTTATAGAGCGTAACGGTTCCCTTCCGCTGCTTGCTCCGATGAGTCAGATAGCCGGCCGCCTCAGCATTCAAGAGGGGGCCAAGTATCTCGAAAAACCCTTTGGGGGGTCAGGGGTGCTCCTGTCCGGGGTGCCAGGAACTCCAAAGGCCAAGGTCGTAATCGTCGGCGCGGGGGTTGTGGGGTCAAACGCGCTCAAAATCGCGGCCGGCATAGGGGCGGACGTCACCATCATGGATTTGAACCTTGAGCGTCTTACCCACCTCGACGACATCTACGGAAACAGGGTGCATACGCTGCACAGTTCTCCAGTTACGATAGAGGAGGCCATTTCGGATGCCGACCTCGTCATAGGCTCCGTACTGATACCAGGGAAGGCCGCTCCAAAGCTGATCAAACGGTCATATCTGAAAGACATGCGCCCAAACAGCGTGATAGTGGATGTGGCCGTCGATCAGGGCGGCTGCTGCGAGACAACGAAGGTGACGTATCACGACGACCCGACATTTGTGGTGGATGGCGTGCTTCACTACTGCGTCGGGAATATGCCTGGGGCTGTGCCGAGAACATCGACAATAGCCCTGACGAACGCGACACAGTCCTATGGACTCGAAATCGCCGGCAAGGGCTTAAAGCGCGCGTGCTCGGAAAACACGGTCATATACTCCGCAATCAACACCTTCGGCGGAGCGTGCACATGCCATAACGTATGCGTCGGCTTCGGGCTCGATTACGTAGAGGCAGACCGCGCGATCTGACGCCATAGACGGATGGACCCGGCATTTCAGCATGCCGGGTCCTGTCTCATAGACATTAGCTGTTTATTTTTTTTAATTTAACGAGAGGTTGGTTAGAGACGATGGCGATCCAACGTTTGACCTCCTTTAATGGGAGTGTGGAGTATGTGGCCTCGCCAGAGCTGATTGGCGCGGTCGATGTCGCGATAGCCCTTGGAAAGCCCTTGCTGATCAAAGGAGAACCTGGCACTGGCAAGACCATGCTGGCTCAATCCATAGCGGAGTCACTCGGCAAGAGGCTGATTATATGGAGTATAAAATCCACCACAAAGGCCCAGGACGGCCTCTACGTCTACGACGTGGTACAGCGCCTTTATGACAGCCAGTTTAACAGCGGTGGCGTGGACGATATCGGGAAGTACATCAAACTTGGGAGACTGGGGGATGCATTTTGTGATGAAAAACAGACGGTGTTGCTGATCGACGAGATAGACAAGGCCGATCTGGAGTTCCCCAACGATCTGCTGTGGGAATTGGACAAGATGGAGTTTTACATACCGGAGACGAAGCAGACGATTTCAGCAAAGACGCGCCCCATCGTCATCATCACGTCGAACGCGGAAAAGGAACTCCCTGACGCGTTTTTACGCAGATGTATCTTCCATTATATCGAATTTCCAGACAAGGATCTAATGGAGAGAATCGTCCTGGCGCACTATCCGGACGTCGAACGCCACCTGCTCGGCCAGGTCATCGAGGCGTTCTATCAGATTCGAGATCTCTCAGTTCTGCAGAAAAAACCGAGCACGTCCGAACTGCTGGACTGGATCTCGGCGCTCGTAATCGGCGGCATCTCCCCTGACAGAATCATCAGCGAGGTTCCCTACGCGGGCGTCCTCCTCAAGAAAACCGAGGACATGGCTGTGCTGGAGTCGCATATCGGCAGCCAGGCGAGAGGTTGAACTAACGGTAAGGAGGATATATGACGATGTTCATAAATTTCTTTTACAGATTGAGAGCCTGCGGCGTCGCCACATCCCTCAATGAGTGGTTGATGCTGATGGACGCGTTAGAGAAGGGCTTCGCCAGGACCAGCATGACCGAGTTCTATAACCTGTGCCGCTCCATGCTCGTTAAGAGTGAACGTGATTTCGACAAGTTCGATAACGCGTTTCTAATGTGCTTTGGCGATATGGAGACGGTGGAGGGCGGACTGTCCGAGGATCTGCTGCGTTGGCTGGATAAGCCAAAACCCAAGGACTGCGATACGAAACCCAGGGATATTGAGAGGAACGCGGCTCTCACAAGGGAGCGCATAGAGGAGATGTTCGAAGAGCGTCTCAAGGAGCAGAAGGAGGAGCATAACGGCGGTACATACTGGATCGGAACCGGCGGCGGGTCGCCCTTCGGAAACGACGGAGAGGGCGAGATAGGCATACGCGTTGGCGGGAAGACAAATCTCCGCAGGGCGTTTCGAGTCGCGAGCGAGCACAAATACCGTGATTTCAGGGAGGACGAAATCCTCAGCATTCGTCAGTTCCAGATGGCATTCCGTAGCCTGCGCCAGTTCTCCAGCAGGATCGCCGTCCCAAAGACCGAGCTGGACATCGACGAGACCATCAGGAAGACTTGCGGCAATGCCGGACGTCTGGAGGTCGTGTTCGGCAAGCCGAGGAAGAACACCGTGAAATTATTGCTCCTGATGGATACTGGCGGCTCGATGGATTATTATTCCGGCCTGTGCGCCACGCTATTCCAGTCCGTCATAAAGGCCAATCACTTTCGGGATCTGAAAATATATTACTTTCACAACTGCATCCGGCACGATCTCTACACAACTCCAATAATCGGACCGAAATACCGGGTCGCCACGCAGTGGGTGCTGAACAACCTGAACAGTGATTTCAAGGTTCTAATTGTGGGGGACGCGCTTATGGACACGGACGAACTGGTGAAAGACAGCGTCAGCGCCGGTAAAAACCAGATGTCCGGGTTGAAGTGGCTGCGGATTTTAAAGCGGAAATACCCGTCGCTGGCGTGGGTGAACCCGGAGAATCTGCCGTCAGGAGTTATACGGTACAAAAATTGGGGCGAGTCTTATGACATCATCCGAAAAGAGGTAGACATGTACAGCCTGACTGTGGAGGGCCTGCGGGACGCGATCAAGCATCTGTTGTCTTCTGACGGCCATCCGATGATGAAGAGAGCGGTCTGACGGTTCGGGATACGCCAGTGATTACGGTCACCTAAATCAGCGATCCTCCGCCCAGCGGAGGATCGCTGATTTAGGTATATAGGGCAAGGCGATAACAAGTTATGCCGTATCGATTTTTTCGCGCCATCATTCCATTTGTCTGGTATACTCAGCGATGTTTGGAAAGAATCAATGTTTTACAATACCGCTGGCCGTGCCTCACGCGGCGCGTGATTAATATCGGAATGAGATGAAACGCGGGAAGGGGCGTGCGTAAAATGCGGCGGATGCTGCTGATGGGCAACGAGGCTATTGCGCTTGGCGCGCTGCGCGCTGGTGTCACTGTGGCGGCCGGGTATCCAGGCACTCCATCCTCCGAGGTGCTTGAAACCTTAGTGAAGGAGCGGAGGGATGGCGTTTATGTGGAGTGGTCCGTGAACGAAAAATCCGCGATGGAAGTGGGGGCCGGGGCCGCGATGTCCGGAGCGCGGGTATTGGTGACGATGAAGCAGGTCGGTCTGAACGTGGCCTCCGATCCGCTGATGAGCCTCAACTACGTTGGAGTAAAGGGCGGCATGGTCGTCATGGTGGCGGACGATCCCGGCCCGATATCCTCTCAGACGGAGCAGGATACGCGCTGTTTTGGACGTTACGCGAAGCTGGCGGTATTTGATCCCTCCACGGCGGAGGAGGCATATGTCATGATAGCGGACGCGTTTGCCTGCTCCGAGCGCATCGGCCGCCCCGTGCTCTTTCGCCCCACTACGCGAGTCTGTCATAGTTATGCTACTGTGACGTTGATGGAAGATCGGGACGTGCCACGCGCGGAAGGTTTTAGCAAGGATGGCGGCAGGTGGGTGATATTTCCCAGACTCGCCTACGCAAACCACATCAAGATAGAGGAGACGCTGAAGTCCCTAGCGGATGAGTTCTCGGATTATCCCGGCAATATCTTATCCGGCTCCGGGAGGCTTGGAATAGCCTCGGGAGGGGTTAGTTGGTGCTATGTCCAGGAAGCGTTCCGGGGCGTCGGCGAGGAACACAGGCTTCTCAAGGTCTCCACACTCCCCTTTCCAGTCCGGCTTGGCGAGGAATTTCTGCGCGGACTCGACGAAGTTCTCGTCGTGGAGGAGCTGGACCCGGTAATCGAGCGCGAGCTGATCTTCCTCAGCGGAGTGTTGGGCCTGAATATTACGGTTCGCGGAAAGCTGAGCGGGGACATGCCAAACGCCGGCGAGAACACGCCGGACTACGTCCGCGACGCGATACGGAAGTTTTTGGGGACGAGCGGCGATCATGCGGTCACCTCCAGCAAATCGGCTGCCGAACCAGTCCCCCCGGCCCTGCCGGTTCGCCCGCCGACGCTCTGCGCCGGCTGTCCGCACAGGGCGTCGTTCTTCGCGGTAAAGGAGGCGGCCGCCGGACACAAGGCGGTGTTCTCGGGGGATATAGGCTGTTACACGCTCGGCAACGCGCTTCCCCTCGATATGGTTGATACATGCCTCTGCATGGGGGCTGGTATTACCGTCGCGCAGGGGATCAACAGGGTCGAACCGGATACCGCTAACTTTGCCTTTATAGGAGACTCGACGTTCTTTCACACCGGCATCCCAGGAGTGATTAACGCGGTCTACAACGGCGCCGATATAATAGTGGCGGTCCTGGACAACTCGACTACGGCTATGACCGGCGGCCAGCCGCATCCTGGAACCGGGCGCTCAATCTCCGGCGCTCCGGCGCGCCGGGTTAGCGTCAGCAGAGTTCTGTCAGCAATCGGCGTTGACGACATACAGAGGGTAAATCCGTTCGATCTGCCGTCCGCCAAGGCGGCGGTAACTCGCGCGTTGGCCGGGAGGGGAGTTCGGGCGATACTATTCGAGGGCGAGTGTGTCGCGGTCTCCCGCAAGCATGAAAATCGATGTGAAGTGGACGAGAAGATCTGTATCGGCTGCTCCGTCTGTGTAAAGAGGCTCGGGTGCCCGGCACTATCGATTCGAGAAAAAAAAGCTGTTATAGACCAGTCGTCATGCACTGGCTGCGGACTGTGTAAATATGTCTGTCCGGTCCGGGCGATAACGGGGGGTGAGGCGGCGTGACGGATTGTCTGATCGTTGGAGTTGGCGGACAGGGAACCGTTCTGACATCGCGTCTGATAGGCATTGCCGCGCTGAAACGCGGCTTCGATGTGAGAGGCAGCGAGACGATAGGCATGGCGCAGCGGGGAGGGAGCGTCGCGAGCCATGTTCGGATCGGCCGGGACATCAGCTCGCCGCTGATACCGAGGCTCGGAGCCGACGTCATACTAGCGTTTGAACTGTGCGAGGCTGCCCGAGCCGTGCCTTATTTGAAGCCGGACGGCCTGATGATCGCGTGCGATGTCATAGTGCGGCCGGCTGGTTCCTCCGAGATGTTCGGCATTGACGCCGTGTCACGATATCTGAGGTCGTCTCTAGCTCATATCCGTCTGCTCGACGGAGAGAAGATAAGGGAGCGATGCGGAGCCAGGGGGATGAACGTCGCGATACTAGGCGCGGCGCTCTCCAGCGGGTCTCTCCCCCTTTCGATGGAGGACATTGAAGAGGCTCTGGACGACAGATTCGACGTTGCCCGCGCGGAGGCAAACAAAGCCGCGCTGCGGTTTGGAGCTCGTATGATCGCTGACGCCGGTCTGAAATCAGAGGACTGAAGCCAGAAGGCGGGAACGGGCCCGCTGGTTCCCGCAAGGCGTCAGCTTCTGTTTTAACGCGGGTGACGGACAATAAAAGACAATAGAAAGCATGGTGAACGGCATGGAGATGACAGAGCGGACATTGGCTGAGATAAGGGAGAATATTCGCCACGCGAAAAAGAGTATGTTCTACAAAAAGCACTTTGCGGATATCGATCCCGAGGAGATAAAGACCGAGGATGACTTTCTGCGCCTGCCCTTCACCGAAAAGGAGAACCTTCGCGAGGCGTATCCGATGGGACTCCGCGCTGTTCCAGAGGATGACATAGTCCGCATACATTCGTCATCCGGCACGACTGGCACGCCGGTCATCATTCCCTATACGGAGAGGGACGTAAAGGACTGGGCCGTCATGTTCAAAAGGTGCTACGAGACGGCTGGGGTCACAAGGAGAGACCGAGTGCATATCACGCCTGGCTACGGCCTCTGGACAGCCGGGATCGGATTTCAGGCGGGCGCGGAGCTGCTGGGAGCCATGGCGCTGCCCATGGGTCCGGGCAACACGGACAAGCAGATCACTATGATGATAGATATGAAATCCACGGTGCTCACCGCGACGTCGTCCTACGCCCTGCTTCTGGCGGAGAAGATAACGCAGCGCGGAATCAGGGACAAGATCTGCCTCAAGAAGGGCCTGATCGGCTCGGAGCGCTGGGGGGACAAGATGCGGAGACGCATAGCGGGAGAACTTGGGGTGCGGCTCTACGACATATACGGCCTGACCGAGATATACGGCCCCGGCATAGGAATCAGCTGTGACTTCGAGTGCGGTATGCACATGTGGACGGACTATATGTTCTGCGAGATAATCAATCCCAGGACAGGACTGCGAGTTCCAGCCGGTGAGGCGGGAGAGCTCGTGATAACAACCCTGCGCAAGGAGGGCGCGCCGCTAGTCCGCTACCGCACCCATGACCTGACCAGGGAGCTGGCCGGGGAGTGCGCCTGCGGCCTCCCCTATCCGCGCATCGACACCCTGATAGGCCGTTCGGACGACATGATAAAGGTGAAGGGAGCGATGATCTACCCGGGCCGCGCCGACGAACTCCTGGCAGCCGTGGACGGCGTCAGCAGCGAGTATCAGATAATGATTGATCACATGAACGGCAAGGATATTATGACGCTCTTTTTCGAGACGGACATCGCCGATGAGTTGAGAAAGACTGAGATTGAAAGAGCGGTCAGGGAGTCCTTCAAGGAGAAGATCGGCATCACTATCACCGCCAAGGCAGTCGGAATGGGCGACCTGCCCCGAAGCGAAAAGAAATCTACTAGAATATTTGACAACAGGTACTGACCCGCGCGAGCCGCAAGGGACCTGGAGCGAGTATTCACAGGCGTTCGGAAGAGCGCGTCAGATCTCGTTTGAACGCTGGTTTAATTGGAACGCAACAGGTATTTCCGCAGCTTGCTCAACAGGTCGCCGAGGTCCAGCGGTTTGCCTATGTGATCGTTCATGCCGGAGGCCAGACATCTTTCGACGTCCTCCCGGAACACGTTGGCGGTCATGGCTACTATGGGTACATGCCGGCCGCTTGACGCCTCAAGCTCCCGGATTCGGCGTGTTGCCTCATAACCGTCCATCTCGGGCATCTGAACGTCCATGAAGATCATGTCATACAGATCTGGGGCCTCGCTGAAGAGCTTTACCGCTTCGGCGCCGTTTTCAGCGCAGTCGATCGAGAGCATCGTCGGCTCAAGCATGGCGAGTACTATCTCCCGGTTGACCTCAACATCTTCCGCCAGCAGCATGTTGAATCCGTCGAGGCTGAGCGCGTTGTCCTTGTGTTCCTCGCGATCCGCGTCAATCTGGCTGCCGACGCCGAGACACTCGTTGACGCAGTCCGCGATGGAAGAGGGAAAGAGCGGTTTCGGCAGAAACTTGTCAACCCCAGCGCTCTTCGCTTCGTCCTCGATAACGCTCCATTCGACTGAGGATATCATTATGACCACCGACTTGTCGGAGCCCGTCTCCTTTATCCTGCTGGAGAGCTCAATGCCATTCATGCCTGGCATCTTCCAGTCCACAAAGTAGACGTCATAGGGACCCTTTTGAGCAACGCGCGCGATGGCGTCATCTCCGTTGCGCGCGACGTCGCACGTCAGACCCAAACCGCGCGAGATATCAGCGAACTGCTCGCGTATCTCCTCCGAATCGTCAACCACCAGCGCGCGGATATTCTTCCAGTTGATTCCAGGGTTCAGCATGGTTTTGCGTCGTTTGGAGACGCCGCGTCTCGCCTGAATTGTGAAGGCAAATGTTGCCCCCATGCCAAGCTCGGACTCTATCCATATACTGCCGCCCATCATCTCGACTATGCGCTTGGATATCGCGAGCCCCAGCCCCGTCCCGCCGAATTTGCGGGACGTGTTGTTCTCAGCCTGCTCGAAGGACTTAAACAGTCTCGCCTGCTGCTCGCTTGAAATACCGATGCCGCTGTCGGTTACCTTGACCAGTATAGTGCACAAACCCTCGTTCTCCTCTTCGAGATTCGCATCCAGGCGGATGGAGCCGCGTTCCCGCGTAAACTTTACAGCGTTGCTCAAGAGGTTCGTGATGACCTGCGATAACCTCTGTTCGTCCCCTATCAGGGAGTGCGGAATCTTTTTGTCTATATAGACTGTGAGGTTCTGCAGTTTTTCCTCCACCCGGAAGTTGATGACGTCGACCGACTTCTGCAGTGTCTTTTCAAAGTCGAATTCGGAGAATGAGAGTTCCAGCTTGTTCGCCTCGATTTTCGACATGTCCAGGATGTCATTTATAACGCCCAACAGATGCGTTGACGCGTCGCCGATCTTTTTGAACGCGTAGTCCTTTCTCTCCACGCTCGGCGCCGACTTGCCGATGGACGTCATGCCTATAATGGCATTCATGGGAGTGCGCATCTCGTGGCTCATGTTTGAGAGGAAGTCGCCCTTAGCGGCGCTGGCCGCCTCCGACTGCATGGCTTTTTTCTTATAGAGGGAAAAACCGCAAAAACCGCTCGCCATCACGATGAGCAGCGTAGCCGACATCAGCATCACGAGCGTCTGGACGCGGCTGCGGATCAAGACGGTGCGCTCGTCGATGATGTCCACCCCGGCGATCACGGTCACGCGCCCGTCGCTGCCGAAAACGGGCGCGAAAGCGGACAGAAGGTTGTCATAACCTACGGAATAGTTTCCGAGCCCGGCAGTGGAGGCCGTCCCCTCCAACGCCCTTTTGGGGCTAATCTCGGCTGAAAGCGGGGGCGTGGAAAGATTGACCGTTCCTTCCGTGAGATCGTTGTCAACGATAAACTGCATGTTGCCGTCACCAATGTCACGTAGGAAATAAGCATACGTAAGGCCGGTTTCATCGGCAAATTTCACGAGGCGCATCTTTATGTCCCCGAAGATCGGTTTTCCCATGTCCTCAGGCGCAACTAGCTCATCCAGCTCGTCTGGCGTCGCGACCTCCGCCGCCAGACGGCTCAAAGCTATCATGCGGCCCTCAATGTTATATTTGAGGAAGTCGGCGGTCGATTTCATCATTATGCCGGTGTAAATGGCGATGACGAGCACTGACAGGGCTGAGGCAAAAAACATAAAAATTATTAAACGGCTATGAAGATACCTCTTTATGCCGGACATCTTATCGTAAATCAGATTCCTTAATCATGGGCTGATCAATACCTTCGTCCCGACCGCTATTAACTCCCGGAATTCCAGAAGGTCGTTGTTATTGAGGCGGACGCAGCCTTCGGTC
>JAIRWR010000034.1 GCA_031268885.1 Synergistaceae bacterium
TTTATATTGCACGCCAGCATTGAGCTTCCATCTTCGTCCGCCAGAAAAGCCTTGTCGTTCACCGCGTCGATAAGATATATCAGCCCGTCCAGATCCACGGCGATCTCGTCCGAAAAATCTCTCGGGATCACGCCTTTTCCCCACGCGTCCCGCGCCCTCACGTCCGCGCCGGCTTCCACGAGGACGCGCACGGCATCGAGCATACATCCGTTCTCCGCGAATGCCATCAGCGGCGTCACTCCGTCGCCATCGGCCCGGTTAACATCAGCGCCGGCCTCTATGAAAAGCTTGATATTGTCCGCGATGCCGAGCGCTTTTTTCTCTATCCACTCCTGCCCATCTGACGCGTTCCAGATATTTGGCCTCGTGACGGTCTTCGCGAAATAAAGCAGTGGCGTGTCTCCCGAATCCCTGATGTTGATGTCCGCGCCCGATTCGATCAGCTTGCGGATGACGGGCCCGTTGAGCGAGTCCGATCTGAGGCAGTTGGAAAGGGCGTACATAACGGCAGTGCGTCCCTGGTCGTCTTTCAGGTTGACATCCGCCCCGCCGCTAACGAGACAGTCGATCAACTCCGAGGCAAATCCGCGCTCATTGTCCTTCAATTGCCACGCGAGTTCGCAGAGTATCATAAGGGGCGTCTTTCCCGCGAACGATCGGTTCACGTCCGCCCCATGACCGATCAGTATCCGCGTCTCCTCCAATATGAGATTATTGTCCAAGTTTCTTCCGGACCTCGAACCTCTGTCTTTCTTTTGCAGAAGCAGGGTTAAAGTGCTTCCCTCTGCCAATGCGCCGTTAGGGTACCTGGAATCTCGGCGCCATTGGCTCCCATATTCGATCGTCCCGTCGGATGATACCAGCCTGTCGGGAATCGACGGCGCGATATCGACGATGTAGCTTCCATTTTCCGTCTCCACGATGCGGCTTCCCCTTCCCACATCCACGCTGATGACGGCATTTACGTCGGCTCCGTTTTCCAGCAAAAAAGCAAATAAAGACGGCGTGTCCAGCGCTCGCATCAGAGGCGTTTTTCCAGTGGCGTCGCGCATGTTTACATCGGCTCCGTGTTTAACGAGCGCCCTGATTTTTTCCTCGTCCAGCTCAACCTGGATGCCGTCCCGCCGCCTATTTTTGATGAGAGCAAGATCTACGGTATTTTTTCTCGAAAGTTCCCGCAAGTCTCCGCTGTCAGGCGTTTCGGCGTGTGAAGCGAAAAAAGCTCTGAGCCTTTCCTCGTCGATCTCATCCTTGAACAACTCCTCCCAAAGCGCCGCGTCGAGCTCCTCTTTGGTCTTTCCCGTCCATTCGCCGGTCTCCGCTCCCCGGGTGATACGGACGCCTATTGCCAGTGAGATCAATAAACATAAAACGGCGGAAAACATCAGACATTTTTTCATCGTCACGCCTCCGGCGGCAAATCGTCGGACGCGGCGTCTCCGGAGGTCACATCGCCGGAGATGACGTCCGCGGACACCGCGTCTCCCGATATAACGTCATTTGAGGCGGCATCGTCCGATACGGCGGCATCGTCAGGGATATCGACCGCTGGCCTGCTGGTCTGCGGACGGTCTTTTATAAGTTCCCATGGAGTAGGCGGAGTTATAATATCTCCGAACGCCGGAGCGCATATTATAAAGAACATGAATACCAGGACAAATTTTTTCACGCGATAAACACCGTCGCTTTCTTTCCGAAACTCTGCATACACCCTCGGCTTTTGCACATCAAAACTAGCGCTTGCACCTTGGAAAATCAATAACGACCAGCATAGAAGAAGTGGCATTGAACCTTTTCAGGGGTAAAATTGCATTGTCAAAAACAATCCCAAGGAGATCCATACCATGGCAAGAATAACACAGACTACAGATTTTGAGAATGAAATCCCTTCGACGATAGAGTAAATGTCTTCATAATTGATACCAATGGTCAGTCCAATATCCATACTAAAATCGAGTGTTTATTCAATCCCAATATAGTTGATATCACCGAATTTGAGCTAAATTTGATCCTCGCGGCCCTCTTGATAAAAATAGAAATGTGGTGTATAAGGTATGATAATCAGACCGCGATAGGAGGGCCAGAATGGATTCGACCATCAAGGGGAAGAAGAAATACGAAAAGGTGGTCGACGCGATAAAAAACTCTATCGCGAAGGGTGAACTGGGGCACGGCGACCCACTGCCCCCAGAGCGCAGGATGATCGGCGATCTCGGAGTCAGCCGCGGTTCATTGAGAGAGGCGTTCAGCGTGCTCGAACTCATGGGGCTGATAGAGAGCATCCCCGGCAAGGGGCGTTTCGTCAGGCGCCCTAAGGAGATCTCAGGGGAAGCCGGGACGCTGCCCCTGGAGGGCTCAGCGGTGCTCGAACTTATGGAGGCTCGCCGTATGCTCGACCCCGCTATCGCTGCGGAGGCGGCCCGGAAGGCCGATCCGTCAGATATGACCAAGATACGGCGCACCCTGTCGTTGACGATGAACGGCATTGAGGATATAGCCCACAGGGCGCGTTCGGACTTCGACTTCCACGTCGCGGTTGCGGAGGCGACGCACAATTTCATCTATGTCAATATAGTCAGGATGGAGTTCAATCTCATACTTGCGACTCACGAGCGGATATACGGCATCCTGGAGGACAAACGCGCGTTCGTCGATGAACATGAAACGCTGTTCGACGCGATACTGGATCACGATGCCGAACGCGCGTCGAAGGCCGCCGCGAGCCATATAGAGAGAATATACAGGACGCTTATGCGCGTTATAGCGCTTCAACAGGCGTAAAAAAAACCGGAGGTGCTTTTGTCATGAAGAGGAAGGTAAGGGAGATGCTGCCCGAGATCGAGTGGATCGAGAGTGGCGAACTCCAGGAAAAAGTGCTGGCATGTTACGAGGACGCGCTCAAGACCGGAGGGTGGGCGCCGGAGGACATGGACAGGATACCCTTCACGCTCCTGATACCTGACTGTCCCGCGTCATACCTCACTCACGTGCGCGGCGTGACGAGGATGGCATACCTGGCCATGAAAGAGTTTAATTCGCTTTATGCCAAGGACGGCGGAAAGTTCAGGATCGACAACGATCTGCTCGTCGCCGGAGCTCTGCTGCACGATGTCGGCAAGCTGGTGGAATACGAGAAGACGCCGGACGGCCGCACCGTTAAATCTCAGATGGGACGCGACCTCAGACATCCATTCTCAGGCACGGTCATAGCCCTGCGCAACGGCTGCTGCACCGCGATAGGCCATATCATAGCGAACCACGCGCACGAGGGAGACGGCACGCTCCGCAGCCCCGAGGGGGTCCTCGTAAACAAGGCCGACTTCATGAACTTTGAGAGCATAAAGAGCTTTTTGGGACTTAAATAGCGGCTGCCCGGGTCTCGCGTCGGGGAGACCCGGACGCCCTTGACTTTTTGAGGGAGGGTATCGAAGCACATGGGCAAGACGACGATCATGAAGATTATGGAGCGCGCGTCCGGAAAACCGGTCAGAGTCGGCGACAGGGTGTGGTGCGATATAGACTGGTCGACAGCGCGGGATTTCGGAGGAGCAAACTGTACCCTGCAGTTCGACGACATTACCGATCACAAGGGACGGGTATGGAACCCGGACAAGATCGCGTTCACGTTCGACTTGCAGGCGCCGTCTCACTCCGAGAAGGTGTCGAACAACCAGAAGACGATACGCGAGTTCGCGAAGCGCCAGGGAATCAAGCATGTATTTGATATCAATAACGGCATAGGCCAGCACGTTCTGCTCGAACGCGGGCTTGTCCTGCCTGGCGATGTGATCCTCGGCACCGACAGTCACATGAACCTGCTGGGCGCGGTCGGGGCCTTCGCCACCGGCGTCGGTAACACCGACATAGCGGCTTCGTGGCTGAACGGGACAAACTGGTTCCGCGTGCCAGAGACGATGAAGATAGAGGTGACCGGCAGCTTCCCCCGCTGGGTTGCCATGCGCGACCTCCTGACCAAGATAGTCGGAGATCTCGGCGCGGGCGGGCTTGACTTCCTGGCTGTGGAGTTCAGCGGAGAGACGATAGAACGAAGCACGCTGGCGGAGCGAATTACCCTCTGTTCGATGGTGACCGAGATGAGCGGCAAGATAGGCCTGATCCTGCCCAATGGCCCTGTGCTCGACTGGCTCGTAGAGCGCGCCGGACCTAAGGCCGCGGAGCGCGCGAAGGAGATAGCCCCCGACGCCGACGCGGCTTACATGGAGGTTCGCGGGTACGATGTATCGAACTTGGAGCCGATGGCCTCCTGCCCGGATGCCCCCGACAACGTAAAGACAGTCCGGGAGATAGCCGGAGCCGCCGTGGATCAGGTCCACATCGGGAGTTGCTCCAACGGGCGTTTCGAGGATATAGCCGCCGCGTTTGAAGTGCTCAAGGCGGGTGGATTTAAGATCTCGCCGAACGTGCGGACCATCGTCACGCCGGCGACCACTGAGGTCATGGCTCGCTGCGCCAGGGAGGGCATAATAGAGAAATTTCTCGATGCCGGAGTCGTCTTCACAAACCCGACCTGCGCCCTCTGCACCGCCGAACACTACGGCGCGCTCCCGTCGGGTGACGTGGGCTGTTCTACCACGAACCGCAACTTCATCGGAAAGGTCGGCAAGGGGAGCCATACATACCTGTTGAGCCCGATGAGCGCCATGGCGACGGCTGTCCGCGGAGTGATCACCGATCCTCGCGACATAGTTTGCGGCGCGTAGGATACCGCGGCAGAGGGTTGCGCCCGGCCGCGCACAATTTTAAGGAGGCATTGCTATGAGCGAGGCATTGAAAGGGAGAGCGTGGGTTTTCGGTGATGACGTCGACACGGACCTGATATACCACAACAAATATCTGGCCGAGACCGACCCAAAGAACATGCCCCAGTACTCGTTCGAGTACTATCCGGGCAAGGAGAACTTCGCGAAGGAGATCAAGCGCGGGGACTTCGTCGTAGCCGGCAAGAATTTTGGCTGCGGGTCAAGCCGGGAACACGCGGTTTACTGCCTGAAGGAGGCAGGGGTGCCGGTCATCCTGGCTGAGACCTGTTCTCGAATCTACTATCGAAACGCCATAAACAACGGATACCCGGTGCTCTTTGTCAAGGGGATATCGGATGCCATAAAGGACGGGGCGATCAAGGACGGCGATGAACTAGAGGTGGAACTGGAGACGGGAACGATCAAGGACAAGACAAACGGCAAAATTTTTCACGGGGATGCCGTAAGCGACCTTGAACGCGACATCATGGCCTCGGGCGGTCTGATACCGTACCTGAAGGCCCAGAAAAAGACGGGCAGGTGATAGGACGTGGGTAAGACATTCGCCGAAAAAGCTCTTGGCAGATCCATAGGACGGTCCGTATGCGCAAACGAGGTGGTAACAGTCGAGCCTGACTTCTGTATGAGCCACGACAACACGGGGCCGATATCCAGAACGTTCAAGAAAATCGGGGTGAAGAAAGTCTGGAAGCCGGAGAGGCTTGTG
>JAIRWR010000135.1 GCA_031268885.1 Synergistaceae bacterium
GGATGTCACTACCGGCGTGCATGAGTTCGGACATCTGTTCCTGTGGCTGTCGGACAGACAGGCGGCTCAGTTTGCCGATGACGCGGGGCTTGCGGCGGACATGGCGGCGATTCGTGAGTGCGATATCGAAGGGTGGACTTGAGTCCGCTTCGGAGGGCGGGCGAGTTTACGCCAGCCAGCGGAAGGCCGGCGCGAGTTATGAGGAAGCGCAGAGCGCGGCCACAAAGGACGCGGTTTTACAACTCCCCATAAACACGCTCACAGACGCGCTCTCAACCTATATCGGGGGCGGAGACGTTTTAAAAAAAGCTCTGTCCAGAGGGCTGGGCGAGATGACGCAGGAGACATTTCAGGGCGTCTTGTCCGGCGTGCTGGACAGGCGCAAGCCCGATGGCACGCCATATACCTGGGGAGACCTCGTGAACGCGATTCCCGAGATGGGGAAGATGATCCCCGAGGTGTGGAAGAACGAGGGCATACCGGCCTTTATCGCGTCCGCGATTCTGGGGGGCATCGAGGGCGGATTTAGCGGAAACATCGCGACGGAAGCAAGCGCGGCGGACAACTCCATCGGCGACGGCATGGCTGGCGGGCTGGAGGTGAATTCAAAGGCGGAATTCAGAACGCCGACGGTGGCAGAGTTTACCGCGGCGAGAGACAAGAGTAACAGGCCGCAGTTCATGACAATGTACACCGCCGAGGAGTTATCGCAGCCGAATTTCAAGCTCTTTCTGACGGAAGATAACGTTGGCTTTGCCCTGAAAACGCGTGAAGATGGTAAAATCGACATGGTGAATGTCTTTAATAATTCCTCGCGCAGGGGCGCGGCGGAAAACATTTTAATTCACGCGATAGCTGAAGGAGCACAGACTACCGACTGCTACGGCGGTTTTCTGGACAAGCTTTACAATAGCTTTGGCTTTAACGAGATAGGGAGGTATCCTTGGGATGAAGAGCAGCGACCAGAAGGATGGGATCATGAGAGATACGGAACCCCAGATTACGTCGAGTTCGAGTATAGTGAAGGACTCTCAAGAAACCCCGATGACGTTAGAGCGCGCATTGAATTTGCTAGAAGTGAGCAGATTTCCAGAGGGAAACTTGTCGATTGGGGTGATCCTGTATTCCTTGAGCGATATAGAGAAACGACACGGGGAGGATTACATCAGGAAACACAGGAAGGGGATTCTAGAGGACTTGGAATACACTCAGAATCTCTAACCGACCAGATGACCGACAACACAACCAAGGGCCGCCCCGAAGGGGGCGGTCAGTTTTCTTCTCAGTCCAATGTTAACCCGGAACTTGACGGCGACGAACAGGCCTCGACCTCGCGCGATGGAGCGCCGAGGCCAACGTACACGCTCGCGTCCGGAAAGAGCGTCGAGGAGGCCGACCCTGGAGAATTCGTCCTGAAAGACGGTTCGCCGGTGTGGGGACAGGTCACGGAAGAGCTGACGCAGGGCAGGGACGACGTGCCGGTTGGAGAGTTGCGGGTGCAGGTGGGGGGCGTAAATGAACGTTGGGGACTTTTGCACGCGAAAGAACACGAAGCAAGAGCGCAAAAACTTGGATATGAAAACACCGAAGAAATGGTAGATCATGTCTATCAAAACGCCGATTTGCTTCTGCCAATAGGAGACGGGAAAAATTTCCTTGTAATTGAAAAAGACGGAGAAAAGTTTCATCCCAGCGCCGTCGTTAAATGGAACGCGGAGGATAAATTCTATTCCCTGACAACGTCTTTCCCCGCTAAGGATAATGACATTCGAAGGCAAAGAGAAAAGTCGCTGTCTTCTGGGAGCGGACCCCAAACACCTGCACCGGCGCAGGCCCCAAATTTGAACGGCGTCTCCACATCAAGTCCGGAAGGAAACGCTGTCTGGCGCTATGGGGATAACGACTCATTACAAGAAAGTGTAGAACAATCTCCCGGCGATGTCAACGGCGATCCCGCCAATGACGAACAGGCCCTTATCTCCGGCGAGCGGCGGACGTTCGAGCCCAAAGCGCCGGAGACCAGGGAGCTTGACAAGCCCGTTACCATCAGGGGAATACGGGAGAAGATAGAAAAGCTCCTGCCCTGGAGGCACGGCAAGACCGGGCGGAAGGCGGAGGGTATTTTCAGGATCACGCCGGAGGTCATGCGCACGAAGTACAGGAACGATCTGCCGGTGGCAATGCACGAGCTTGGTCACTTTCTGGATAAAAGACTTGGGCTGTCCTCCATGGAGAGCGAGTCGGCGGCGATTGCCACATCGATCTCAAAGGAACTGAGGTCCGTCGGTCTGCCCGCTTCCGGGAAAAACTATACTCCAGCTCAAGTGAGGGCAGAGGGGATAGCGCAGTTTTTATTGCATTACTCCGTGAATGACGCGCAGGCGCGAGAGAAGTTCCCGACGTTTTACGGTTTCTTCGAGGAGAAGCTATCCGCGCGGCCCGAACTAAAGGGACAGATCGAGGAGATAAAGGGGCTCGTTACGGACTACTTCACACAGACGCCTCAACAGAGGCTTGACGCCAGCATCGTCTACGGTGACGAGGGCCTGCGGGCCGGGGCTGAAGAGATAAACGGGATTAAAAGAGGGCTGGAGAATTACGAAAAATATCAGGCTCCGGATACCCTGCCGGGCAAGTTATTTGCTGGATTGGGCACATTTGCGGGACAACAGTGGGAACCGACAAAGCGCGGCGCGAGGTATGGGCTTTACGCAGGTTCCGCAATAGCCATAGGCGCGGCGCTCGCGCCTGTCACAGGGGGGTTGTCGCTGCCTGCCGCCGGTGGGCTCGTAACGGCAGGCGGAGTCGCGGGCGCGGTTGCTGCGGGTAATATCGCTGGGCATGTGGAGTCGATGTTTTATACCGAGGCCGGGCTTGCTCTGGATTCCCTTCTGGAGATAAGGGATAAAGATGGCAACCCGCTACCGGACGATGTTATCAGGACTACGGCCGTATTGGTCGGAGGGGCAAACGCCGCGCTGGAGTTCCTTCAATTGCGGGCGATAGCAAGGCATATCCCTGGAATGAACCGGCTTATTGGAGCTGAGGCCGTGGAGACGGCATTGAAGAACCCTACTGTCGCGAATGTGCTAAAACGATTTGCTGGGAATTATCTGAAGACGCTGGGATTTGAAGTTGGCACGGAGATAGCACAGGAGGCTACGGCCATCGCCGGTGAGGAGACCTCAAAGACCATCGCTGGAGACGGTTTTACTCACGCTACCTCTGAGGAGGTAGCTGAGAGGCTGGGGGAGATCGCGGGCGAATCGACCATAAGCTTTGCCCTGGCTGTTCTGCCGGGCCCGGCGTTTTCGACTTACAACGCGACTAGGGCGATTGATGGCGCAAAGACCGTCACCGCGGCCGCTGAAGCGACGAAGGACCTGAAGCTGACTGGGAGGAATAGGGAGTTAGCCCGTGATTATATCGGCGAGATAACCGCTGGTCTGCCTATTGAGAGCGTATTCCTAAACCCGAACGCCATACAGACCTTATATCAGGAGGGGCGCGTGGAGGATGTGGAGGAAGCCTTAGAGGCTTTTGGGGTAAATCCGGAGGATTACGCTGAGGCACTGGAGACAGGAGCGGACATCGAGATACCCCTCTCCGCGTTTATTGTGGGCGCGAACGAGACCGAAACGCTTGACCTGCTTGGTCCTGAGCTGAAGACTGAGGCTGGCGGCATGACGCAAAAAGAAGCCCAGGAGATAAACGACAATAGAGATGAGGTACTGGAGAAGGCAAGCCGGGACGCTGAAGATCTTGACGCTGAATATGAGTCCGCCCTTCAGGTGCGGGCTAACGTCCGTTCTCAGCTCTTTGCCCTGGGGAAGAGCGACGCGGAGTCAAGCTCGTTGGCCGATATGATGGCAGGAGCCATGACTGTGGCCGCCAGGCGAGAGAGAGTTTTGCCGTATGAGTTCTTTGATCGGATGGGGCTGACGTTCAGGGCTGGCGAGACTGACGGGCAGGCACTGACGCGTTATCAGCCGGTAAATCCAGGCGTGAATTTAGATGAAACTGTTCGCGAAATAAAGGTCGAAGAACGCTTTAAGGGCAAACCGGTATGGCAATTGCGAAAGGAGTTCCCGGAGGAGATAAGAAGAGCGGTACTCGGCGCGTTCGGAACTGAAGGTATCAAGAATGATGATACTGGCTGGCACATTACTTTTTCGAGTAATAACTTCGATCACCTGACAAATACTCGCTCGCGCCCAAATGCCAATATCGACAGCATTCACTTTGAGGTTATCGCCGCGATGCCTGAGATTGTACGATACGGGAAGCTCGTGGAAAGTTATGACGATAAGAAGAATGTTCGCGAGATTGAAAAAATGCATCGGCTCTTTGCACCGGTGCGGGTTGGCGATGGCACATACTCTGTGCGGATAGTCGTCAAGGAATATAAACCTGGGTTTTTTGGGATTGTCGGGAACGATGAAAAGTCAATTACACTAAAGAAACTGTACGATCATACCGTCGAAAAAACTATGTCCACCGGTACCTCCGCGAACGCCGCTCAGAGCCTAGACTCAAGCGGACCCCCTCGGCCCACGGTGGACAAGTATACTATACGTGAATTGATCAAAGATGTCAATGACGCCGATGGGGATTTGTATGCTCAGGACAGAGGGCAAAATACGCGCGGAGCCATCGACCTCTCCGATCCGAATCATGTGTCGATAACCTTCACTCCTCGCGCGGATGTCACTACCGGCGTGCATGAGTTCGGACATCTGTTCCTGTGGCTGTCGGACAGACAGGCGGCTCAGTTT
>JAIRWR010000083.1 GCA_031268885.1 Synergistaceae bacterium
TGATGGATCCGTCCCCTTCAGTTCTCTCTTGAGGTGCTCGATCTTTTCGGTAAGCCTCCGCCGTCCTTCTTCTAGGACCCCTTCTCTGTTCAGCCTTTTATAGTAGAGTTCGCTCACTATATAGAGGACGTAAATCTCAAACCCCATCACATGGACGAGAGGGCCGGCGGCGTGAATAACCAGGTCGTTCCCGTCCGCTTCGATCTCGATAAAACGCCTCTGAAAGCGAAAGACCGTCAGATAGTCGACGAAATCATCCTTGATGTACTTCAGACTGCTGAGATAGTTGAGTTCATCCTGCGAAAAACATAGAGTGCAGAGGTGGTCTATCTCCCTTCTGATGTCGTCTATCAACATAGATAGGGGGTACTCCGGCTTGTTGCGGCAGAAAAAAGTGTACTCCGCCCTGGCTCCGGGATGGCTGTGCATAAGAGCCTGCCACATGCTGAATTTATAAAGGTCGTTTTCAAGAAGACTTTTCACGGCGTTATCGCCGTTATTTTCCGTGACGGTAACAGTATGGCTCATTATCCGTGACCCCCTTCACCTAAGGGATTTTCGAAATAGTTAAAAAAGCCGGCCCAAGGCGTCTGTTATCGCCTCAAGCCGACTGTGGTATGAGGTTTCAAGCGAAACCGGATCTATTCCTTTTGCGCTATATCCGCGAAATCAGGCTTAGCCGGGCATTACCCCGTGCTTTCTCTTCGGGCGGAGTTCCTTCTTATCCTCCGTCATGGTCAGCGCCTGGTGAATGGCGAGCCTTGTCTCCTCCGGAAGGATGACCCTGTCAACGAATCCGCGCGCTGCAGCCACATATGGATTGGCAAAGGCGGTGCGGTATTCTTCTATCTTCTCGGCTCTGGTCGCAGTCTTGTCGTTAGACGCCTCTATCTCCTTGCGGAAGATGATGTTGGCCGCCCCTTCGGCGCCCATTACGGCTATCTCCGCCTGCGGCCACGCGAGAACTACATCCGCGCCGAGATCTTTGCTGCACATCCCGAGATAGGAACCGCCGTACGCCTTGCGGAGAACGACCGTTATCTTGGGGGCGGTTGCCTCGCTGTACGCGTAGAGCAGCTTCGCGCCGTGCTTTATGATGCCGCCCATCTCCTGGTTCAGGCCCGGGAGATAGCCTGGCACATCCTCGAACGTGATTATGGGGATGTTGAATGAGTCGCAGATTCTGATGTGGCGAGCGGCCTTGCAGGAGGCGTCGATGTCGAGACAGCCTGCCATGACCTTGGCTTGGTTAGCTATGATCCCTATCACTCGGCCCCCGACCCTTGCGAAGCCGGTGACGATGTTCATTGCGAACATCGGCTGGACCTCGAAGAAATCGGCGTCGTCCACAATCTTCTTTATGACGTCGCGCACGTCGTACGCCTTGTTCGGATTGGTCGGCACCACCTCGCGCAGCGACATGTCGGACCTCGCCGGGTCGTCCGCGCTCTCCTTATAGGGAGGTTCCTCCAGATTGTTGCTCGGCAGGAATGAGAGTGTCTTTCGGACCTGGTCGTAGCACTCGGATTCGTCCTTGGCAAAGAAGTGGGCGACTCCGGATGTCCTGTTGTGAGCTGTGGCTCCGCCGATCTGCTCGGATGTGACGTCCTCGCCGGTCACGGCCTTGATCACCTGCGGACCGGTTATGTGCATGATGCCAACCTTGTCCACCATGTAGACAAAGTCGGTCAGAGCTGGGCTGTAGACGGCTCCTCCAGCGCACGGCCCGGCGATGACCGAGAGTTGAGGGACAACCCCGGAGGCCTTTACGTTGCGGAAGAATATATTTCCATACCCCGACAGGGCATCGACCGCCTCCTGTATGCGCGCGCCGCCCGAATCGTTGATGCCCACGCACGGAGCGCCGTTCTGAACCGCGAGGTCCAGAACCTTGCAGATCTTCTTCGCGTGCGCTTCACCCAGCGAACCTCCTATGACCGTGAAGTCCTGGCTGAATACGTATACTATGCGGCCATCGACAGTTCCGTAGCCGGTGACGACCCCGTCGCCCTCGAATACGGTCTTCTCCATGCCGAAGTTCGAGCAGCGATGTTCCACCAGCTCGTCCAGCTCCACAAAACTGCCGGGATCGAGAATTTTAGCTATTCTCTCTCTAGCGGTCAGCTTGCCCTTCTCGTGCTGCTTGGCGATAGCCTTTTCCCCGCCGCCCTGCGATGCCTTGGCTCGCTTCGCGAGCAGATTACCGCAGAGTTGTTCGATATCGCGTTCCGCCATACCAGATAAACCTCCTTAATAAGTCCTATCTTTGGCTCAATTCGAGAAGGATACCGCCGGTCGCCTTTGGATGGATGAAGGCAATCATAGCCCCCCCAGCTCCTCTGCGCGGAGTCTCGTCTATGAGTTTTACGCCCTTTCCCTTCAACTCGGCCAGGGCAGCCTCTAGGTTATCGACGCGTATCGCGAGGTGATGGATCCCCTCGCCCTTCTTTTCTATAAACTTGGCGATGGCGCTCTCAGGAGACGTCGCCTCCAGAAGTTCCACCTCGGACTCCTTTATGGGGAGGAAGGCCGTCTTCACCTTCTGATCCTCTACCGTCTCGATTCCCGCGCACTTTACGCCTAGCGTGCCCTCCCAGAATTTGAGGGATTCCTCTATGCTGTTCACCGCGATGCCGATGTGATCTATAACAGTAGTATTCACTCCAATACCCCCTATGCGATGCCGCGCTTTACTGCTTCTTCATCGTGCCGCTGGTTCTCAGCCTCTCGTGCCACGAGAAGGCCTCGCCGAGCAGATGAGGCTCGTGTCCCTTGCCCTCCTCGGCGCGGCGCTTGTAGTCGCGGAGAGGCTCTCTGTAGTCGGGGTTCGCGCAGCGCTCAATTATCTCGCGGGATCTCTCCCTGGGGGAGAGGCCGCGCAGATCGGCTACGCCGTATTCGGTCACTATGATGTCCACATCGTGTTCGGTATGGTCCACATGCGAACAGAATGGAACGACCTTGGATATCTTTCCGCCGCCCGACGTGGATGGGCAGAGGAATACGGTCAGATACGCGTTTCTGGCGAAGTCCCCGGAGCCGCCTATGCCGTTTAGCATCTTCGTTCCGCCTGCCATCGTCGAATTCACATGTCCGTATATGTCCACCTCGACGGCGGTGTTCATGGCTATCAGGCCGAGTCTCCTGATGACCTCAGGGTTGTTGCTTATCTCCTGTGGGCGCAGCACTATGCGGTTCTTGAATTCGCCGATGCGCGGGTAGTACTTCTCCGCGCCGTCAGGGCTGGGCGTCAGCGCGGTGCTTGACGCAAACGCGATCTTGCCCTTGTCCAGCAGTTCGAAGACGGAATCCTGGATGACCTCGGTGTATACCGTAAGTCCATCGGTAGGCCACGCGGCCAGCCCCTCCAGCACAGCGTTGGCGATATTGCCGACGCCGGACTGCAACGGGAGAAGCCCCTTGGGCAGCTTGCCGGCGTTTGCCTCGACGCTCAAGAAGTCTATCAGGTTGGAGGCCATCTTGCTGCTTATCTCGTCGGCCGGCGCCAACGGCCTCTGCGAGTCCTTGACGTCGGAGTGCACTATGGCGACGATCTTCGCCGGATCGCAGGGGATGTATGTCGTGCCTATCCTGTCGTGGACGTTAGTTATCGGAATCGGTTTCCTGTGCGGAGGGTTCTCGGGTGAGTATATGTCGTGAATTCCGTCGAGTCCCTGGGGTTGAACGGTGTTTATCTCGACGATCACCTTGTCGGCCATCTCGACGAACGCGTTGGAGTTCCCGACCGACGACGTCGGAACAATGCCGCCCTCCGGGGTGATACGAACGGCCTCTATAATGGCGACGTCAATCTTTCCGTAGAAACCGTACCTGATGTTCTGAGCGCAGTGAGAGAGATGGACATCGGCGAACTGGATGTCCCCTTCGTTGATCCCTTTGCGGATCGCATCGTTGGTCTGATAGGGGAATCTCCTCTTTATGCACCCAGTGGTCGTGAGCACGCCGTCGAGCTCCGGCCCGGTCGATGCCCCCGTCCATACGCTTATGGGTATAGGTCCTTCCGCCTTTGCCCTCTCGGCAAGAGCGGTCGGAACGACCTTTGGGTACCCCGACGGGGTGAATCCGCTGCACCCAAGGGTCGTATCCTTCTCGATAATACGCGCGGCCTCCTCCGCCGTAATTATCCTGTCATGCAGCTTCTTGTTACCGACGAGTTCCTTTATGTCACTCATCACAACCAACTCCTTAATTTATTTCATCATATTCCCGGCTTGTTTCTAAATTATACAGGATATGATCCCTCGACTATGGGGCTGTCCAGCCCAATATTTATAAATGTCGTCCTGGCGAACTTTTTCCTGAGGAACTCAGCGGCAACCTGCGGGAACATGGCGTAGGTCAGTACATCCTCGGGCTGGAGGCACCAGTCGCTCGCCTCTTTGCGAAGGTTTTCCATCTCGGGCTTTATCTTCTCTCCGGGCCTGCATGTGATGGGTTCGCCGCCCTCCAACGCCAGCACCTTTTTCTGTATCTCAGGATCCACCGGCGCGGGGGTGCGGCCGTAGTGACCGAGGAAATACTGCCGGACCTCCTTTGGCACCACCTTCCACCGCTCGCCAACCATGACGTTCATCGCCGCCTGTGTGCCGACAAGCTGGCTGGTGGGCGTTACAAGCGGCGGATATCCCATCTCCTCGCGGACGCGGGGAACCTCCTCCAGCACATCCTTCAGCTTGTGCAGAGCGTTGCCCTCCTTGAGCTGGCTCTGGAGGTTCGAATACATGCCGCCCGGTATCTGGTACAGCAGTATGTTTATATCGACGCCCGCCACGCCCATGATTATGCTGCTGTACTTCTTCCTGAGCCCCTCGAAGTAGTTTGCCACAGGAAGCAGCTTTTCGAGGGAGAGTCCGGTATCGAGCGGGCCGTTGGCCAAGGCCGCGACAACCGTCTCTGTCGCCGGCTGGCTGGTTCCCATCGCGAATGGGGATATGGCGCAGTCGCAGACGTCGGCTCCGGCTTCGAGCCCGTCGAGGTACGCCATAGCTGCCAGGCCCGTCGTATAGTGACTGTGGAGCTGTACCGGCAGGTCTACTTTCTCCTTTATAGCCTTTACGAGGGAGTGAGCCGACACCGGCGTGAGCAGGCCGGCCATGTCCTTTACGCATATCGAGTCCGCTCCCATGTCCGCCATGTCCCTGGCCTGTTTAGCGAAGAGTTCCAGCGTGTGGACGGGAGAGATTGTATACGATATGGACAGTTGAAGATGTCCTCCCTCGCGCTTTACCTGGTCGGCGGCTACCTCCGTGTTTCTGAGG
This sequence comes from Synergistaceae bacterium, assembly GCA_031268885.1. Taxonomy (GTDB): domain Bacteria; phylum Synergistota; class Synergistia; order Synergistales; family Synergistaceae; genus JAIRWR01. The sequence continues at coordinate 5,280 of JAIRWR010000083.1, forward strand.
TCGTTCAACGCGTCGAAGATCCTGACTATGTCGATGCCGTTGCCTATCATGCGCTTTACGAACTCGCGGACGACGTCGTCGGCGTAGTGGCGATAGCCGAGGAGATTTTGTCCGCGCAGCAGCATCTGGAGCTTGGTCTTCTTAACCCGCTTCCTTATCTCGCGCAGGCGCTCCCATGGGTCCTCGTCGAGAAATCTCATGGCTGAGTCGAACGTGGCCCCGCCCCACATCTCAATGGAGTGGTAACCAACCTCGTCAATGGCCTCGCATATCGGAAGCATGTCCGACGTGCGCAGGCGAGTCGCCATTATCGACTGGTGAGCGTCCCTGAATCCCGTCTCGGTAATGCCTATCTTTCTCTTCTTCGTCTCCGCCGTGTCGGGCTTGGATGCGCTCTGAGGCTCCTGGCGCTTCTCGTCAGATCCTTGTGTCTTTGCGGTGTTGGTTGGTTTTTCCATAATTGATTCGATCACTTCCCCCGGTGTAGTTTATTTTACGGACACAACTGACCGCCGCCGGATAGAGCTGGAACTGTCTGCCGGCGGCGATATAATTTTACTTCAATTTCACTTCTCCGAGTAATCCATGGCAGCGAGATGTTGATAATAGCGCCACTTCGCCCTCAGTTCCCTCTCCTCTTCCGCAAGGAGCAGGGCCGCTTCCTTTGGCTTCGACGTCTGGAGAGTCTTATACCGGACCTCCTCGTAGATATAATCCGCAAGTGGGAGCGTTGGAGCCTTGCTGTCTATCGTGAGCGGGTTTTTACCATCCAGAGCCAGCGCCGGATTGTAGCGCATGAGAATCCAATGGCCCGAATCCACGGCTTTCTTCTGCTGCTCCAGGCCTCTGTGCATCTCAATGCCGTGAGCGATGCAGTGGCTGTAGGCTATGATTATCGATGTGCCCTCGTATGCCTCGGCCTCCAGGAACGTCTTTACAGTATGCGCGTCGTTCGCCCCCATCGCGACCCGGCCGACATACACTGTCCCGTAAGCCATTGCCATCAGCGCCAAGTCCTTCTTGCCCTGCCTCTTGCCGCCAGCCGCGAACTTCGCGACAGCGCCGCGGGGAGTGGACTTCGACATCTGACCGCCGGTGTTGGAGTAAACCTCGGTGTCCAGCACGAGGACATTTATGTTGCGGCCGGATGCCAGCACATGATCAAGTCCGCCGTAGCCGATGTCATAGGCCCATCCGTCGCCGCCTATCGCCCATACGCACTTCTTGGTAAGCATGTCCGTCGTGCGCAGGCGAGTCGCCATTATCGACTGGTGAGCGTCCCTGAATCCCGTCTCGGTAATG
>JAIRWR010000087.1 GCA_031268885.1 Synergistaceae bacterium
GATCCCATCAGCGGCGATTTTTCGCTCGGCGCGAAAGGAGTGCGAATTTCAGCGGGCCTTCTTGGCGAACCTGTGGCTGGAGTGACAATCGCTGGAAATCTTCTGGACCTCCTGAAAGATGTCGTGGCGGTCGGCAGCGACGTCAAGTTCTTCGGATCCACGGGCGCTCCGGCCATCGCGGTGGAAGGCGTGTCAGTTGCGGGTGGCGGGACGATTTAGCAAGGGCGTTATCTGCGCGCTTCTTGTCCTCGCGGCGGTCTTTCTCTCGGTGGAAGAGTCGACCGCGGCCGAAGCGTACCTGCTTCAGGGCAATATTCGGAAGGGCCGGGTCTCTATGATGGAGCGGGATGGAATGACCTATGCCGCGCTGGATGAGACGCTGGCTAACCTAGGGTTTGCTTCCAGCGGCGTCGAAGGCGGGTTTGTGGTCACGTATTTGGGAAAAAAGGTGGAGTTCTGGAACGGCTCCAATATAGCCAGGCTCAGCGGGACGGTGTACTCCATGCAGGGCGTGGTCTTCTCTCAGGACGGACACTGGTGGGGCGAGGCGGATTCGTCGCTGACGGTCATCAGCTTGTTCTTAAAGAGCGCGGGGAGACCGTTCGACATCAGCTGGTCCTCCGTCAAGAGCGCGGACGTTCCGTTGCCTAAGGGTCTAGAACCCGCTCCCCGGCCGATCGCCCCCCCCCCGATCCCGGCTTCGCCGCGGGTTTCGGCTAAAAATCTGGCATCGATAGCGGGGGTGCGCTGGGGCGAGCAGATCAGTGCCTACAGGGCTGTGATAGATGTCTCCGAGCAGGTCGATGTGGATTTCAATAAATATCCGGACCGGGTAGAGATCGTCTTGAAAGAGACGGCCACGCGTTCGATATCTGAGAACAGCCCGTGGTCTCCGCTCAGGGTCACTTTGAGCCAGTCCGGAGACGATGCTATGATGGTCTTCACGCACAACGCGGAAAGAGTCGAGAGTTTTTGGCTGACTGAGCCGCCGAGATATGTAGTCGATTTTTATTTTGGGAGGACCGCGGAGACGGCAGTCAACACAACCCTTCCGAAGACGCCCGCGCAAGCGGAGCGAGCTCTCTCTGGGGTTATTCAGACAAGGCCTGGGCGGCCCGGAGACGCGTCATCTGGGAAATTTCTTATTATAGTGGACGCCGGGCATGGCGGCAACGATCCCGGGGCACTGGGAAACAGCCTGAGGGAGAAGGATATAAACCTGAAAGCGTCTTTGGAACTCTCCGAAATTCTTAAAACAAAGGGGTTCGACGTCAAGCTGACGAGGACCGACGACAGATATTTAAAGCTGGCCGAGCGCACCGCGTACGCAAACAACAACAACGCGGACATATTTATCAGCCTGCACTGCAACGCGCTGCCCAAAGGAAAACACGCATCCGGGACGGAGCTGTACCTCATGGCTGAGACCACCGACGGGGATGCGTTAAACCTCGCGATCATAGAGAATAGAGAATTGAGCGGGGACGCTCAGAGCGCGGCGGAGATAAACGAAGCCGCCGACAGAAGAACCCGGCTTCTTCTTCAGATCCTTGGTGAGATGCAGCAGAACGACAAGATAATTCAGAGTACGACTCTGGCGGAGTATCTGTATGAGAGGATGCGCGGGGACGGTTTTTCGATCCGCAAGGTACAACAAGCGCCGTTCTTCGTCCTGCGAGGTGCTGGGATGCCGTCACTGCTGGTTGAAATGGGCTACATCACCGAGGCTGGAGATGCTAAGCAACTGAATTCACAGGCATACAGAAAGAAGATGATGAATTCTCTCGCGACTGGCATATCGAACTATCTGAAGAACGGGGCGGGAGAGGGTGGTAGTTTATGAGGCACTCCGACATGAGGAGAAAGTGGAAGAGCAACGAGGACGAGCCTTCTCCAAGTGAGAAGCGGATGATGTCCGAACGCGAAGAATGGGATTATGATGATGAAGAGGACGATGGGGATGACTACGATAATGTACCGAGGAAGAAGACTCCTCTCTTATTTAGGTTTTTGGCATGGGTCTCGCTGATCGTGATCTTTTTCGCCGCCGGTTACGGCCTGACGTCATTTGCCTTTAAATGGTGGGATTCCAGCGGGGGATCGAGAACCCCGCGAAATCTTGCCGCCACCCCTGAGGAGACAGCGACGGTCATCCGCGGCGCCAGATCGGCTGACGTGACGGAACGCGAGGATAGTTCCGTCACGGTTTTGATATCCGTGCCGGAGGGGGAGAGGTTTGTAACGAGGCAGATACAATGCGCCGGGGGTCTCAGGGAGGATATGGTAAAGCAAGCTCTCTCCTCGTATATGGATGCCGTCAAGGAGGGCAAGATGTTAGATCCCGTCGCTTCGAACCTGAATATTTTTTTGAGCGGCGAGTGGCTTTATCTGAACATGAACAGAAGCTTTCTGGAATCGCTCAAGACTCTTGGAGCTGAAAAGTCCAGGGTACTGCTGACGGGCATTGTCAAGACCATGACCGACAACTTCAAGCCCATATCTAGGATAAAGTTTTATGTAGAGGGAAAGGAAGTGCTGGACAAGACGCCTGTCGATCTGACGATGCCATGGGGTCTTCGCGGCAGGTCGAGTTGAACGCCGGGAGGATGGGGCGGTCATGATTCGATGGGGCGGCAGGTGATGTTAGAACGAGAATAGTCCTTGCAAGCGCAAACAGGAATAAACAAAGGGAGTTTGGCGCTTTTTTCGATTCATTATCCGGGCTCTTGGGTCAAGACGTTACGTTGGCGCTGCCCGGAGAATTTTCCGTCTGTCCGGGCGAGGACGAAGTCCTTGAGTCGGGCCGAACATATGAGGAGAACGCTCTGATAAAGGCTCGCGCTTGGGTTCGTTCCGCTGGGATTCCAGCGATTGCGGACGACAGCGGGCTTGAGGTTCGCCATCTTAGTTGGGCTCCGGGAGTTCACTCCGCGCGAGCGGCAGAGGGAAGCGACGCGGACAGAATAGACTGGCTTCTCTCCGGATTGAATGGCGCAAAGGACAGGAGGGCCTGTTTTGTGGCGTGTATTGTAATAGCGTTCCCTACCGCCGACAGCGGGGGGAGGGATTACTTTGCGTCCGAAGGCCGTTGTTGGGGGAGTATCGCGCATGAGCCGAGCGGGGAGAGCGGTTTTGGCTATGATCCCGTGTTTGTGCCATGTGGTTGTAACGCGACGTTCGGAGACCTCGGGCCCGACATCAAGTCGAAGATCTCTCACCGGGCGGCGGCCATGGCGGGAGTGGTGAAGATGATGGAGTCCGTGCTAAAATATCATGCTCTATGCGGTATTTGAATTGAGAGTATACTGATTCGACGTAAGGTTGAGAGCTAAAAAAATTTTCGGGGAGGTGTGGGCTGTGAAGATTATTATCTCTATATTGTTCGTGATTCTCTGTGTCGGTCTGATGGCTGTCATACTGCTGCAGCACCGTAAGAGCGGCGGTTTCTCGGGGAGCTTTGGCGGCGGAGGCACCCAGATGGATACGTCTGGCTCCTGGCAGAGGATGACGTCGATGACTAAGATAACTGTTGTCATGACGACTATTTTCATGATCGCTTCGCTTGTTCTCGTCAAGCTGTAAGGTCGAAGCTAGACTCACGGAGGGAACGAACAGACCGCGAAGATAGGTAACGATAATGACGAAAGACTATTTCTAACAAGTATTGGGGGGGAATTCGCGTGAATAGCGTCAAAGGAACCAAGACCCAGGTCAACCTCATGAAGGCGTTTGCGGGAGAGTGTTCGGCCCGCAACCGATATACTTTCTACGCAAGCGTCGCCAACAAGGAGGGTTATAAGCAGATGGAGGCTTCATTCCTGGAGACAGCCGATCAGGAGAAGGAGCATGCCAAGAGGCTGTTTCGCTTTATGGACGGGCCCGGAGACGTCGAGATTACAGTTGGCCTTCCGGCGGGGCCGGAGCGCGACACTGTTTCGAATCTCAGGGAAGCGGCGGCCGGCGAACACCACGAATGGACCGAGATGTATCCGGAGTTCGCCGATACCGCTGAAGCCGAAGGGTTTAAGGAGATCGCCGAGGTTATGAGAAGAATAGCTGTGGCCGAAAGATCCCACGAGGAGCGCTTTCTCGCCTTTGCGGACAACATAGAAAAGGGGAGCGTCTTCAAGAAGGATGCCAGCGTTGTATGGCGCTGCCGCAACTGCGGATATGTCCATGAGGGAACCGGCGCGCCCGAGAAGTGTCCGGCGTGCGCCCACCCCAAGGCCTACTTCGAGGTTAGGGCGGAAAATTGGTGAGAGGCCGAGCGTATTTATTGCCTTAGTATTGATACCAGTGAATCCGAGTATTTCAAGACTTGGAGACTTTAAAGTCTAATAAAAGAGTTGAGGCTGGTGTCTAACACTACAACGGTGAAAAAAAACACAAGCCCTGATCCAAGCTTGACATTTTATTATTACAGTTAATATTCGTACTATAAATTATATTGCGACAAATAACACATTGTGCGCATTAGTGTTGATGTGTTTTGGATGTATTGTTTGCTGGCCGCTTCTGGATCTGGAAGAATAAGGTTTAACCCGAGGGTGGCGTAGCAGTTGCCAAATGTTTAAATATACTCAGCGCGAGTTTCGCTCAAGTCGTAAGGTCACCGTAGGCATGTCCACTATAGTTTATAGTTAAAGAAGTGAAAGTGGATGTTTTATAAGATACATATCAAAGTTGCGTTGCTGGTTTTGAGTTTGATTTTAGGCAGTGTGTCTAGGTGGAACACTGAAAAAATAGCAGAGTTATTCGAGTTTTGCGAAAGGATCGTATGGAAATTAACCGTCAGAAGTATGGTCGGAAGACCCGAGACTCCTCCCGCGATATTTGCTGCCGGTTTTAGAGAAATCAAATGGGATGCTACACCTTCCAAGCTTGGTGAAATGCGGTATCTTTTGGATTCATATTTAGAGAACATGGAGGAGACGATTGAGTATCACAAAAGACGTGGTATAGCTTTGCCAGATTCATATTATGATGCCATTAGAGAGAAGTGCGAGTCTTACGGAAGACGTGACGAAGTTTTGATATTAGGTGACGCAAAATTGAAGCAAATTATATATTATTTTCATAATGATAGATTGACTATGATAAGGATTGATGCACTTGATGAGTCAAATTATCAACGTTTAAAGCAATTTATTTACGAAGCCTATGGCGATTTTAAACCAAACACTGTAATTTATCGAAAGAATAATACCGAAGTATGGAATATAGATAGACGGGGTGGGCGTGTAAAGACATTCTTAAAAAATGATTATCTTA
>JAIRWR010000107.1 GCA_031268885.1 Synergistaceae bacterium
CAGAGCAAAATATGAGAGCCATCTTTGGGAAAAAGAAGTCAATCAATTTATCTTGCATCACTATTCTAAATAGTTCTAACCATTTATTACCATATTGGTGACAAAAAATATCTACACCCTCGAACTTTTTATAATGACAGCACGGCGAATGCTCTGTTTTTACAAAAAAAACTGCGGCGCTAGCCGGTTTATTGGCGTTTTTTTTGCTTACGCATCCCAATTTCTTGACATTTGCGAGTTCCGGTGAAATAATACTTCGGCGTGATCGAAGATCGGTTTAACCTGTTTTTGTGTGTTTCCATCTGGCGCTGAAATGTTAACATGGCGTTAGGCATATCGGAATAAGGATGATTACAAATGAACGAATCTATGATTACTGGGATTGTATGCGTCTTATGTGGGTTATTTTCAATTATCTGCGCGTTGAAAGATTTCGATTGGTTTATGAATAATCGTCGTGCCGCGTTTTTTGTGCGTATCTTTGGCCGCGGGGGCGCGAGGGTGTTTTATATCCTGCTCGGAATCGCAATCGTTATTTTCGGCGTGTACGGAGCGTCATCGGAGCCCTCGTTGTTGCGCCGCTCGTGGTTTCGCCGCTCGTTGTTTCGTTGATAAAGAAGAAACGCGCTGGGATAGATATCCTAACATACAACGGACCGCGCCTCTATTGTTGTCATGCCAGCCTTCAATCCGAACTGGAGTCAATGTCTATGTTGAGTACCCATAGATACGCGCTTCGACTCTTTTAACTTCAGTCCCCCGATTTCAGACCGGTATCGATGCCAGATATGGCGTTTGCTATATCTAATGATTGTGTATAGAGTTTATTTCCATTGTCGAGGGTAGAGAATGCCCAGGGAGAGACAATGAAAGGGGTTGTTGCTATGCGGAACTACAGCGTCACAATCGCGAGAGAGTATGGTTCGGGCGGGAGACTGATCGGAAAGCGTCTGGCTCAGGAGCTTGGAATCTCGTTTTACGACAGGGAACTGATTGCCATAGTGGCGCGTGAAAGCGGGTTGGATGAGGATTTCGTGGAGACCATCGAACAGAAAAAGACACCGGGAGGATTGTACGGTTTTTTCGTGGCTGGAGGAGTGCTGCCGATTCATGAACAGGTGTTCATTGCGCAGTCCAACGCTATCAGGGATCTCGCGGAACGGAAATCCTGCGTTTTCATCGGCAGATGCGCCGATTATGCCCTGTCTGGCATGAAGAATTGTATTCGGGTCTTCATCTACGCTCCGATGGAGTTTCGCGTCAAGATAACGCGTGAGGAGTACCGCGAGGGCGGGGATGTCCCGGAGAGTTTTATACGCAAACAGGACAAGTGCCGTGCTTCATACTACAATTTTTTCACTCAGTGGAGATGGGGGAGGGCACAGAACTACAATCTGTGCCTCGACAGCAGCATAGGAGTTCAGGCGTCGGTCCGTCTGCTGAAGAAATTTGTGGAAGAGTTCATGGGCGGTAACGATTAAATGGATCAAGAGGAAAAACGCTCCGAAAACAAGATGGGCGTAATGCCCGTCAACAGACTGCTGCTCTCCATGTCCATCCCGATGATAATATCCATGCTGGTGCAGTCGCTGTACAACATAGTGGACAGTATTTTCGTCGCCCGGATAGATGAGCACGCGTACGCGCTCACCGCCCTTTCGCTCGCGTTTCCCATCCAGAACCTGATGATAGGGGTCGGGGTCGGAACAGGAGTTGGGATAAACGCCTTCCTGTCGAAGAGCCTTGGCGAGAAGAGTTACAGCATGGTAAACCGATCCGCTATGAACGGCATATTCCTCGCCTGGCTGAGTTGTCTCGTCTTCATGGTCTTCGGGTTTACGGGAGTCGGCGCGTTCTTCAGCTCACAGACCGACATTCCAGAGGTCGTGTCGGCTGGACAGGACTATCTCTTCTGGATATGCGTCCTCTCTTTCGGCATGTTTAACCAGATTACGCTTGAACGGCTGCTGATATCCACCGGGCGGACATTCTACTCCATGATCTCTCAGACGGCCGGGGCGCTTACGAATATCATACTGGACCCGATCATGATCTTCGGGTTGTTTGGGTTTCCCGAAATGGGAACGGCGGGCGCGGCCCTGGCGACTGTGATCGGACAGACCGTTGGCGCGTCTCTCGCGCTCTATTTCAACATTCGAATTAACCGCGACATTTCGCTCTCGATAAAGGGCTTCCGGCCGGACATCGGAATTATCAGGAGAATCTACGCGGTTGGCTTGCCCTCCACGCTCATGGGCTCGCTGGGTTCTGTGATGATCTTCGGCTTAAACCAGATACTGATCTCCTTTACAAGCACGGCCGCCGCTGTCTTTGGCGTGTACTTCAGACTCCAGAGCTTTGTCCTGATGCCGGTCTTCGGCCTGAACAACGGAATGGTTCCCATTCTGGCGTATAACTTTGGGGCAAAGAAGAAGGAGCGGATAATAAAAGTGGTCCGGCTGAGCATGATGTACGCTACGGGAATAATGTTCCTCGGCTTCGCTGTCTTTCAGGTCTTCCCTGCCAATCTTCTGGCAATGTTCAACGCGACCTCAGAGATGATGTCGATGGGTATCCCCGCCCTGAGGATCATCAGCTTCCACTTTTTGTTTGCCGGCTTTTGCATTGTCTTTCTCTCGGTATTTCAGGCGCTCGGAAACGGAGGCGTGAGCCTGTTTATAGTCGCTTCGCGGCAGTTGATCTTCCTGTTGCCAGTTGCCTGGCTGTTATCTCTCACAGGCAGTATTAACGCGATCTGGTGGACGTTTCCGGTGGCGGAGTGCATGACGCTGGCTCTCAGCTCGTACTTGATCAGGCGCGTATATGCCGAGAAGATAAAATATATGTAACGCCGATCTAATGAGTAGAGGCCTCCCGCTCTCCGTGGGAGGCCTGCGCTTGATCTCTGAACTTGAACACGATATGACGTTGTTAGATCAGCATTCTCGAAACTTTTGCCCTGTAAGTGTCTAGAACAACTGCCGCTACAATTATTATGCCAGTTACCATCTGTCTTGCGAAATCGCCCATCCCTACCAATAAAAGCCCATTGTTCAGCACTCCGATAATAGCGGCGCCCAAAAGAGTTCCGATCAGGCTTCCCTTGCCTCCGCTCATACTCGTGCCGCCAATGACTACAGCGGCGATTGCTGACAGCTCGAATCCATTGCCCAGGATCGGCGACGCGATATTGAGGCGGAGCATATAGAGTATTGCCGCGAGCCCGACTGTCGCGCCGCAGATGACAAAGGCCGCGACCTTATAGAATTTTACGTTGTGCCCTGAAAGGCGAACGGCCTCCTCATTGTTTCCTATGGCGTAGATCATCCGTCCGAACACTGTCTTTTTCAAGATAAAATGACCGAAGAGCACCAGCAGTACGGCGACCACAAATATGAGCGGTATTCCGAAGTACGATACGGTCCCCACCGCGTTGAACTCTTTCGGGAAGGAGTATATCGTGCGTGAATTGCTGACCTGAAGCACCGCGCCTCTAGCTATGTTCAACATGCCGAGCGTTACGACGAAAGGGTGAATCTTCCACCTTTCCGACACCCAGCCGTTAAACAGGCCACATGCCATGCCGGCGGCCATGGAGACAATCACCGACAGCACAATGGCGGCACTCAGAGGCAGGGACTCCTTGGTTATTGTCAGCCCCGCGAGAATGGTGCAAAGCGCCAGCACAGAGCCCACCGAAAGGTCAATGCCGCCGAGGAGGATGACAAACGTCATTCCGACGGCAATAACCGTATTGATGCTTATCTGCGTGAATATATTCGAAATATTGTTCATTGAGGCGAACGCGGGAACGAACAGCGAGAACAGAAGGCATAACGCGAAAAGAACTATCCCTATTCCCGCTTCGTTTAACAACAGGTATGCTATTTTCTTAGTATCCATCCCCCACCGGACCTTCCTTTATCCAATTCATGATACTCTGTACGCGTACCTCAAAATGTGTTCCTGCTGAAAATCTGGCCGTAATACCTCTCCCGCCACCTGACCTTCCGAAAAGACGATGATCCTGTGGCAGATCCCCATCAGCTCGTTCAAATCGGAGGAGATGATGAGTATCCCCTTCCCCTCCGCTAAGAGACGCCACAACAACAGGTAGATCTCATACTTTGCCCCAACATCTATACCGCGCGTAGGCTCATCGAAGATGAGGATCTTCGTGTCGCGAAATATCCATTTCGCGAGGACGACCTTTTGCTGATTGCCCCCGGATAGATTTCTCGCGAATTGGGCCACCGAGGGCGTCTTTATGCCAAGTTCATCCGTGAAATGAATCGCGTGGCGGCGCTCCTCGCCGTGGTTTATGAGCCCTCTGTGGGAGACCTTATCCAAAGCCGCCAGGGAGACGTTCGAATCGACCTGCATATCCAGGATCAATCCCTGTGATTTCCTGTCCTCCGTCAAAAGGCAAATACCGTGGCCGACCGCATCCTTTGGGGATTTGATATCGAGCTCAGCGCCGTTTAGCAGGACCTGGCCTCCCAGTTTCGAGTCCGCCCCAAATATAGCGCGAGCTGTTTCCGTCCTCTTTGAACCCACGAGCCCGGCAATTCCAAGTATCTCCCCCTTTTTGAGGACAAACGATATTTCGTGCTTGCTCGCGGCAATACGAAGACCCCTGACCTCCAACAGAGGAGCGTCGAGGGGGCGAGGTTCATCCATAAAAGGATATTCCGAATCCATCTGACGTCCTACCATCATAGAGACAATCTGGCGAATCTCGATCTCTCCGGTGTTCCGGGTCCCGACAAATTCTCCATTGCGCAGCACGGTAACTCGGTCGCCTATCTCATAGATCTCGTTGAGGTGATGAGAGATGTATATTACCGTCAATCCCTGCTGTTTCTCCACTCTAATAATATCAAAAAGCCGCGATATTTCGCTGGGCGACAACGTTGCGGTCGGTTCGTCGAGGATTAGGACCCGGCACCTCGACGAAATGGCTTTGGCTATCTCCACGAGTTGCATCTGTGCTACTCCCAGAAGCTCAACGGGCACAGAGGGATCGACGTCAAGACCGACCCGTTTCAATACATCGGCGGTATCGGCGTACAGCTTCTTTTTGTCGACGATGATTCCTTTGAGCGGCAGTTTGTCAAAGAAAATATTTTCGGCAACCGAAAGGTAACTGAGCAGGTTGAACTCCTGATACACGACACGAATTCCAGCTTCCATAGCCGCTCTGGGGTTCTCTGGATTGTATGGGGCGCCGTCGAGGTAAACTGTTCCGCTGTCCGGAGAGTAAATTCCGCAAAGTATCTTTATGAGAGTTGACTTGCCCGCGCCGTTTTCTCCTACGAGGACGTGGACTTCTCCTTTTTTGATGTCCAAAGAGACGTCCGAAAGCGCGCGAACCCCTGGAAAGTTCTTCGATACCCCTTGCACCGAAATGATATTGTCTGTGTCCATTGTTCGATATGGATGCCTCCCGGCAGTGATTTTCTCGAAAGACGGCCGCGAACGGCAGGCCCGCCCGCGACCACTATATTATACAGCCGTGTTCCGGAAATCCGGAACATTCACTAATTGAGATCGTCGATTGTGATTACTTTACCCGGCGTCTCAGTCCAGCCCGAGAATTTTTCGCCGTTCTTGATGCGGAAACCGATCTTGATGGCTTCGATTGCGTTCTCGGCGCCAAACTGATCTATTGTGCAGACGATCTTTCCATCTCTGATCATGGCCTTTGCCTGATCCTGGTTGTCATAACCAGAGATGAGGACCTTGCCGCCCAAACCCGCGGCCTCGACCGCCCGAACAGCCCCGAGAGCCATGCCATCGGCTGCCGTGATGACTCCCTGCACACCCGGGAATCTTGTCAGCAGGTTTGTCATGACCGTGTTCGCCTCTTCTATCTCCCAGTGCGCTGTCTGGTCGGCGAGGACCTCCAGCTCACACTCCTTGACGGCGCGCAGAAAGCCCTCCTGACGCTGTCTGGCGTTGTCAGCCCCAGGGCTGCCCTCAAGAAGAATGACCTTCGCCCCCTTGCCAAGTTTTTCGCCCATGTACTTGGCTACCATGTAAGCGCCCTTCTCGTCATTGGGCCCAACGTAAAGGAAGTCCTCGGGGAGACCGTTCGCCGTCAAGGCGGCGGTTTCGAGCTTGTTGTCAAAATTGACCACTACTATGCCCGCGTCTATGGCTTTCTTGACAAAAGGCGCTATCCCGGCGGAGTCTGCGGGAGCGAGCACCATGACGTCGATCTTACGCGCTATGAAATTTTCTATGGCGCTGATTTGGGTATCGATATCGGTCTCTGAGTTCATCCCGACCGGAACCAGCTCGAAAGTACCGTCCGCGTCAGCCCACTTGCGAACGCCCTCTTCCATCTTCTTGAAGTGTTCGTTCGAGAGAGACTTCATTACAAGCCCTACAACCGGCTTGTCAGCGGCAAGGGCGATACCGCACAGACTCATCAACAGACCCACAGTTATGACGACAGCCAAAAGTTTCTTCATATCATTCCTGACCTCCCTGTAAATTTTCTTGGCAAGAAGGCTGATTCAATCGCCGGGGGCCCAAAAGGCGGAGATACAAACCCACGCAATATCCACGCCCAAAGACGGCTGAACACGGCTTTTGCCATTCAATCAGCGCTTCCTTGACTTCCCGCGAAAACAGGTTTAAATCCCATTTTCATCGCTCGTTGTGATCTCAGATCATGACCAGCTAGGACTGTTAAATAATCACAGGTACTTGGAATCTCGAACGCGCTTCTACCGTCAATCAGGTCAAGACGCCACACCTCCAATCATTATAATTGCCGTGCACTCTAACGAAACATTACTTCACGAGGTTGATTATTTTTACCGATGATTTACAAGATACTACCACAAAAAGAGCGGTTCTTGTCAATAAGAAAAGCCGCGCTCTCCCAAATTATTGTCATCTGGCCGTAACCGGCTCGTCCTTGCCGGGTTCGTTTGTACCGGCCGTTGTAATGGGCTATAAAAGCCCAATCAACTCCTCAGGGGCGCCGATTATATGATCAGCGCCGTTTTTCAGCAGTTCGTCCCTGGTCCGGAAGCCCCACGTCACGCCCACAGCAACGCACCCCGCGCTCTTAGCGGTCCGCATGTCCATCATTGTGTCGCCGACAAACAGCGCGTCAGCAGGCGGAATCTCCATTGAGGAGAGCGTGTGAACTGTGAGCGCGGGATCCGGCTTTAGGGGGAACCCGGCGCCGCCGCCCGCTACCACGTCAAACGTATCTTCACCGAAGAAGTGGAATATCACTTGTTTTGTGGCGGGATCCGGTTTGTTCGAGACAACAGCCGTCTTTATCTCTCTCTCCCCCAGTGCGCGCAGCAGCTTCAGAATACCGTCGTATGGCCTGGTCTTGTCGAGCGAGTGCGCGGCATAGCGTTTGGCGAAGATGTCCATCAGGCAGGCGACTTCTTCCGGAGTCCTCTTGTTCTCGGGCAATATACGCTCCATGAGCGTATCGACTCCGTTGCCGACAAAAATCTTGTATCTCTCTGTTTCATGGATTGGGTAACCTCTTCTCGATAGTGAGAAGTTCGCGCTATCCGCAAGATCGTCGAGCGTATTTAGCAGCGTCCCATCAAGGTCGAATACAACAGCTCTCGTCATTTACACACTTCCTCTTTCGCAGTAGTCCAACAGTGTCTGAAACCTTGAAAATTCAATAAAGAGCGGCGGAAACAAGCAAAAAAGAAGCAGCATGAGGCTCATTTTAGGGTAAGATTGTATCGTCAAAAAAACAATCCAGGAGGCCCATGCCATGATTAGAATACCACACATGAAACCTTTTGAATATCGGCCTGCTCGTTCAGGGGGTACGAAACCGGCCACGCTCAAACCAGGGAGTGATTTTGGATGAACGTGACAGAGGCTATCAATTGGAGTCGTTCAATCCGGGCGTCTCTTTTGAACTCTCAAGACAGGAGTTTCTAAAATGGATAATTTGCGGGATGAGTTTTTCCATAGGCTGCTTATTGATAGCGGCATTAGAAAAGGTCTGCGGGTACTGGATGTGGGGTGCGGCGCCGGCGATTTAAGCGTAATGGCTTCCGAATTAGTTGGTGATGATGGAGAAGTTGTAGGCTTTGATATCTCCCAAGACGCATTAGCGGCAGCAAAAAAAGCGGTTGGCGAGAGATGCCTTTCGATGGTGACATTCATATTGGCGGACATTGCGAAATTACCTGATAATTTAGGCGTATTTGATTTAATTATCGGCCGCAGGGTTTTGATGTACCAAAGAGATACAGCCCAGAGTATCGGCAGCCTGCGTCTCTTTTTATCGAAGGATGGAAAAATGGTATTTCAGGAGAGTGATCGCATTGCCGCTTCTTTGGGCTCTCCAATGCTGCCGTTGCATACAAAAGTACAAAATTGGATATGGGACACGGTGGCAAAGGAAGGCGGGAATACTCATATTGGTATGCAGCTATATTCGGAGATGAAAAATGCCGGACTGAGAATATCGTCACTGCGCGCGGAAGCGATATTGCATACTCATGAATCGGGCAGCGATTTAGGATGGGTGGCTAAAATGATGGCTTCCCGCATGTTCAGACAGAGTATTGTCACAGTGAATGAATTAGATG
>JAIRWR010000004.1 GCA_031268885.1 Synergistaceae bacterium
GACCCGTTGCCGCACCAGATGTTATTCCGCTGACCATAATCGTTACTGTCATAATGGTGGAAGTTCGCCCCCAGATTGCAACTGCCGCCGCCACTGTGACCAGTTTCGGGGTGGTGACTACCGCCATGCGCTTCGGCGCTCTTTACGCTTAACAGAAAACATATCGCCGCGAAGGCGCAAAGCATAAAGAATATCTTTCTCATCATATTTACCCGCCCCAATGATATCCTTCGCGGCACGAGCCGTCTCCTCTGCGCCAACCATGCCCGCCGTGCGCGAAAGCGGAACCGACCGATACCATCGATATTACGATAACAACAACGATCGCTAGTAACGTTTTTTTCTTCATTGCTGACCTCTCCTTTACCTATTGTGTCTGTATGACGCCATAAAAATATAACACCCCAGTCTGCCCTGTCTATTGTAAGAAGTTCCAATACATTGTCTGTAACAGGTTACAATGGGAGAATAACACGACATTTGATAAGGTCGCTATCATGATGAAGGGGTACTGTAAGATGATAAAAATTTTTCTCGCCGACGATCACCCGTTGATCAGGGCAGGGCTTAAAACTTGGATAGAGGATGAGCCGGATTTGGAACTCGTGGCGGAGGCGGAGGACGGAGAATCCGCATGGCTGGAAATATCAAGAACCGAGCCTGATATCGCGTTGCTGGATATCGAGATGCCGCGTATCAGCGGTATAGGCCTGACCGAGCGGATCGTCAGAGCGGGAATGCCGGTTCGCGTCATCATGCTTACAGCCTACAGTTCCAGTCAATACGTCATGGCGGCTCTGCGGGCTGGAGCCGGGGGCTTTATCCTGAAAACCGCGCCGTCCAGGGAACTGCGCAAAGCCGTACACAACGTGCATGAAGGCAGACTTTACGTGGACGCCTCCGTACAGTTCGGCGGCGAAAATTACGCGGATTACGAGGCGCTCTCCGCACGGGAAAGAGAAGTCCTGACTTTTATGGCGCAGGGCTTCACGGCACAGGAAGCGGCGGAGAAACTGTCCATAACGGAGCGAACTGTTCACGCGCACTTGACCTCCGTCTACGGGAAACTCAAGGTGAAGAATAAAACGGAAGCCATTCTGACCGCGCTGAAATACGGGATAATTTTTCTCGACCAGCTTACGGTCAACGCGCGGAGCGAAAGGGAATGAGACGAAACGCCCTTCTGTCCCTGATGCTGCTTGTTACCCTGCTCACAGTCGCGACGCTGGCAATCTCTATATACGCGTTCGAAAGACAAGATTCAGCCATGCGCACAATTCTTAAAGCCTACGTCGCCGATATCGCGGAGAACTACTATGAAAACGCTCCTGATGAAGATATAGATGGACAGCATCATGTTAACGAGTTACCTCAAGAAACCCATCACACGCACCACACAAGAGAGAGGCGCCTGTTTTTCCAGATGTTTTCCACCGATCCGTCCATGAGATCAGGAGGGCTCTTGCTGCTCGATGAAAACAAACGAATTATTGCCGGCTCGGATGGAGCGGAGAGGCTGCTTCATCTCTGGGAAGACGGACTGATTTTAGGCGAACCGTCTGAAATCAGAGAATTCGGCAGAGTGTACTACGTGATCGTCAAAACGCTCAGGAATGGCCATTATGTACTTGTCGCGGCATCTCAAGCGACCCTGATGGAATCCATGTCCAGGATATGGAATTTCTGGCTGGTATCCGTCATGCTGACTTCACTTGTCATCCTAGCCGGAATCATTGCTCTATGGAGATGTCTCGTTACGCCAATCAGGAGCATCGTCGAAAGGATAGGAAATTTGGAGTGGGGCCGCGAAATTCCAGAATTTCAAACGTCTCGCCTCTTCGAGGTCGCCGCGCTCCAAGATGTCGTAAAGAAATCCGCCTCGGATTCTGTCGATAAAAGACGGCTTCGCGACCGCTACATCAGCGATATCGTGCAAGCACAGGAGAACACCGCCAAACGTCTCGCCAGGGAGATTCACGACGGCCCTCTGCAACTGGCGGTGGCTGCCATAAAACACATACAACTGACACAGGATGTCATTCCGCCTGGCGCCGCTGAGAAAAGACTGGAAACCGCGGAGCGGATCTCACAGTTCGCGGCGAAGGAGATACGCCACTACTGCGATGAATTGTCGCCATCGTGGCTGGAATTGGGGCTGAAAAGCGCATTGGAGGAGATGACCGAACGCCTATCATCGACTTACGAAATCGGCGTAAACCTAACGATGAATTGCAAAGACGAAGGTATATCAAGGGAATATTCGCTTTCGATCATCAGGATATTGCAGGAAGCCGTTTCAAATTCAGCGCGTCACGGGAACGCGACTAAAATAGACGTAAAGCTGACGCGCCATGACGATGGGATCATATTCGAGATCAAGGACAATGGACGCGGCTTTAATGCTTCGGAATTCAACGATTATGAAAGAATACGACTCGAAGGCCACAGAGGCCTTTCAAACATGCACGAACGCGTCCAGTTGCTTGGCGGGACGTTGGACGTATCATCGGCGCCGGGAAAAGGCAGCATTATCCACATACGTCTGAACTGATCTGATATACTATATCATGTGAGAGGATCGTTATCATTCCGGCGTTTAATCGGATTAGACGCCGGAGTAATATTGAAATTTCATCATAAAATAAGAACTGAGGTGAGTTTACTGACTATCGTCGCGGCGAGCGCGGGCACCCTCGAATCTTCCGACTGCCTGGTCACGGTTGTGCCGGCGGAAGTAGACGGAATACGCTATGAAGGGGCAAATCGCGCGATTTTTTTAAATCGGACAGAGAAGATCGCGCGTGAGATAATGGAGAGATATCCCATAGAAAACGCGTCCATCCGTATTCAAGATCAAGGAGCACTCGAAGTCACCCTCCGGGCCAGAATCGAAACCGCTGTCGAGCGCGCGTTGGAAGGCGCGAGACAATGAAGCGGGAAGAGAGAGACGGGAAAAGACGGTTATGCCGTTCGATGCTTTACATCCCAGGCGATTCTCCCGGGATGATACAGAACGCCGAGGTCTTTGGCGCCGACAGCATCTTGCTCGATCTGGAGGATTCGATAGCGGAGAGCGCTAAAGATTCGGCGCGCAAGATGGTTCGCTCCTTCCTCTCTGGCTTCGATTTTGGCGGGCTGTTTGTAACAGTTCGGGTCAATTCGCCCGATACGGCTTACTTTGAGAGAGATCTGCGGGAGATAGTTCCGTGCCGTCCAGACGCGATACGCGTGCCTAAGTGCGGAACGCCGGCAGATATAATGGCGGCAAAAGCCCTCATCGCGAAGATAGAACAAGATAGCGGAATACCGGAGGGGAGCGTTAAAATTCACGCGATGATCGAGACCGCCATCGGCGTGGAGAACGCATATCTCATAGCGAGCGCTTCCGAGCGAGTGTCAGCGCTGACCATTGGAGGGCAGGACCTGACCGCCGACATGTTCGCGCGAAAGACCCGCGAGGGCTGGGAGTTGTTTTATGCCAGAAGCCGCATCGTCATGGCGGCCCGCGCCGCCGGGATAATGGCGTTCGACACGGTATGGGCGGATATCAACGATTCCGAAGGATTGTTTAGCGAGACGAAGCAGATTGTCGAGCTCGGTTTCGATGGGAAGGCGGCAATCCACCCCTCCCAGATCGAAGTAATTCATAAGGCGTTCCGTCCGGATGCGAGAGAGGCCGCGAGGGCCAGGCGAATCGTTGAGGCCGCCGAGAGAGCGCTGCGCGAGGGCAAGGGCGTGATATCGGTTGACGGCAGGATGGTCGATGCGCCTGTCGTCGCGCGCGCGGAGCGCCTCGTCGAGATAGCGTCCCTTTATGAATACGAGGAGGACAATACGCTATGAAAACGAGAATAAACGCCATTGGGAGAGAAGTGCCCCTCGACGTGCGAGGGGTTGGCGAGTTCGTTCCTTATGAAAGTCCCTTCGGCAGGATTGACACATTTGCGTCAAGATCCGTCACCCATGCCAGACTTCGCGTGGCTGAGCGCGGACAAAATAAGGTCACGGACAGTCTGGAGGGCGCGATCCGCAAATCCGGGCTGGAAGACGGCATGACGATCTCGTTTCATCATCATCTGCGCAATGGAGACGCGGTTATTCCGATGGTGCTCGAAAAACTGAAGGAGATGGGGTTCCGGAATCTCACGTTTGCCCCCAGCTCCATACCCGACTCGCACGACTGCGTGGCCGACTACATCGAGTGCGGCCTCATCGGCAGACTCTATACGTCCGGGGTCAGGGGGAAGCTTGGCAGGCTCATATCGAGCGGCAGGGCGGGCATACCTGTTGTAATCAGATCGCATGGCGGGAGGGCGCGCGCGATCGAGGAGGGGACAATCTCCATAGACGTCGCGTTTCTGGCGGCTCCGACCTGCGACTCTCTGGGCAATATCTCCGGCTCGACCGGACCGTCCGCGTGCGGATCGCTCGGTTACGCGATTACCGACGCGACGTACGCCGCGCACGTCATAGCTATAACCGACAACCTGGTGGATCCTCCGATTAAGGGCAGAGTATCGATCCCTCAGTACAGGGTTGACCAGATAGTGCGGGTGGCAAGCCTGGGGGACCCCCAAAAAATAGCTACGGGAGCCGCCCGCATAACGCGAAATCCCTCCGATCTCAAGATAGCCGAGAACGCCTTTCGTCTGATGAAGGCATCCGGGATAATAGCGCCGGGATTTTCATTCCAGATGGGGGCGGGAGGAGCGAGCCTTGCCGTCTCCGTCTATCTGGAGGAGTATATGAAGAAAAAGGGCATCGTGGGATCGTTTGGGCTCGGGGGCATATCGGGGCACATGTCCCGTATGCAGCGCGAGGGGCTATTTAAGGCCATCTTTGACGTGCAGAGCTTTGACGCGGCCGTCACGGAATCCATGTCTGAAAACCCCGGGCATGTCGAGATCGATTCGTCCTGGTATGCCAACCCCTTCAACTCCGGGTGCCTGGTTCATAATCTTGACTGCGTAATTCTCGCCGCGCTGGATGTCGACATAAATTTCAATGTCAACGTGCTGGTTGGGAATGACGGCGCGCTGCGCGGAGCGTCCGGAGGCCACTGCGACACAGCCGCTGGCGCGCGCCTTTCCATAGTGGCGCTCCCGTCATTTAGGGGCGGCGTCTGTTCGATAAAGGACAGCGTGCGGAACGTAACGACGCCGGGCGAGACGGTGGACGCGATAGTCACCGAAAGGGGCATCCTGATAAACCCTCTGCGCAAAGATTTACTGGAGAGCGCCGAATTCACCAAGCTTCCGGTGATCGACATACATGACCTCAAGAGACGGATAGAGAAGATGACCGGACGACAGGACCCTCGGGACAGCGTCAATGGAGATATTGTGGCTGTGGTTGAATACCGGGATGGTTCGCTGATCGACTGCGTCCGTCAGGTAGAGGATCTGTGATATCGACGCGCGTGGCGGGAGGCGAACAGACGTCGGTTCCCGCCACGCGCCCAGCTCCAAATCCGCGTGTTGGAGCAGCGATTGCGGACGGCAATATGGTATCATTATCCGCGGTTGGCTGGTTTATAAAAGAATGGCGTCAGACGACTAAAATGTGGATCTCCGCCAGCCAAGGCAGATACGTTGAAAGAGCGTTTTTTCTATATGAAGACACAAGGAGGAAGTTAATTTGTTCTTTCGGAGAAAAAAACGTCCTGTAAGACCAGGAATAATATTTACTCTGTTATTATTTATAATTACTGGCACTATTTTGTGTTCTTCTTCTGATTCTCTGATCAGAGATATCACTTTTTTTCCTCTCTGGCTAAAACCAAACTATTCCTATGCCACTGAAGCAAATGATCTTCTTGAAAATGGTCATCTTGAAGAGGCGCTGGAGATGGCCATATATATAAAAAGTAATCCGGATCTGCCAGGACAGGAGATGGCCGGCGAAGTCTACAAGAGAGCTGAAGCCGCGATTAACGACAAAAATTCGTTGCTCGAAAGAGCAAAACGCGGTTTAGAAGGTTTTATATTCGGCGATGTGGATGATCTCTACGAATTAGGAGGGGCGGTCGTCGGTGATCTTTTTTTGTGGGGTGATATCAGAGATTTGGCGGTCAATAGTTATAGAAAAGTTGTCGGCGACGAGAGAGGCGATTATTTTATCATCGCGATCTCCACAGTAGGGCTCGCGACTACAGTTGTTCCGGAATTTGACATCTTTGCTTCCGTGACAAAGAGTCTACGAAAAATCGGCGCTCTTTCCGCGAAATTCGCGGACGAGATCGTCGCTATCGTCAAAAGAATCGCGAAATTAGGCGACGAGGGAAAATTCGCGGTCAGACAGCTCTCCGTAGCGGCCGCCGATGTCGGTGTTCTATCAGAAAAAATGTCATTTGGGAGAATGGCGAAAGTATTCAAATCTGTCGATTCGGTTGACGACGTTAACGTAATAACCAAATTTGCGTCCTCCGCGCCTAACGCGACTTTTCTCTGCGTCAAGAACGGAGGATTAAACACGTTGAAGGTTTTAGAACCAACCGCTTCTAATCTAAAGATATTAGATCAAGCGGCTAAAAAGGGCCCCGCTGGCTTTGAATGGCTAGCTAAAACGTCAAAGACAACACGTTTAATAGTAATCAAAGAATTTTACAAGGGTCATTCCGTGCTTTGGGACGAAGTGACAGAGAAGCTTTCTTCATCCCTCCAAAATCAGACATATCCTGTCAGAATGGCAGTTCTCGTTGTGTGTCTATTGTTTTTTATATATTCCCTCTTGCGATTCCCGCTATATTGGCTCAGAAGATATAGATGGAAAGAACCGCAGGGTGAAGGGTTGTGACCTTCGTCGAACAAGACACATCTACCCTGGCCCCATAGATGGTCAGCCGCGATTCTCCATCGGACTGGGGGACGCCGGAGACATAATAGGCGAACTCTCCAGGGCGCTGGACGCAATCCAGCCAGGGTAGCGAATCGGCCTCTCTTTACATCGTAACTACGCGTTTGTAGATATCTCGGACGAACCGGTCGTTGACGATGCTCTGCCAATCATCGCCAAAGTGACTCTGCCAGAGTTTTTCCATCCCCAGGGCGATGGTCGTCATCTTCGTTATATGAGACTCGTCAATCCCGTAGTCCGCGGCGCGCGGCGCCGGCATTCCGTTTATTTCGAGGAATTTGACAGTATCGTCATAGCCGCCGTCGTCGTAAATGTCCCGGCAGGCGAGCATCGAGATCGTAACGGCAACGCTGTGGGGCAACTTTGGACTTGAATTGCTCAGACCGTACGATATTGCGTGCGAGACGCCGACCCGTCCTCCGATAGAGCTGCTCCCGCCGAGCGTGGATGCCATCGCCGACGTTACGGCCGTCTCCAGATCGTAGACCGCGAGACTCCGGCTAAGGACCGACTTTGCCATATCCAGGCCCTTGATCGAGTCCCTGACGGCATCATTCGCGCTCGTCCGGCTTTTGGTTATCTCGTAATGGTGAAAGAAACAGTCCATCATTGTATAAAATCTGTTGAATTTCGGCGCGCCGGCGGAGAGCCGCGGGTCCACGACGGCGACGGCCGGCGCTGTGAAGTTGTTGTTGATTCCGAGCTTCTTCTCCGGGCCTCTCAGGACGGCTATCGGAGTCACCTCCGCGCCTGTCCCGTTCAGCGTTGGCAGTACCCATATCTCAGACCCTTTCTTCATGTCGAGCCCATAACCCTGGTATGCTTCCGCCTGTTTGGGGTTCGCAACGCATATCCCGACCGCCTTGGCGAGGTCCATCGAGCTGCCTCCCCCCACCCCGACCACCGTGTCGGGCAAATCCCTCTTATTTCGAAGCAACGCGACGAGCCGGTCCACATCCCCCGTCCGCGGCTCCGATTCCGACGCTCGAAACATGAATACCTCATCCCGCTCGAAGAGAGGCTTGAACCCCAGCTGCCCCTCAAGCGCGCCGTCGATGATGAAAAACGGCCTGCGGCCTCGCTCCCGCAGCATGTTGAGCAGGCTGCCGACGCCATCATCCGTCCTCGCTACCTCCGTCAGGATCTTGGTGCTCCACCACGCCGGCGCGCTGATAAAATTTTTCATAGCTTCGCTTCCATCAGACATCTCCATCCGCTCCTCGCTTCTTTAAAAGCATCTCGTCTATAAATTCTACGGCCTTTTCGTATTCGAACATGAGAATATGCCGCTCTATATCGGAGACGGCGCTTCTCGTCTCCGAATCGAGCTTCATCGTCACATAGCCCAGCAGCATCCCGTTCACAGTCTCGATATCGAGGTTTATCAGCGCGGACTTCAGAGCGTCGAGCTCGAGGCGGAGTATGTCGTCGCTCCTCTCCTCTCCAGCCTTCTCTTCATTGTCCGCGCCGTTCGCGTCCGCCGGGTCGTCCCGCCCCTCCGCCAGAACGGAGTCATAAATGCCGCGAACCAGAGTATCGAGATTTTCCAGAAGGCTGCCCGTCCGCTCGCGCATCATATCGATATCTCTGTTCTTTCCAGCTTCCTCCATCCGCGCCGCGAATTCACTGAACTCAGTGGCTCCGATACTCTTCGACGCGCCCTTCATCGCGTGAACGTGTATGGCGTATAGGTCGAAATTACAGTCCCTCAGGTCATCCTTTATCTTTTCGGTTATCTCGTTCGCGTCGGCGCAGAAGTCGGAGAGGATATCCCTGTATACCGCGACCGAACCGCCAATCTGTTTGATTCCGAGGGAGACGTTGACCCCTGGGATCTTTGGCGCCTCATCGCCCTTTGCGGCTGGGACGGGCGGCGCTTCCGCGGGCTCTCCCTCCTTCACTTCGATCTGCTTTTCCTCGTTGATCCACTTGCGCAGGATCTGGTCGAGATGCTGCGTTTCAATTGGCTTTGCCAGGAAGTCATCCATGCCGTTTTGCAGGAATATGTCCTTCTGTCCGGATATCGCGTTCGCGGTAAGGGCCACTATCGGAAGACCGCGGAAATATTCGTTGCCGCCGCCCAGCCCGCGGATCGCGGCAGTTGCCTGTATTCCGTCCATCTCTGGCATCATGTGATCCATGAACACCATATCGTAGCGGTTGTTTCTGACCAGTTCGATCGCGTCGGCGCCGCTCTTGCAGGTGTCTATGTTCGCCTTATACTGAGCGACCAGCTCCTTCGCGACCCTGAGGTTGCTCAAAATATCGTCAACAATCAGGATCCTCGCGTCGGGGATGATAAACCGCGATGGCAGGATCCTCGAAGAACCGCCGCAGACATCGATGACGCCGTTCAGCGCGTTGGCGATCGGCACGGAGTAAATCGGCATCATGACACTCCATATGTCCCGAAAGGCGGACGCGTCGCCCATCTCAACCATGACTACCAGATGGAGGGGCATTCTCCTCCTGTCGAGGACGCCGACGCACTCCACGGCGTATCTTGACGACACAAACGCAAAGTCGAACTCACCCTCTTCGAGGTCCTCGATGAACTCGGCAAGGTTTAGCGAGCATGTCGGCGTCACGCCCAAAGCCCTCATCTCGGAGACTATCGATTGGATATGACGGGGACGCTCATCGAACAGCAGCACCCTTTTCTGGCCGGGATAGCCGACCTCGGCGAGTTTTTTGTCCTCCTCGAACGCTTGTATCACTGTTGCGGTGAAGATCGAACCTTGATTGTACTCGCTTTCGACGGAAACATCCCCGCCCATCAGCCTGCAGTAAGTTCGCGCTATGGCAAGCCCCAGTCCGGTTCCCTCGACTCGCCGGTTGTAATCAACGTCAAGCCTGGTAAAATCGACGAAGATCTTGTCCATATCCTCTCTCTTTATGCCGATGCCGCTGTCTCTGACGTTGAATATTATCTCGATCTTGCTGCCTACGGCCAGCCCCTTCCGTACATCGAGGGAGACAAACCCCTTCTCGGTATACTTTGCAGCGTTCGCGAGAAGGTTGATGACGATCTGTCTGATACGTACCTGGTCTCCGACGAGTTGCTGAGGAATTTCGGGGTCCACGTTTACCAGAAAATCCAGCGCTTTTTCAGATATCCTCATTCGCATCACGTTTATCATGTCGTTTATCATCGAGGAGAAGAAGTACTTTTTGGACTCGCACTCAAGCTGACCCGACTCGATCTTTGAGAAGTCCAGAATGTCGTTGATAATTGCCAGCAGCGAATCGCAGGACTGATGGATGATCGATATATGCTCGCGTACATCGTCTGAGATCTCGTCTCTCATTATAAGTTCCGACATTCCAAGGATGGAGTTCATTGGGGTCCGTATCTCGTGGCTCATCCTGGCGAGGAAGGACGACTTGCTCCTGTTCTCCTCCTCGGACTTCATCTTCGCAAGGCTCATGCGTATCAGGAAGCAGCTCAGGACGGACATGAACACGAGCCCCAGCGCGGACAGCGTCAGCGCCATCAGATACATATCCTTGTAGTACCCCCACAGAGGGGCGGCTATTCCGATGAACATTCCATTTTTCATCGCCCTGAAGAAGGCGACGACTGTCACGTTCATGAACCCAATCAGCCGTTTCTCCGTTATCTCGGTCTCTCCGGTCCTTATGCTCTCGGCAATCCCGGCGTGGCCGAGACTGAGGCTGGATATCGTTCGGCCGATAAATTCGTCGCTCGGGTGCGTCACAATAACAAGGTCACTGTCCAGCAGCATTCCGTAACCTCCGTCGGTGAATTGGATCAATTCGATGTAACTTGACAGAGAGGATAGGTCCAAGTTCAGCGCTATGGCGCCGTAAGTCTCACCATTGGAGCCGGACAGCATCTTGCTTGCTGTTATAATCATGTTTCCGGTGACGGCGTCAGAGTAGGGCTTCGTGAAGACAACCCTCCCGTGCGCTTCCATCGCGGCAGTATACCATGGACTCTCCTCAGGAGCGAGACCATGAGGATACTGCTGCCGGCCTCCGTCGATGAAAGACCCGTCGATATATCCGAATATGTCCAACAGACCGGATATTCTGTTCTCGGGCATGAGAAGCCAGCCGGTCAGATGCCTCAGATATTCCTGGATCAGCTCGTTCGTCTGCCGGCTGTCAAGTCTGTACTGAAGCGATACTGACACGTTAAACAGAGTAATCTCGGCTTCTCTAAGTTGAGCCGTTACCTTTTCCTCAGCGACGGCAAGGATCTCCCTCGCGTTCGAGGCTGTCTGCCTTTCGATGATCCCGCTGACGAAGAAGCAGCTGGTCACAACCATAAGCAGAAACGCGGTAAATACGAACAATATCTGCTTCATGTTAGTCTTTATGATCTTCTTGATATCCATTTTGTCTTTCATGGTTGCGTTCTGTCAGGCAGCCGCGACTGTCGTCACGCGAAGCGGTCGGCGGCGTTTACGAAGACTTCCGTGATGACCGGGTCGAACTGGCGGCCGCCGTCCGATCTTATTATTTCGACAGCCTGTTCGTGAGTGAACGCTTTTTTGTACGGTCTCTCCGATACTAGGGCGTCATAGACGTCGGCTATGGCCATCATCCGGCCCTGCAGGGGTATGCCGGAACCGGCCATCCCACGCGGATAACCCGTGCCATCCCACCTCTCATGGTGGGTCCCCGCCATTATCTTGGCGTGAGCGAGAAAGACGCTCTCCCCAGCGCTCCGCTGTATCTTCTCGATGATAGCCTCGCCGAAGGCGGCGTGTTTTTTCACCTCATCGAAATCGTCGTCCGTCAGCCTCCCCGGTTTAAGAAGTATGCTATCGCTGACGGATATCTTCCCGATGTCGTGGAGCTGTGAGGATTGAAGTAAGGCGCCGGCATCCCACGCGCAGAGCGTGTCGCGGTAGGTCCCCTCTCTTTTCATCTCGTCCAGCAGCAGACCGAGAAAGTGTTCGACGCGCCCGACGTGCCCGCAAGTTATGTCCTTCCGGAACTCCACAAGATCGCTTATGATCTTCAGTGCCGCCTTATGGAGTCTGAGCGCGTCGCCGGCCTTCTCCTCCGCCATCTTCATGAGGTTGCCGCCGAGTTTTTTGAGTTCTCGCCTCTGTGTCTCCACTAGCATGTGAACGTCCACCCTTTTCAGGAGGAGCCGCGGAGGAAACGGCTTTGTAATGTAATCGGCAGCGCCCAGCGCGAGTCCATCCATATCGCTCTCGGTATCGGATTTGGACGTGAGGAATATCACCGGGATGTCGGCCGTTTTTTCGTTTTTTTTGAGGATCTCTATAGCTTCGTAGCCGTTGACGTCGGGCATGAGAATATCGAGCAGAATGAGGTCCGGGATTGTCCGCTCCAGGAATTGGAAGAGCTTGCCGGCGCTGGGGACTGTGAAAACATCATAGCGGCTCATCAATGCGTTTCTCGCTAGTTTCAGGATTATAGGCGAGTCATCCACAAGGATTATCTTCATGCGATCGCTTGACATTGCGGAGTCCCCCCTTTCGAATCATCTTGCGGAACTCGGTCTTTCAGGCAGACATGTCCCCGCCAAGACAGGATACGCCGCATATTATGCCATCCGCGAAAGTAAAGCGCAACAACTTCCAGAAGCAGCCGGCAGATCGCCGGAACGAAGGCTGAATGCTTTGCGATACAGGCTTCTTCAGGATTTGAACCATTACCGTTCCGGCATCTGGCGCTAAATTGGCCAATCCCTAAAATTACTGAAAAATTACCGGCTGGGGTCAGTTTAGCGACGATTCCGACAGAATAGCCGCGAGGGACAGACCGGTTATCTCCTCCACGCGCCCGCGGATGGAGATTGCCCTGTTAATCCTGCGGCGGGCCTGAGCCGCGGCGTTGCTGTTCTTTTGAAACCTCGCCTCCATTCGCTTCATACGATTTTCGAGCGTGGAGACCTCCTCTCCATCCGTCACCTTGTCCGTCAGGTAGAGGATCTCCGCCTCTCCGATATTCCTTCTGTCCGGCAGATCTTTATGGGATGCCACTATCTTCGCGACCTTGGCATAGCCCCTCTTTCTGAGCCAGCTTGCGCCCTTTGCCTCATGATACTTCTGTCCCTTGGCCAGATCGTGAAGCATACACGCGGAGACGACCAGCCTCATGTCGAGTCTCTTACCGTGTTTCATGACGGCCGACGCGATTTTCAGTCCGTTTCTCGTCACTGCCCTTGCGTGTCTTACGACCCTCTCTGGAGTTTCGGCTATCTCCAGGAGCTCCTCGCACTCGTCCGCGTCCGGGAACAGTTCGAACTCCGCGTATTCCCGCATAAAAGCGTAGTCCTCCGGCGTATCCATGTCGAGCAGCACCGACCTGTCGCCCGTTGGCACATCCCTGTAACTGTGCGCGTATGCCGCCAGGAGTCCCCTCATGCCGCTCTCTCCATGCCAGTTTAGAATCGAGGTTATCATGGCGCGCCCTATCAACGCGGGGTGACCGCGGTCGCCGCGGAATGTCGGATACAGGATGTCAGCGTAGGTCGAGCTCTCGTTGAACGCGTTGATCAGAGCGGCGTATGTCGCGGTCTTGACCAGGGGTATATCCGCTGGAAGCAGGAAAAACGAGGAGACGTCATCCGGAAGCGCTCTCACGCCCGAGAGTACGCTGCTATACATGCCGGACTTGAACGCGGGGTTAAACTCGGCGCGGCATCCCAGCCTCGCTGCCTCCCGGCGGACCTCCTTCTCTCTCGCGCCGGTAACTACCACGATGTCGCCGACGCCGGCCGCCCTCATCCTCATCGTTATCTGTTCCAATGCTGACACGCCATTCAGGGGGAGGAGCACCTTGCACACTCCCATACGCTCCGCCATTCCTCCAGCGAGGACGATGGCGGTCAAGTGTTTGAATCCGTTTTTCTTCATATCGGGCTGTTATATGGCAGTCGATGGATCAGTTAAGCGCCGAGAATGAACAGGACGGCCAGTGGCATGGAGAGCAGCCCTCGCACAGCCCTCCCACCCCATGCCGCCTCACGGCGCGCGCGGGATCTTCTCCAGCGAAGATAAACGGCAGAACAAAGTCGAGGGATGTCCTCTCGTCGTGGACGACACATGCCGGAGCTCCCAATATCGCTACGTCTCCTCCCGACGGCGAGTCCGCAAGCCCCATCATCAGCATAGCGCCGGGAAGGATTGGAACTCCCTGAAAAACTACGCTCCGCGACACAAGACGGATAGCCCCGGGTGTTCTGTCGTCCGGGTCCACGCTCATGCCGCCGGTACAGACGACGACATCCGCGCCTTCTTCTATGAAGGCTCTTATGCCTGAGGATATCAGGGCCGTGTCGTCATCCGAGAATCTCTGGCCGATAAATATTCCGCCCAGGGACGAGATCTTCCGCTTGAACTTATCAGCAAACGCGTCATCGACCAACCCGGACAAGATCTCCCTCCCTGTGGTCAGGAGCCCGGACTTTAGGGGTTTAAACCGCCTGACGGCAATCCTTCCAGCGACCGCTGCCGCACGCTCGACACGATGCCGCTCAATGGAGAGCGGCCTGATTCTGAAGCCTGCCAGAGGCTGGCCGGCACGAACCTGCCTGTACGGCGGCGCTGTCGCGAGCACCCAGTCAGGATCCTCGTTTACCCTGTGAACTGTCTGCGGGTCGTAGACAAGCAGTCCATCGCAGAGCGCCCTTATCGTAACGCGCCCCTCCGCTGGAGGCGACGAAGAACAGTTCTCCCCCATCAAGGCTTCGCAAAGAGCACGCGCGGCGTCGTCCTCGTGCGTCTCGTTCGGTTCGAGTTCGAGGATGGAGATATGTTCCCTGCCCATGGCCCTTAGGACCGGCAGATCCTCGACTGTAACTATCTGTCCTCTTTTGAATCGAGCGCCTTTTGTTCCGAGCTTGGCGTCTATCATCGTCATGTCGTGAGCGAGAATCATTCCTACCGCATCGTCAAGAACTATCTCTGTCAATTTCATCTATAGCCCGACACCTCTTTTTTCCTCTTCGGAGCAGTTTCGGCACTTTCCATAGACGACCATCTGCTTGCCGCTCACGATACATCCCTCCGGGACGTTAATCCTCGGCATGGCCTGATCGGTCAGACATACCATAATTCCGCACGACAGACACAGGAAGTGCGCGTGAT
The DNA here is from genome assembly GCA_031268885.1 of Synergistaceae bacterium. Lineage (GTDB taxonomy): Bacteria > Synergistota > Synergistia > Synergistales > Synergistaceae > JAIRWR01. The sequence goes on from JAIRWR010000004.1 coordinate 14,949, forward strand.
TACCAGGGCATCCGCTTCCATCCCTCACGTGTGCGCAAAAGCGCCACATTCCATCCAGGCCCTGAACTTGATGGGCTATATCAGCGTCAACAAACGTGGAGAGAGTCCTGTAGAGAGTGACTCTGTCAATATCAGGCAGCATGACCTGTATTTCGGCGTGAGACAGAGGCTGAGCGCCGATCATAAGACGATCCAGCACCTTAATCCTGAGCGGCGTCACCTTGAGGCTGGCCGCCTTGAGCATTTTTTTAAGGACATCCCCTGAATAAGCACCGGCCTCGCTTTTCATGTTGAAAAGAGTCGGATTGAGCGCCTATACCCACCCATTACAAGCATTAACCCCTGTTTGAATACAGATTGGATCAATTCGAGTCAATCCTCCGAATGTCTGTTATCAAGATATATCGTGTCAACGCAACCGATGATACCACAATGGCGCTTAATCAACAAGCCGCGCGCGTTGGCCTCAAACCGTGGACCTCAAACCACAGGCAAGAAAAAATAAACCCTCGCTGACCTATTGCGAGAACAGGTGTTAAGCTATGTTTGTTAGAACAAAAACTTACACAAGCGAGGTGCGATTATTCAATTCAAAAATATTTTTTTGCAAAGTGCCGGATATAAGTTTCAAGTATATCTCAGCTATGAACTGTATTAGCAGTCTGTGCTTTTGCCTTGGCCGTTGCGATAGCTGCACGGCATGCCTCGTCTCCGTATTTCGCCTTCACAGCGTCGATAATTGTCCTATCGTGTGCCGTAATTGAATTCGGATTCGTTGTGTCCGATAGTAGTAGCGATCCAAAAGTTCTGTTCGGGATGAATGTTGACGGGTCGTCTTCTAGATGGCCTACAGAGATTCTCGGCTTGTCGTATTTTTTTGACTGTTTGTTCCACAGGCATTGGCTGGCGTAGCAGTAAATTCTTCCTGTCTTGGCATTTAGGTTCTCCACAATATGCATCCCGCTATCTCCTTTACTGGAGAGTTCAAAGTTCTTACATTAAAGAAGTTGAAAAGCCTTCTATCGATGTATATAATCCTTTAGTACACCACTACGAAAGGAGGTTGCCATCGGTAGAAGGCTTGTAACAATTATACAATACTTACAGGCCGATGGCTATAGACAACATGTGGAATTTGATCAACTCAGCGCTAATGGGCTTTCGTCGTTGCTTTAGCAGGAAAGCGGCGTTTCACAGCTTTGTCGTTATCGTTGTTGGGTTCATGTTGCGATCTGATCTTGCCGGCATCAGCAGTATTAT
>JAIRWR010000104.1 GCA_031268885.1 Synergistaceae bacterium
TACCCGGATAACTTTCAGCAGCGCCTCCAAGTTATCATGAGGGAGACGAGATCCCTCAGATTCGAGGATCACGCGCTGCAGTGGGAGGCCCTGGGAGTGATCGACAAGATGATACAGGAGATAGAGCAGGTGATAGCGCGGTGAGCCGGAACGCCCACTTCGAGACGTTGGGTTTGACGTCGGACGCGAGCTGGGAAGAGGTGAAGGCGGCTTTTAGGAGGATGGCCCGTCTTTATCACCCGGACGTAGCCGGTCCCGATGGCGCTCAGAAATTTACCGAGATAACCGAGGCCTACATGACGCTGAGAGATACGATAGCGACAGGGGGTTCTCACGCGCAGTCACAGGAATCCATGCCAAGGGAGAGTTCAGATTGGTCGGTGACAGACCTGTTGGAGGGGATCTGGGCGAAGATCGGCTCGTTGTTCGGGCACGATGGACAGGTGGAGGAAGACGAATCACAGACGTTCGAAGGCGACATCCCTCCGGCCAGAGTGCGCTTCATAGGGGGCGTGATATCGCGCGCCGAGTCGGATCTGGGCGCGTTGCTCTCCAGACGGAGCGCGATAAAGGAACGCAATACAAACGACGCGATACTGCGCCGCCTTCGCAGCAGACATCCTTCGGTGGTGATGCTGGCGCTCAGGAGAATGTCATCGAGGGATCCGTCCGATGAGATACGCAGAGTTGTGATTGATCACTTCCGCGGAAATATACCGACGTCAGAGGTTCTGGAGTGTCTGCTCTCCATATTCCAGTCGTCCGATTACGCCGATGATTTAGCGCAGGTTCTCACGCTTCACGCCGCGAATTTTTCCAGCGGTGATGTAGTGCTGCTTATCAGCTGGTTCAAGAGAAGAAGGCTGCCTGTCGAGTACTTCGCGGCCTTTCTGTCAAACCCATCCGATTCTGTCATCGCGACTGTCCTCAGTAACTGGCCTCAAAACGGAAGACTGCCGGAGACTACCGATGTGTTAAACATGCTGAAAAAAGACAATGAGACAATTCTCGTCCCACTGCTGCGCCTTTTGAAGAAAGAGAGGCTTCCTATCTGGATCATGCCAGCCATAACAAAGCTGTCTCGCGAACACAAATCACCAGCTGTCAGAGTGTGGGCTGGCGCTATTGTGCGAGATCAAAATACGAGTTAAAATAACCCAAGGTGTGTCGCCCGATGGTAAAATCCGCCGATTTGAGGGCGGTTTTTGGGTGGTGAAAACTTGATAAGGCTGTGTCCCCGCGTGTTCGGAACACCGAAGCCCAGCCTGACACATAGGGAGGGGGGACAAAAATGACCAGCGTAACCCGACGAGAGAACGAAACGATTGAGGATGCGTTGAAGCGATTTAAAAGGGAGCTCCGCAAGGTTGGCGTGTTGAGAGAGGCACGCAAACACGAGCACTATGAAAAGCCCAGCGAGATCAAGAAACGCAAGAAAGCGGCATCCGTTCGGAATAAGCACAGGAGGTCGGAATGATGACATGCGCTCTTGAGGAGCGAATTCAAAGGGATCTTGTGTCCGCGCTGAAAAACCGTGACGACGCGACGCTCTCCGCGCTGCGAATGCTAAAGACCGCAATTCAGATCGTGTCCGCTGAAAAGGGACGTACCGGCGACATCACTGACGCGGATGTCGAGGTTATCATCAAAAGAGCCGTTAAACAGCGGCATGAAGCCGCTGAATTGTACAAGAAAGGCAACGCGCCCGAACGTGCCGCCGAGGAGTTGGAGGAGGCGAGAATTCTCACTGGATATCTGCCTCAGCAGATGGACGATAAGGAGCTTACCCAGATCGTCTCCGACGCGATCACGGAGGCTGGCGCGGCTGGTTTGAAGGACCTGGGCCGTGTTATGGGCCGTGCGATGAAGCTGGCGGACGGGAGAGCGGATGGCAAAAGGGTCAGGGAGACCGCGGCGAAGCTCCTGGAATGTTGAATTTGAATAAGCCGCTGTGGCGGTGTTTGGCCGTATGCGGAACGGGGTTCCGTCTCTTCCTGAGGAGCCCCGTTCATGGCTTTCATGATGTACTGCCATAATCCTCAATAAATCAACAACTACTCTGCCAGCGCAGGAGATCTTTTCGTGCCCAACGCGTCTCCGAGCTATAACGTTACCCCTGACGCCTATGTATAACATAAAATTGACAGCAGTGATGTGTTGTATAATAATATACACAAAGGCAGGTGGTCAGTATGACGTACATCAACGAGACTCAGCATATAGTGGATGTCGGAGAAAACAGGATAAACAGGCTCAACAACAGGTTTTTGCGCTACATCATGACCGGCGGGAACGGAAAGAAGATTCTGGTCGATTTTATAAACGATGCCCTCCTGCTCAAGGGAGACAACGTCATCGAAACCATTGAAAACCTGCCATTCAGCTCCTTCGACGATTACGCCAAGATGAAGCTGTCTGTTTTCGACGTCGTCGCGCGTCGGGTGGACGGCAGAACGGTCGATGTGGAGGTCCAGTTTGTAAATCGATTAGACTTCCGGAAGAGAGCGCCGTACTACTGGTCGCTGACGCATGTCAAAAAACAAAAGGAGTGCATGGCTTACGTCCAAATTCAGCCTACAATAGTCATATGCGTTCTCACATTCGACATGCTTGACGACGAGAACGGTTACCGGAATTCTTTTAAGATAATAAACGAGGACAGCGGCAGATGTCTCTGTGACGATCTCCACATAGTCTATCTCGAACTCCCCAAGTTCTGCGGACAGATAGGTAAAAGGAACATTCCATCGACGGGCCTCGACAAGTGGATGCTCTACTTCACGAACGAAAACGGTGAGAGGATGGATAACGCGGCCGAGACAAAACCGGCAATCGCCTTGGCGATGCAGCTTGAAACCAGGTACTGGAGCGACGAGTCGGAGAGATGCCTTTATGATGCCGAGCAGAGGCGTATGTTAGACGAAATAGGCGAGGAGTTCGCTTTCGGAATACTTCTTGAAGAGGCGAGGATCGAGGCGGAAAAAGCACGGGATGAAGCCAGGCGGGCCATACAGAAAAACCTGGAGAGCCTTCAAAGGGGCGTGAACGAAGGCAAAATGGCTGTGGCCGTCAACCTCTTAAGAATGGGGGTAGATGTGGAGAAGACCGCCGAAGCGACCGGACTTTCGGTGGAAGAAGTCGAAAATCTCCTGCGAAGTGAAAGAACCGATATAGCGTCCGCGTTCTAAGAGGTCCCGCGGAGTTGTAGGGGGTCCAAAGTCAAAAGAGCCGAAGCGAGTATTTTGGTGCGCTCGGCGGTTTAAATGTGGATTGCCGCGAACGGACTCATCTCGTCGGAGTCGAGAAGTGCCTCGACAGAGTCGGTGCGGGTTATTCTGCCCACCTGGATTATATAAGCTTGGATGTCGTTGTAATAGCGCGATATGCCGGCAACCTCAAGGATCTTTCCGTCTGACACGCTCATGCCTGCACTTCCGTTCCGACGTCTGTTCTGTCTATTCTCTCGCCGAGAGTGTTGCTTTTTTAATGATTTTCATATCGCAAATCCTTGGCCCGTAAGGGCTCAAGTGTACAATATCATTATCTAAACAACACTCTCAACGACCAAAATAACGGCGCAGAGCGCCTCTGTTATGCTTCCGAAACCGCCGAGCGCCACAACGACAAACACGATGAGACTGAAGAACGTCCCCACCTCGAGGAAGACCGCGAGGTATGATACCATAAAACCACTCGAAGGAGGGCTTATATCAACCTACTCCCGTCGGGGTTGATTTGTCAAGGAGGTTTTTAGACTAACGTGGTTTTTTAGCGGGCAAATATTTTTGATTCTATTCCTCTGCTGGAGAGTTCAAAGTTCTCACATTAAGAAGTTGAAAAGCCTTCTATCGATGTATATAATCCTTATAGTACTCCACTACGAAAGGAGGTTGCCAGCTGTAACCTTACCCGGACCCCACTGTGCCCGCAGAGGGGTCCGAGTAAGGT
>JAIRWR010000018.1 GCA_031268885.1 Synergistaceae bacterium
CTGGAGAGTTCAAAGTTCTCACATTCTCAATCGCTTCCCTGTCCAACGCTAACAAAAAAGACCTCAGAACTAAATCCTCTGAGGCCTTGCTATCTTCTGGCGTGCCCGGTGGGATTCGAACCCACGACCTTTGGCTCCGGAGGCCAACACTCTATCCGAGCTGAGCTACGGACACATATAATCACTACCTTGGACTTCTATCGCCAATGTAGATTCTCTAAGACCTAGACTAATTTTATACTGACGCGGTTTCTTAGTCAAGACCGCGCTCCGCCCCTGCGTTCGTCAGCGATAATGTCCGCGTGAGAAACGCGGCTCGTCAGTCCTCCAGATCGCGCATCTCAATATTGGGATCGTCTATGTCTCTGTTTGCAATAAGCCTGACGCTGGATGAATTCTTTAGCACCTTGAGCGCGTCGCCGATTTCCGCGACGTCGAGCCTTCCGTTCTGTACGCCTGGCAACGGAAGATAGACGAGTTCGAGCCGCTCTCTTATCACGAGCCGCAACAACTGCCTCGCGCTGCGTTCGACAAGCACCGGATCAGCCATACAGTGGCCGCCAGGTATTTGCTGATCCCATCTATATCTGTCTACGACATCCGGAAGACAGCGCTCAAATTTGCATGACTTAGGCTTTGTGAAGAACGCGATGACCTTGTCCTGAACAAAGTCCACATTGCCCTTGCCCTTGAGTATGCACCTGCCCAATTTGCTCGCGAGAGCTGGTATGTGCTCCGCAAGGGCGCGCGCGTTGCCTCTGTCTACGACGCCGTTCAACTCCTTGCCTCTCAGTTCGAGGCTTACCGTTATGCATACATTCAGTTGTCTCTGCCACAAGTCCACAATCTCTGCCCTGTATACCTCAAAGCCCATCCGAGCGCACCTCCACTCACTGTATTAACAGTCATTTACATTATATTATATACCGCAATCTGGACAAGGATAAAAGAGATGGTAAAGTAATGCGGAGGAAGACACACCGCCGATGAACCGCGGAGGGCATCGCGCATCGGCGAGTACTGACGGAAGCGAGATGACGACGAGATGAGGATCGAAATCGAAAAACACGGCAGTAAGCCCGATATGTACAGAAGCATGTGTCTGTCGCTGAACCAGCTCATCGACGAACGCGGCGACACTGTGGCGAATCTGGCGAACGCCTCGGCGCTGATCAATATGTACCTCGATGACATAAGCTGGGTCGGATTTTACCTGATGAAGGACGGTGGGCTGACGCTCGGTCCATTTCAGGGCAAGGTCGCGGTCACGCGCATCGAAATCGGCGATGGCGTCTGTGGAACCGCCGCCGCCGGCATGAGGACTGTGCGGGTCGATGATGTGCACACTTGTGACAACCACATAACATGCGACATCGCGTCATCATCCGAAATAGTAGTCCCGATGATAAAGGAGGGAGATCTCGTTGGGGTGTTGGACATAGACAGCCCTCTCCCTGCAAGATTCGACGAAGAGGACGAGCGGGGGTTGGAGGACGCAGTGAGCGTGCTGATTCGGCTCTGTCCGTTGCGGTAGCTTATTCTGTCCATGTAATTCTTCATCATTCAACTGACTTCGCCAGGCCGAAGAAGGATATGCCGGTCCACACGGCTATCTCGCCGAACACTCTCGCTTCGCCGAAACCCTCGCGATACTCCGAAACGAGTGTTGTGAGCCTGTCGACATAGATGTCGTGGAGCTCGTTGGGGTAGTGTTTGTATTTCATAGGATAACGAATGTTGTTAAAGACGCGTCTTATGGCGCGAGTCAAAGCGTCATGGAATTTCTTCGACGTATACCCCAGAGCGAGGTTTTCATTCGAGTTGGGAGTGATCTTATATACAACGTGCGGTCCGTACTCCTCCGGGCATTTTTTTAAGACCAGCTTGTCATGGGGCCTTATCTCACCGCGGATGTAATCCTGTGCAGCCTTGTCCCTGGCGAATTCCCAATCGTTTATATCGTCCTTGAGTCCGACTTCGAAGTGAGAGATATTACAATGGGCTGTTTCATCTCCTGCCGCGCGTTTGCCGAAGTGTCCCCTGCCCGAATTGGAATACAAATTGGACTTGAAACACCTCCCACTGTTTTTATCCCTGTAAATCCTGCCCTTAGAGGAGAGTTCGGCGAGCGTCACCTCTCTTTTCGCCCTGGTCAGCGCTACATAGCGCACTTTATGCTCCAGAGCCGAGCTTATATCCGATTCATTTTTACCGTTCCAGTCCTCGAATATTTCATCGATGAGAATGACGGAGTCGAATTCCCGCCCCTTGACCTTGTGTACGTTGCTGACGGTTATGCCTGGCTCGTCGCGGTCGTCTCTGAAGAGCAGTTCGTCCCGGGCGCCGTGGTAGATGCCGCGCAGTAGTTCCTCAACCTCGTAATACCCTCTTTCCGCCCCTGGCTGGGAGCTCAAAAGCGCGTTCCAGAACATTCCGGCGCTGTCTGCCGCGACCTTGGGCCCGCGCAATCTGAAGATTTCGTCGAATTCACGCCTGCCCATGGTCTCGTGAGGGTAATTCATAAATACATCCGCAATCCACCGGCCAAACAGATTCGCTTCCGAATGCCGCAGAAGGGTGTGCTCGACGTCCTCGCTTCGCAATCTGGCTGATATGGTTATGGATTGCGCGTTTGTGCGAGTCAGGATTCCAAGCGTCCTGCCACCCGTAACCTCGCGAAGCGCGCCGCCATCCGGCCGTTTCAAATCTATCGGCGACTTAGGCAATGTCTCACGAATCTCCTCCGCAATCTCGTTCATCTTAGAATAGTTGCCCCTTAAGATCCAGTTCCTGTACAGAACCGTCTTCTCCCCCAATTTGGCAAGCTCAGCGCCCTGTCTGTGGTTCGACGCGAACGATAAGAGCCGCGCGTCAGGATACGATTCGAACAACTCCCGATAAAAATCGCCGGAGGACATGATTGACTTGTCATAAACCGACAGATAATCGTAGACTGCCTGACAGGCGTCGCCGAGAAGCGAAAAACCGCAGGATTGCGGAAGCGATTTCAGCACGCGCAAGACCAGTTCAGCCCTCACCCCCACCAGATCCTGTACCTCGTCCACAAGAAAGTGTTCGTAGCCGGCAAACATATCGGCCTTCTTCTTCAATATTTTCATCGCGGTCTCGATACGCTCGCCGTAATCCTGCGAATCGAGTGAATAACCCTTTGACAGCAGGTTCGGCCAATTTTTAATGACTCTCGATATCATATAAGTGGCGAAGCTATCGAACGTGCGTATCTCGATCCTCCGCCAGGATTGCGAATAGCCGCCTTCCAAACCCCCGGACATACCCCTGAGCCTCGTCTCTATTACGTTTACCGCGGCCCTGGAGAAACAGAGAACGAATATATTTTCCGGTTTCGTCCCCCCTGCCTCCATCAGGTGCGCGAGCTTTTCAACGAGCGACCATGTCTTGCCTGTGCCCGGTCCGGCATTGACTATAACTCTGTTGCCGGGAGGAGATGTTATAAATTCCCGCTGATCGACATCTTTGAATGTATCGAACGCTGACAATCTCCTCTCGCTGGCCTCGCCCGCGAGACTGACGGCGCCGTCATAGGCCCCCGCGTCCGCGCTAACGCCCTTTGATTCAGCGGCGAACATCTCCCCGAATTCCGCAATACCCTCGGCTTTGACCCATCTATCGTCTCTGACGCTCCATATCGGCGTATCTCTCCGGATAAGGTTCTTTGCGATAAGGACACGGATGTGCTCCTCGGGATAGGGACCATGCATAAAATACCAATTCGTGACCGCTGCTTCATCTCCTCTCTCCATCGCCGCAACCTCGCCGATTAGAGATAAATCGGCCCCGATGCCGGCACGAGGCGCATCCTCCCCGTCTTCCCTGTCTTCCCTGTCTTCCCTGTCTTCCCCGGCCTCGGGCGTCTTGTCAGTCCTCTCGGCGCTGGAAGAGGAGTTTCCATCGTCTCTATTCCCCAATGAGAGGGTCTTGATCTCATCCGGCGCGCTCTTATCTCCCCCAAGCTCCGCATCGTCGTCCCCAGGCGCTCCACTATCGGCAGCCAGCAGGATCTGGCTTGCGATAGCAACGCGCTCCAGACGGGTTTTCTCGTTCTCCTTCAGCACATCGAGTTCATCGCGCGAAAAATCGGGCCGGCACTCTCCGAAGTTTTCGCAGTTCTCATTGATACACCCGCAAACAGGCTTTGGTCTGCCATTCTTCATAACTACTCCCCATGGGTAGTCGTTTTTGTGATTCTTCGAGCACGCGAGCGATGCCTTGTGGTATATCTCGCTCTGTTCCTGATTGAGCTGGTATCCAGTGTTTTTGTATATTTTATATTGGACGCAGAGTTCCGGTAGGACCATGGGATCAATTATCCTGCTCAGAAAGTCGTGATCGTCAAATATCTGGTCCTTGCGTACTACTTCTATGTTGCTCGTGAAATCAAGCGAGCTCCGCTTTGCGATCACTTCGATATCCTATAGCCGCATCTGAGGCCGTCGTACTCCCAGAAGCGGGTGAAATCCTCGCTCTGCCTCTCGCTTTTGGCATAGACGGTGAAGACAAGGTTGTCGTCAACCTCGGCATCGAGCTTTATCTTCTCATACAGAAACCTGTAGGCTGGCACGGACAGAGATTTCAAACAGAGCGGAGCTCTTTCGTCCCCGTCGCTGAAGATAAACCGCGCTTCCTCGCTAGAATCGACTATTCCGAAATCGCACGAGGCCTTGAAGCCCTTCAGGGGCGTCCCCCGGCTCAAAATGGGGTAGAACGCGCCGCTGCTCAGATTTACGCCGAGAGACTGAGCGGCATAGTGCTCTCCAGGTTCATGGCGAAGTTTCGCCGCGCCCATTGCGATGTTCCACTCTTTATTCTCCGGCATATAGATTCTATCGGCGAAAATTTGTTCCATGGCCTCCCTGAGCGGCCTCAAGCCGCTCGTTCCGCCCACCATCAGCACGACGTCTATATTGTTTATTCCAACCTTGGAGGACTTGACGGCCTTTTTAAGGCAATCTACAGCGGCGTCCACTTCCGGTCTGATTATCTCGGCAAACCAGTCATAGATCAGCGTCTTTCTGAGAGTTCCAAAATCGCCGTATTCGGATATCGCCACCGTGGCCTCGTCATCCCCGCTAAATTCTTTTTTGGCCCGTTCGCTCGCCACGATCAGATAATCCCTCTGCCGCGCGGGAATATCCTCGAACGCTATGCCTGTGCTACGCCTGTCCCTCGCGATCATGGAGTGAATATGCCTCGCCATTTTCATGTCTATATGATCTCCAGCGATACTCATTCCCCTGACGGCGAGTTCCTCAACGGCTCCTCCGGAGTGTTTCAGAACGGAGACATCCAGAGTGCCGCCGCCCCAGTCGAATACGGCGATAGTCGAACAACTCCTCAGGTCGTCATAATTAGCGAAAAAAGCGGCTGTGGGTTCGCTTATAAAGGACGTTATCTCGATGCCTGCCATGGCAGCCGCCTGCCTGAGCTTTCTGCGCTTTGTCGGGCTGAAGGTTATGGGTATCGCGACGGTCGCCCTGTCGAGTCTCTCATGACTATTTCGGACAAGCTTTTTCAGGGCCTTGAAGATCTCGGACGCGACATCCACCGGAGTCCATCTCTTGTCATTGCCGTCTATTAACAGCGGCGCTCCGTCGTCGTCATCAAGAAGGGACTTTACTGACCGGATGTACTCGCACCTCTCCGCAAGCTCGCTTCTCTTCTCCCATGAGCGACGGCCGCTGTAGACTTCGCCCGTTTTTCTGTCGATGGCTATGGAGGACGGCATTGGCAGTCCATAGTCGGATCCATGCTGATGAAAGACAATATTTCCATCTTGATCTCTGCGGGAGACAACGGCGCTGTTCGTCGTGCCGAAGTCAATTCCAAAGCAGTCCGTCAGCAGACCCATTTAGCTACTCGATGTTCAGTCCGTTTTTTATAAGGATTTTAAAGATGGATTTGAGCCTGTCACGCATGGTCTCCCCCAGCTCTGGATTCATCTTCATCTTCATCGCGTCTTTGAATTGAGTATAATCAAACCCCAGCTCCGACGCCAGCCTGTCCTTGAAGTCGTCTGAACTCTTCTTTGCCTCCGCCCTGTCCCTCAACTGAAGCAGCTTTCTCTCCTCAATCTCACGATCCTTCTGTTTCAGGCTGTCCTCGTACTGAACGATACGCGATTTATAGTCTTTTATCTCCTCTAACAGTTCGGATGTCCTCGCATCGTCCTCTCTTCTCGTCGATATGTCATCGCTCCCGGCAGTCCCTATTCGCTTATTCAAGTCTGATATTCTCTTGTCTTTCTCGTCTAAGTCCGTCAGAAGAGTCTTGATTCTCGCGTCAGAGAACTCCAGATGACCTTTGATCTTATCAAGCATCTGAGCCCAAGGAACATCGAGCGAAACCGCCGGTTGTTCTTCAATACGCGTATCGCGCCTGTCCGGCTCTTCACGCGCCGTCTTGCCCTCGGCCGCTCCACGGCCGTTTTTGCCGGCCCTGTCGTCGTCCTTCAACCAGACCCTGATCTTTTGGATCAGCCTTTCGTTCTCCTCTGTGGCTTTCAACTTGGCAAAAGCGCTCTCGATCAGCTCATCGGTGAAAAAAATCCCGCTGGACAGACCTAGCTCTCGGAAGCTCGGCATTTCGAAGTTCGGCTTCAGATCACCGAGAAAGAGATCAGCGACCGACTTGTCAATTCCGCTGTAATTCCCGCCGACTCTCGTCTTCGAGAGTTTGGGAAGCGCCTCGATGATACAGGCTATTACCGGGCCTTTTTCGTTCAGCCTGGTGTTGGCGCAGAGAGCCAGGAGATTCAGCATAAATTTGAGCGGCATATCCCTTTTTTTACCTAACCTGGCTTTGTCGAGCATCTCTTTGAGTACGGACATGCGGTCGGTCGTATCCCTGGAAAAAAACTCGAAAAAAGGTTTTGCGCGCTCCAGACCAAAACCGTCAAAGAGGCAGTTGATTGATCTCTCTGATAGACCCTCATGCGTTAAAAGCAGAAGCATATTTTCGGCGTACCGTTTTTTTCGATCCGCGCTCGGCCTGCCTTTTTTGGACGACCTCGTGAGTCTGTTCAGCTCCTTCACAACTTCATCGAGTTTAATCTGATCCATACTATATCCGATTCCTTTCAAGGTTGTTATTTGGGAGAGAAGCGAATCTTCGAACAGGAGGGCTGTGTTCGCGTGATTCCGGACGTCAGAGGGAGGAGAATACGATAATGCGACCGCGTCCGATCACAGAAATAACGTTGCGACGCAATAGCGCGTTACGGTCCTATCTTTGAATCGAGTCTTTTTAGGAGATCGACTATCCCTTCGTCTGTCCTGTAATTGGCCATATGGTCCATCTGGGTGATATCCCTGTTGCAAATGACCAATAGCGCGCCGGCGCGCTTTGCCATTACGGGCATCTGGTTTGCGGGCGACACCTGCAGCGATGAACCGAGGACGATGAAGACGGTTGATTCCTCGGAAGCCTTCCAGGACAGATCGAGCGTGTCGGAGGGAAGCCCCTCCTCAAAGAGGACCACACCCGGGCGAAGCCTGCCTCCACAGCGGGAACATGGCGTCTTGGCGGTGAAGTCAGCCTGAGTGGCAGCACTCCCGCACTCCATACAGCGAACCTTGCCGACGGAACCGTGCAGCTCGTATATCGTCCTTGAGCCCGCGTCCTCGTGAAGTCCGTCGATATTCTGGGTGATTACGCAGTTAACCAGGCCCCGGGACTCCCAATTCGCAAGTATTCTGTGTCCATCGTTGGGAAGGGCCTCTTTCATCTGTACAAATCGTTGGGAGTAGAACTCGTGAAACATATCATAGTTGCGGCGCATCGCCGTAGCCGTAGCCAGCTCCATGGGGTCTACCTTGCTCCACACGCCGCCCTTGGAGCGGAAATCGGGCAATCCCGAGTCCGTGCTCATGCCCGCGCCCGTAAACACGACCGTCCTGGCTCCCGGAGCCTTCATGCGTTCAGCGATGATATCGAGATCGATGGAACCCTCGCTCATGTCTTCACACCTCCGATGAAAGGATCACTCATGATATTATATACTATTTTTCTTTTGTATCAGCAACGGCCGCGCGTTCAGTTTATGTTCATACCGACGCTGAGTGATCGCTGATTACAACGAGTGATGGGATCATTCAATATCGATGATCTCCGGGACGCGCCCTGAAAAGAACGCGAATCTGCTTAAGCCGGTCAACTTGAGCTTTTCCATCGCCGAAAATATCTCCAGGCCGACGCTGCGCAGGTTGTGCGAGTCGGAGCCGATGGTGACTATCTCGCCGCCTGCCTTGAAAAACAGCTTCAGGACATCGCTCGATGGAATTGTATCCCCTTGGTTTCGCCAGAGTCCTGACGTGTTTATCTCAATACCCTTGCCCTGGCGGGCGACCGACTTCAGGATCTCAAACAGGTCGCTGTAGTAGCGCGGCAGGTCCAGCGATCTTTTGGCTCGTTCGCTCATGTAACGCGGCTGGTAGTTTATGTGTCCCACCACGTCAAAACACCCGTTCTCCACGAGCTCGTACAACTCCTCGTAGTACCTCCGCATCAACGCGTCGATGTCGGTGTTTTCGTAGTCGATATGGTAGAAATCCTCCTCGCCGCGCATTCTGTGAAGCGAGCCTATCACAAAGTCGACCGATGCGTCCCCGGAAATCCGCCGGGCCAGCCCTGGATTGTGATGAGCCTCTCCAAGTTCGATCCCCGCCGATACGCGGAGATCGTTACCGTACAGATCGCGCGCCTCAATGACGTCGGAGACGATACCCCTCCGTACCCTTTCGCACCTTTCGTCTCCCGCGTCTATGTCGCAGTGATCCGTGAAGGCTATGCCCTTCAAGCCTATCCTGATCGCGTGGGCGCATATCGCTTCCACAGAATCCACCGCATCGCTGGAATTGACGGAGTGCACATGGCTGTCGTAATAGTTCGTAAAAACGGTCGTCACATCATATCGTCCTCTCCGCGCGTTCAGAGGCGTTCAGAGCGCCAATGCGCGTATATCTGACTCTAGCCGCCATCTCTCTCATTCGAGACCTCCTTCTTGAGCGCGGTCTCCGGCAGCGTTATCGTCTCCCCCTCCTGGGTTGACTGATACCACCCGGCGGCCGTCTCCTCCGCGGAATTGAAGTTCCTATTATTTCGACGGCTCCGCCGGTCGGATGTCTCCTCCCATATGGACGTATACCTGCTGGTTTTGATCCTCGGCAGCACTCCAAGCCTCGCGAGCAACAAAAGTATCGCCACGGCGGCAACTATAAACGCGGCTAGCGCGAGGATAAAGGGCAGAGAAAGAACCACAGCTATTAGGATCAGCAATAACATATAACCCCGCATAAACACATCCCCCCTTCGCCCAGAGACGAGAACCTGTAACCCTACGCCAGCATTATACCAAAAGGGTAACGTGATAGTATAATACTTGATTATGATTATACTGAGGGAGGTTCCGTAATTGTTCAAGAACATGAAGATAAGGTCTCAAATCATTGCCGTCTCCTTTCTCCTGGTGCTGATATCCGTCGCCTGTACCTCCATCACCGCCATGCGCTATTTCAGCGGTTATGTTAAGAGGAGCGCCGCGGAGGAGGCCAGATATTCCATCGAGGGTTTCGAACAGGATATACGCTCCAAGATGGAACAGACGCGCGCGTTCAGGAACAAGCTAATGGAGACTCCGGAGCTTGCCAGGCTTGTTAGCGAAAAGGATTCGGAAGGATTGTTGAATTTGACAAAACCTCTTATAGAAGCGGCCAACATAGATATACTGATGATAGCGGCGGCCGACGGCGAAGTTCTGGCGCGTCCGCACGACCCGGCCAGGATCGGCGATAACGTCGGAAGCGGCGCTGACGTGCAAAACGCGCTCCGAGGCAATACCTACGAAGTATTCATGGAGGCTCCGTCGACGAAGCTGGGCTATTACTGCGGCATGCCCGTCAAGTATGACGGCAGGATAGTCGGAGTGCTCCGAGCGGCGTTTTCTCTGGAGAATACCGCTCTGGTGGACAGGGTAAAGACGCTCTTCGGAGCGGAGGCCACCGTCTTTGCCGATAAGACGAGGATCAACAGCACGCTGCAGGAGAACGGACAAAGAATCGTTGGGACGGACGCGTCTCCAATCGTGATCGACCGTGTTCTGCAAAAAGGGGAGGATTATTACGGCGAACTGGAGCTATTTGGCAGTCCCTATCTGGCGCACTATACTCCGCTCAAAGACCCCTCTTCCAGCAGGATTGTAGGAATGCTATTCACTGGAAGGAACCTGGAGGATATGTACTCGGCGATAAGGATGTCGTTCATCGCGGTGGGAGTAGTCTCGCTGGCGGTACTGATAGTTGCGTTCGTAACATCCTTCCTGCTCGCCAGGAGGATATCGAAAGCGCTGGAGAGGATAGCGCTGCTCTCGGAGAGGGGAAGAGACGGCGACCTCACCATCACTGAGGATGACTTCAAGTACCGCGGGCGGGATGAATTGGGAGTGCTCGTCGAGTCGCTCTCCTCCATGATCGCGTCTCAGAGAACAGTGCTCTCGCGTGTGATCTCCACATCGGACTCCGTCACGGAGGATACGAAGGTTCTAGCATCCCTCTCACAGGAGAACAACGACGCCATGCTCCGCACCATAACGCTGATCAACGAAGTTTCGGTCTTATGCGATACCAACGCGGACGCGGTAGAGAAGGGGAGCGCTGGCATATCCGAAATGGCCCAGGGGGCCAGCTCCGTAGCCAAGATGTCCGCCGACAGCGCGGATTCGCTCGCGAAGACAACAAAGATTTCGAAGAACGCTGTTGAATCGGTGAATAACCTGGTCAGCCGCATCAACATCGTGGACGGGAAGACGATGGAGAATCAGAGCAAGATAAGGGAGCTGCACAGCTCCGTATCGGAGATATCTAACTTTATGAGCGTCATAACGTCCATAGCGAATCAGACGAATCTCCTGGCCCTGAACGCCGCGATTGAGGCGGCCAGGGCCGGAAATGCCGGAAGGGGTTTTGCCGTGGTCGCGGAGGAGGTCCGGAAGCTGGCCGAGGAGTCGCGCAACGCCTCAAACAGCGTGGAAGCCTTGATCACAGCCCTGCGAAAGGGCGCCGAGGACGCGATATCCGCGACTGAGGACTCCGTTGAGATCGTAAAGCAGATTATGTCGATCGCAAACGTGGCGGTCGATGGATTGAACACCGGCATGAACGAAATAACAAGCGCGAACGAGGCAATCCAGTCCATAGCGGCCGTAGCTCAGGAACAGGCCGCGGCCAGCGCCGACATCACGAATGCCATCAACGCTATAAACAAGAGCACTGGAGAGATATCTCACAAGATGTCCGAACTGAACGGCCTGAGCGGCCAGGCCTCCACGATAGGAGGGTCGGTCTCATCGGCCGCCGGTAAGATGTACCAGTCGGCGGATGAGCTGAAAGAGCTCCTCTCTCATTTCAAGATGAGTTCACAGCCGACGCTCAGGGCTTATTGACGCGGGAGGGCGGCCAGATGGCGATCGCCCCCCGCCCATTTTTACATCGATAGCGACAACAGGTTCCTGTATATGGGATATGGCCAGATATCGGCGGAGATCAGAAGCTCGGCCTCGTCGCACTTCGCCCGGATATTTCTCATGAGCGGCACGACTTCTTCCACGATTGCGTCGGCTCGCTCCCTTGTAGGCATATCCGCGAGGCGAGATTTTGTCTCCGAGAGAGTCGCGGCATCCTTTAGCAGTTCCGTCTTGGCCTCCCCAAGCGTCTTTATCAGATTCTTCCACGGGGCGTCGTCTTCAATGCCGAGCCCTTCGATGGCCGACATCGAATCTCTCTCCAGTATTATCTGTTTCGATATGGCCGGAAGCACTCCCTCGTAGAGCATGTCGTACATCAGAGCGGCTTCCACCTCCACGGCGGTGCAGAACGACTCCATGCGAATCTCGTGTATCGTCTCCATCTCGCTCCTCTTATAGACCCCGAGTTCCTCCAGCATGTCGAGGGTGCTGTCTTCAGTCAGCAGATCTATGGCCTCCGGCGTCGTGTTGGACCTGATCAGTCCCCTCTTTTCGGCCTCCTTCCTCCACTCCTCGGTGTAGGCGTCGCCCTCGAAGAGGATGTCACGTGAAAGCCCGATCACTTCTACAATCACTTCCAGCGCGGCATCCAACGGATCGGCGCCCGCCTCGGTCTTGCTCTCCATCATCTCGGTGACTCGCTTAATTCCCCAGCCCCATATAGACGCGACAGCCGTGACCGGCAGCGCCAGCGCCTGAGAAGCTCCCGGAGCCCGGAACTCGAACTTGTCTCCGGTGAAGGCAACCGGCGATGTCCTGTTACGATCGCTGTCGTACGCTTTGATCTGAGCGAGTTTCGCCAGCCCAAGGTCAAACGCGGGCTTTCCCTTGAATTCCGCGGCGCCGTGTTCGATCTCCTTCAACATGGAGGTCAGCGCTTCCCCAAGGTATACGCTTATTATCGCCGGCGGAGCCTCGTGCCCTCCAAGCCGGTACATGTTGCCGGCAGTCGCGTTTACCGCGTGGAGGAGCGTGAAGTGCCTTGACGCCCCGTACACGAAAGAAGCTAGAAACGTCAGAAAGACGATGTTCTTGCGCTGGTTCGTCGACGGCTTGAGGAGGTTGCGCCCCTCGCTGTCCATTAGCGAGAAGTTGAGGTGTTTTCCGCTTCCATTCATGTGGTCGAACGGCTTCTCGTGAAAGAGCAGGCGAAATTCGTGCTCGCGGGCCCGCTTTCTCATAGTCTCCATCAAGACCTGGTTCTGATCGCACGCTATGTTGGCCTCCGAGTACAGCGGGGCAAACTCGAACTGGCAGCGGGCCACCTCATTGTGCCGGGTCGCGAGCGACATGCCGATCTCCGCGAGGTCCCTCTCGACGTCCTCCATGTAAGACAGCACCCTGGTCTGAATCGCGCCAAAGTAGTGATGATCAAGCCTCTGATCCTTCGCCGGCTGAGCGCCGAGTATCGTCCTTCCACAGAAGCGGATGTCTGGCCGCTGCTGAGCCCTCGGCCTGTCGAGGAGGAAGAATTCCTGCTCCGCGCCGACCGTAAGACGGACATAGCGGATCCCGCGCTGGCCAAAGAGCCGCAGAAGCTTCATAGAGTGACTCTCTATTACGTCAAGAGAGCGCAACAGGCCAGTCTTGAGGTCAAGCGGCGTTCCGTCGTAGGAGAGGAAGACCGATGGAATGCACAGCGTGCCGCCCTTAGCGCTCTTTACGATGAACGCCGTGCTGCTGGTGTCCCAGGCGCTGTATCCCCGCGCCTCGAAGGTCGAGCGCCTCCCGGCGGACGGAAATGAGGACGCGTCGGGCTCTCCCTGCATCAGATCGCTGCCCCTGAATATCTCCAGCGGCGCGCCGTCCTCGAACGGAATGGTGAACGCCATATGTTTTTCCGCGGCCGTCTCAGTCAGAGGGTGGAACCAGTGAGCCCAGTGCGTCGCCCCCTTCGATATGGCCCAGTCCCTCATCGCCATCGCTACGATGTCGGCGTCCGAGGCATCCAGTTGTTTACGGCCCGCCATGGACTCCTCCAGATTTTCGAAGACCTTCTTAGGAAGGTGTTCCCTCATCGCCCTCTTGTCAAAGACAAGCGAACCAAATATGTCCCTTACTCGCGGATACTTCCCCTCGGATTTTGCTAAGTCAGTTGAAAACCCGTCACGCATCTTCATATCAGCAACTACCTCCTTGCAATTAGATGAAAAATTAGATGTTTTTCATGCTTAGAACTGATCTTGTTATGCATAAACAGCATTACTAGCTGACTCAAGCAGGATATCACGAGGGGTTAGCTAAATCAAGAGGTCTGTTGAAAAAATGACTCTTTTTATATGGCGCGTGAAGGCACTCATCCCTTACGGCATATATCCCCCTCCACTATCCTTCGGACCTCCGAGGGTGAGATGCCGGATCTTTTTGCCATGGCGGCGATCTCGTCATATTCCGGAATTGATCGGATTACCCTTCCGTCCAGCACCGCGCTCTTTATTCCGATATTCCCCAGAGATGTCTCCACGGTATCAAATCTCCTTTCGAGCATAATTCTCCTCTTCTGTGTTATCCGAACGCCGAGGGTAGTCGTCTCCAACATTATCTTTTCGGCAAACTTTTCGGCGTCGCCAGCCCTGACAAGACAGCAGAGTTTTGTCGCCTGCCTGCCTTTTTTCATCAGGATGTTCTCCCTCCATACGTCGAGGGCGCCGTCGGCGAACAGGCGATCCTCAGTCATGGAGAAATCCTGAGGATTCATGTCGTCGATGTTGGTTTCGATCAGAAACGGCTCGTCGTACTCGAAGCGGGCTGTTGTTTTCTCCGCCGAGTCAGACTCAATCAGCATGGCTCTGAGGACGTTGGGCAGCGACTTCGTGTCTCGCGCGCCCAAGCCTGTGCCGCCGCATATCACTCGTCCTTCGGGGATGTCACGAAAGCCGTCCTGCCCAACGAGAAGCTTCAATAGCAGAGCTCCGGTTGGCGTAGTGCGCTCCATCGGTTCGCCCGCCGAGAAGATTTTGAGCCCTTCCAACAGTTCCGCTGTCGCGGGCGCGGGTACCGGCAGAATGCCGTGGGCGCACTTAACAGTGCCGGAGCCGACGTTGACGGGAGACGAGAAGACTCTCGGCCAGCCCATCTGTCCCATAACAAGCATCGCGCCAGTGATGTCGATTATCGAGTCCACGGCTCCGACCTCGTGAAAGTGAATCTCCCCGACAGTGCGCGAGTGTACGCGCGCCTCGGCATTAGCCAGAATTGTGAAGGCTTCCGCGGATCTTTCGCGGACGTCATCTGGGATGTCACTGATTTCGAGTATCTTCATGATATCCGTTAGATTCCTGTGGTGGTGGTAGTCATGGTCATGGTCATGATGACGGTCGTGAACATTCAGCTTCAGGCCGGAGATGCCGCCTCTCGTGCCGCGCGTTACCGTCGCCTCGTACTCGCCGATCGATATCTTTCCCAGCAGAGAGGAGATGTCGAAGCCGGGGGCTATTTTACTCATGATGTCGATCATCGCGCCCAGGAACATGTCTCCCGAAATGCCCGAGCATGGGTTGAGGTATATTATCTTTTCACCGTTTAAGCCGCTCAAAAAAATCCCTCCTTCTATCATTGCGCAACGGTGATTATATCAACAATCCGAATGAATATATCAACAATCCGATCGCCTCCTCAACTTGCCTCTTCGAGCCGTAGGGACAGGATGGCAGAGCGGAGGGGAGGAATTTGACAAAATGTATGTGTCGCGCGGAAAGGGTAAGGTATATAATCCCAAAAGTCACTCGAACGCGGATTTTATTGAAGGGGGGGCGTTCAATGCTTGAAATGACGGATCTTTCGCGCAGATTGGACGTATTGGAGTACAGGAGGATCGCGCCGCGGCTCCGTGAACGGATGGGGGAGCTGCAGAGGAGGGCGCGCAGGGCAAACATGCCGGTTATAATAGTCTTCGAGGGGTGGGAGGCATCTGGCAAGGGAACACTTATCAACGAGCTGATACGCCCTCTCGACCCTCGGGGGTTTCGAGTTCATTACGTGCATTCGAGAGAGGAGGAGCCTCAGAGTCAATTCTGGCCGCCGATGCGCCGTTTCTGGGATATGACCCCGGCACGGGGAACGATCGGCATTTTCAGCAGAAGCTGGCACAGGCTCCTGTTTGACGATCCAAAACAGGCGGTGGCGTCGGCATGTCGAGACCTCGCCTCGTTCGAGCGTCAGCTCTCCGACGACGGATACGTGATAATAAAGTTCTTTCTCCACATAAGCAAAAAAGAACAGAGAAAGCGACTGAAGAAGATGGACAAGGACGACGCGTCAACGTGGAGAGTCTCTGGAAGGGAATGGCGCGAGAACGACGACTACGACGAGCGCGCGAGGAGAATAGATGAAATAATCCAGCACACTGACGGAGCTCACGCGCCATGGACGCTAATAGAGGCTCACGATAGAAGATACGCTGTGATAAAGATACTGACGACGGTTGTCGAGGGCATCGAGGCGGGACTCGAAAATCCTGGACGTGGCGGAGCGAAGCAGGAGATTCAGTTTGTCGGCTTCAACAAGACCGAATACGCGGGGGAAGTAGCGAAACCCTCGCTGGAGATGTCGGCGGCACACGACACAGACCAGGGCGGCCGAGTGAACCGCGATGAATATGACTGGGATACGCCGAGACTCCAGAACAGGCTGCGCGATCTTCAGTACGAGCTGTACAAGATCCGGAGGCCGATGGTCATAGTCTTCGAGGGGCATGACGCGTCCGGCAAGGGCGGCTGCATAAAGCGGCTTACTCAGAAGCTGGACCCGAGGGGTTATCAGGTGGTCCCAATAGCCGCGCCAAACGATTGGGAGAGGGCTCATCATTACCTTTGGCGTTTCTGGACCGCGTTTCCCAAGGCAGGGCACATCGGCATCTACGACAGGAGCTGGTATGGCCGGGTCCTCGTGGAGAAGATAGAGGGCTTTTGCGAGGAGTTCGAGTGGCGCAGGGCGTATGCCGAGATAAACGAGATGGAGGATCAGTGGCGCAGGTACGGGACGATAATTGTCAAGTTCTGGCTGCAGATAGACGCTGACGAACAGTTAGCCAGATTTACGGAGCGACAGAGGAACCCGGACAAGAATTGGAAGATTACCAGCGAGGACTGGCGCAACCGGGAGAAACGCCCGTTGTATGACGCGGCCGCCGAGGAGATGATGCTCAGAACGAGCACTGTCCATGCGCCGTGGACGATAGTGGAGGCGAAGGACAAGCTGTTCGCGAGAACCAAAGTACTGCGCAGGGTAATAGCGGCTCTGGAGTCCGCGCTCAATGTCAAGACGTGAGATCTCCCGGGCATGAGAGAACAACCGGCGATATGGACCGCGTTACAGGCATATAGGCGTCTATGTCTGTCGTTGCCACACTCCTTTGCCGTTTCGGTTGGGAAGACGCTGGGGATGGCGGTCGGCCGATTCTCCGGAAAGAGAGTGGAGCGAGCTCGTTCAAGATGCGCCAAGGCCCTTGGCGTGAGCGCGCGGGAGGCCGCGAAGATAGTCTTCAGTTCCTACGGGCACTTTGGCATGGCGCTCTCTGAGTTCTTCAGGCTGCCAAAAGAGTACAGCCGGATCGGCGAACTCGTGACGGTCACCGGCAGCGAGAACATCGGCCTGGCCCTGAATCGCGGAAGGGGCGTAATCCTCCTGTCCGCGCATATAGGCTGTTGGGAGTACGGAGCGGCGCTCCTGGCAAAGCTCGGATTTCCGATGAACGCGATCGGAGCGGAGCAACGGGACTGGCGTATAACAGAGGCGATAGCGAAGATTAGGATGTCATGCGGGGTAAAGACGCTCGGAAAAGGACTGGACTTGCGCGCGGCTATGGAGTGCCTCAAGAAAAACGAGATCCTGGCCATCCTGCTGGATCAGGATGCGAGGGAGTTCGGGATAGTCTCTCCCTTTCTCGGGTTTCCAGCGAGTACTCCGGCGGGGCCGATAAAGCTCGCGCGAAAGCTTGGCTGTGCCGTAGTTCCGGTATGCGTCACCAGGAATCCGGGCAGCGTGAGCATGTCCATGAAGATATACCCGGCCCTTGCCGGCCGAGATGGGGATCCGTTCGGAGCCGATCTTCAGTACGCCGCGGATAGGTGTAACGATATAATATCCGGGTGGATCAGAGAGACCCCTGGACAGTGGATGTGGATGTATCCGCGGTGGGCAACGACCGCTGGAGATCTCTGAAACAGTGTGGGGCGCGGCATGAGCGAAGCGTTGCTCTGCGGGCTTGATCCGGGGCGGGAGAAGTTCGGGCTAGCCGTCGGAAACAGGAGTACGCTGGCGTTTTCGGCAATCGCCCCTGTTTCGATGCTCGCGGAGGTCATCTGTTGTCTTGAAATCAGGGATTTCGGCGGTGTCGCCCATCTGCGCCTGGAGGGGAGAGCGGCGGCGTATCCTGAGATCAGCGAGATCTTTTTGGGGAACGGGACCGGTTTTCGCGCCTTTGCTGATAGACTGGAGAGACGTGGCGTGCCCTTCACGGCAGCGGACGAAAGTTTCACTACGCTGGAGGGGCGTTCCCTGTACTGGAGACTTCACCCACCGAGAGGATTATGGCGTTTTGTGCCGGTATCGCTGCGCGTGCCGCCTCGCTCCGTAGACGATATGGCGGCTTGGGCTGTTCTGATAAGGGCATCTCGCGCCGATACGCGCGGGTCTTCCCGCCAAATTGGAGACGACGCTTTTTTTTCACGCGTTGATGATAAAATATAACATGTATTGTGTCGCGTTATTGCTGGGTATTCATGCGAAGCTAACTGAGGAAGGGGAGGATGTAAAATGCCCTCAGGTGCAGCAGCTGTACTTTCCACCCTCGCAAACTCTTATGCCGACGCCTTGATAAGCGTGAGCAAGACTGTTGGCATTGAAGTCGAGTTTACAAAATCAGATATGATAAACGGAATAAACGCGCCGGGGAGTAACCTGGCCGTCCTGATTGGACTGATTGGACATGACGTTCACGGTTCTGTCGCGATGATGAGCGATCTGCCGTCCTTCGAAGCTTACGTGGAATCCTTCACCTGCGGCACGGTGAAACCGAGTCTGGATGATCCCATGTCAATGAGTGTACTGGGAGAAGTGACCAACATGATAAGCGGGCAGGCCCTGATCAAAGCGAACATTCCGGATATCAGAATAACTCCGCCACAGGTGCTCTCGGGGAACAACATAAAGACTATGCCGGCCAAGGCGGATGTAAAGAGCCTCACACTTCCCTTCAAGATCAGAGACGGCAGGTTGTATCTCATTCTGTCGGTGTACTACTGACGACGGACTGAGTGTGGAGCGAAGTTTGTGTTTCACGGCGGAGCCGCTCTCTGGAAAGCGCGAAAACGGCTGGCGGCGAGTGTTGGAGCTATTCCACGATAAAAGGTTCCTGGAGACGCGCAGATGACCGATCACAGAAAGCCTGATACAGCCGCGCACCCGCTCGCTTCTGGCAGTATCGGCGTGCTGCTGATCAGGTTCGCTATTCCCAGCATCATCGCAATGCTCGTGGGGGCCCTTTATAATATAGTGGATCAGATCTTCATAGGGCGCGGCGTCGGCATACTGGGTAACGCGGCGACAAATGTGGCGTTTCCCCTGACCATAGTCTGCACCTCCGTAGGCCTGCTTCTGGGCATTGGAGGGGCGTCGAACTACAGCCTGCAGCTTGGCGGAGGCAATAGGGAAGAAGCGGGGCGGATAGTGGCGAACGCAATCACACTCTCAGCGGTGGGTGGATTGATGATAAGCGCGATTGCGCTCTCGCTGCTGAATCATATCCTGCGAGCCTTTGGCGCGACGGAGAACATCATGCCTTACGCCGTGTCATACACTGGCATAACCGCGTTAGGTATGCCGTTTCTCGTAATGACAATAAGCGGAGGCCACCTCATCCGGGCGGATGGCAGCCCGAAGTACTCAATGTTCTGCGTTCTTGTGGGCGCTCTTTTGAACACCGTGCTCGATCCTCTGTTCATCTTCACTTTCGGCATGGGCATAGCCGGCGCGGCGTGGGCTACGACGCTGTCTCAGATTGTCGGCTGGATCTTCGCTATGCGTTATCTGATGAGATACAGGGGTGTCAAGCTTTACAGGAGTTATTTCGTGCCAAACCGCCGGAGAATCGCCGCCATAGCCTCGCTGGGAGCGGCGTCATGTTTCAACCAGTTCGCGATGATGTGCGTTCAGATAACATTGAATAACATACTAGCGTACTACGGAAACCTGTCCAGATACGGGGGCGACATTCCACTAGCGGCCGCGGGCGTGATCACGAAGGTCAACATGATATTCCTGTCGGTTGTAATCGGCCTCGCGCAGGGAGGACAGCCCATAATAGGGTTCAACTACGGCGCGAAAAACTACGCGCGCGTCATTCGGACGTTTCGCTTCACGCTTGGCATAGCAACCTCCCTCTCGGTGCTGGCGTTCATAATGTTTCAGTCCTTTCCAAGGGAGATTATCAGCCTGTTTGGAAGCGGAACGGAGGACTACTATCACTTTGTAGAGAGATACTTCAAAATATATCTTTTCATGACCTTTACGAACGGGATACAGCCCGTCACGGCAAATTTCTTCACGTCCATAGGCAAGGCGACGAGAGGTTTCTTCATATCATTGACGAGACAGATCATCTTTCTGCTCCCGCTTATAATAATTTTTCCGAGATACTGGGGCATAGACGGCATCATGTATGCCGGTCCGGTGGCCGATCTCGCCGCCGCGATTCTGGCGGTTGTTTTTATCGTGAGGGAGATAGTCGAGATAAGGGGATTGGAAGCGGCGGCGCTGAAGAATTAACATTTTTCATATTACTGGGAGGTGCTCTGGTATGAGATACGCAAGCCGGCAGTTGAAGCGGAAGCGCGTCGGTGTATTGTGGTTTGTCGCCGTTGTGATTATATTTGCCGGAGCGGCTTTCGCTGACGGGGAGGCGGTTTTAACCGCCAAATCCCTCAGCTATGATTCGAAAACCGGATGGGTGACGGCCTCTGGAGACATTCACTTTACAAGTCCGGATGGCGAGCTGTTCAGCGACAGAGGCGGGGGGAATATCAACGGCAAGGTCTTTGTCGCGAGCGGCAACGTCAGGGGCAGTTTCAAGCGCGAGTCGATCGAGATAACCTGTGAGGCCATCAGCCTGTCGAGCGATGTCGAGTCCATGCCGGAGCGGAGAGTGATTACCGCGTCCGGGGACGTAGTCCTGACAAGGCGAAAGGACAGGCTCTCCGCTCAGAGCGTGATGTGGGAGATGGGCGGGAACGGCTACAGGGCCGAGGGGAACGTGATCGGAACTTTCGAGGAGTTCTCCATAGATTCGGATGTCGTGGCGAGGAGCGGAGATCAATTCCTGGCGGACAACGTCAGAAAATATGTGGATCGCGCGCGCGGGATGCGCTTATCCTCAAAGAAGGCCAGCGGTCTGTTCGATGGCAGTAAGATAGTCGAATTGATCACCAATGGGAACGTGTCGATCGACATGTCCGATAACAGGGGCGAGATAACTACGGTGACTGGAGACAAGGGCGTGTATTCCCTTGCGCGGGGAACGATCGTAGTGACTGGCAACGCGCGGGTCGGGCGCGGCGACCACAGCCTCAGAGCAAGCAGCGTGGTCTATCACCTCGTTTCGGGGCGAGTTGAGGCGCTGGGGCAGCCGACGCTGACGTTCGGAATGCCGGCAGATTGACCGGTGGAGGGAGTGATAGACGGAAGTCCCGTTATGAACTCTGAAAGAGACGTTCTCTCCGTGCGGGATCTGAGAAAGAGCTTCAAAAAAAAGGTTGTCGTGGACGGAGTTAATCTGACCGTATCGAGGGGCGAGATAGTCGGTCTCCTCGGCGCCAACGGCGCCGGAAAGAGCACCACCTTCTATATGATGATCGGCAGAATCCTTCCCGACTCCGGACATGTAATGATATCCGAAAACGATGTCACATTTCTTCCAATGTACATGCGGGCGAAGATGGGCATAGGATACCTGCCGCAGGAGGCGTCGATATTCAGACAGCTCAACGTCCTGGATAACTTGAGGCTTGTGCTGGCGCAGAGGGGGCTTGACGAACCGAGCGCCGGAGCTGTCTGTGACAAGCTCGTGGACGAGCTCGGCCTGGCGCATATAGCGACCGAGGCGGGGTACGCCCTGTCGGGCGGGGAGAGGCGACGCGTCGAAATCGCGCGCTGTCTCGCTATGGATCCGTCGTTCATCCTTCTGGATGAGCCGTTCAGCGGGATAGATCCCGTCGCTGTCGGAGATCTTCAAGAGGTGATAAGCGACCTCAAGGCAAGGGGTTATGGCATACTGCTCACAGACCACAATGTCAGGGAGACTCTCTCTATCACGGACAGAACTTATATTATGCACCAGGGGAGTATCGTGGTAGACGGTCCGCCGGATGTTGTCGCGAACGATCCTCTCGCTATAAAGTACTATCTGGGAGATCGCTTCGAATGGTAGCGCGTACCCGAGGCGAAGCCAATGTGGCGGGCATGGTCGGCAGAGCGCTCCGTATGATGACTGGTACGCTTGTTAGCAGGGTTCTCGGCCTTGCGCGCGAGGTGATGGTAGCCGCGCTCTTCGGGGCGACCCGCGCGTTGGACGCGTTTTATATATCGTATACGCTCGCCAACCTGGCCCGCCAACTACTGGCGGAGGGGGCCCTGTCCGCGTCCTTTGTCCCCGCCTTTTCCCGCGCCTACGGCAGGGGGGGCGCCGACTCGGCCAGAGAACTCGCGAGAGGCGTCCTCTCCATCCTGCTTGTCGCGTGTTCTGTCGTTGTACTCTTGGGAGTGCTGGCCTCCCCTCTTCTGATCCGGATAATAGCGCCGGGCTTCGAGGGGGAGCACAGCCGGCTGGCGGTATCACTCTCCCGGGCGATGTTTCCCTTTCTCATCTTCGTCTCCGTAGGGGCTCTCGCAATGGGCGTCCTGAACAGCGTCGGCAGCTTCTTTGTGCCTTCGGTAGCGCCGGCAGTGAGTAACCTTGCCTTTATCGCGATACTGGCTGTTGCCTCACGGGGCGGTGGGACGATATGGGCATTGCCGGTCGCTGTTCTGGCCGGTGGCGCGTGCAGCATGTCGCTGCAGTGTTTTTGGGCGTGGCGCATGGGGATCGGCCTCACGCCATCCCTCCCGGACATGAGGAACAGCGACCTGCGGGAGTGCCTGGCGCTCTTTCTCCCCTACGCGGCCGGCCTGTCATTGAATCAGATAAACCCAGTGATAAGCAGAGTGCTGGGCTCTTTTCTGGAAGGCGGCGTCATCTCCGCGCTCAACTATGCGGACAGGATAATTCAGCTTCCGCTCGGCTTGTTTGTGGTAGCGATATCGCAAGCTGTTCTGCCGATGCTCTCTCGAATCGCCCCGGACGACTCCGAGGAATTTCGGACCTTCATCCGCGATGCACTGCGCTTCAACCTGTTCATCGTCCTGCCAGCCGCCATCGGGCTGATTGTCGCCGCTCGCCCAATCGTGCACATCCTCCTGATGCGCGGCGCGTTTGACGAATGGGCCTGGAATACGACCAGCGGAGCGCTGGCCTGTTATGCCGCCGGACTTCCCGGAACAGCCTGCAATACCGTGCTGATGCGCGCCCTCTATGCCAGAACCATGCCCAGAGCCGCGATGAAGGTGATGGCGCTCACCGTCTGCGCGAACCTCTTTCTTGGAGCGATTCTGATGAGGCGATTCTCGTACATTGGCCTCGCCATAGGCACATCCTGCGCGTTCACCTGCGCCGCGTTTGCCGCCGCGTGGCATCTGTCGCGCGGCATTGGAAGAAATATAGGCATGTTCGGAGCCGCGTGGCTCGTCCGCCTCGTTCTGTCCTGTTCGGTCATGACCGGCGTCATCCTGGCTGAAGCGCGAATTCTTCCATATCCGATCGAGGGATCGTTCGTACTCCGTTCGGCGTGGGTGCTGGCGACTGTTCTGCTGGGCGGCGCATCCTATGCCGCGGTCACTGTTCTCCTGCGCTGTCCCGAGTGGGGATGGATCAGGGCCGCGCTTGCGCGGCGAAGGGATGAGGGTATAATTGGGTAGTGTTCATAGTCATTCGTCATAGGTATCAGATCCCGTTTAGACGCGGGTTGGTATTATTGCGAGGTTCTTAGAAGACTTTTGAGAGGAGATGATACGGATGCACGTATACAGATGCGCTGAATGCGGAAGGCAGTTCGAGACCGAGGGGTTTGCGAGCCGATGTCCGTCCTGCAGATGCAAGGTGTTGGTTCACATAAAAGGAGAGCGCAGAAGGGCAAAGAGCTGCTCCGGCAACTGTGGGCCCAGCTGCTCCTGCGGAGGCTGCGGGCACTGATCCTGACACGGGCGCGCCCATTCGAATCCGGACGGTCAGATCCGGCGTGAGCCTTCTGACGCTTGGAATTGAGACGAGTTGCGATGACACGGCGCTCGCGATTCTGGAGGATAATTCCCGTGTCGTCGGTGACGTAATATCCAGTCAGATCGCGGACCACTCCCCATTTGGCGGCGTAGTGCCGGAACTCGCGTCGAGAAAACATCAGGAGACACTGCTGCCGTTGCTTCGTACTCTCCTCGCCGAGACGGGCGTATCCCCAGGAGATATAGGGCTCATCGCTGTCACGGCGGGGCCTGGGTTGATGGGCTCTCTCCTCGTTGGGGTCATGTCGGCAAAGGCCCTGGCGCAGGGCTGGGGGACGCCCATCATCGCCGTCAATCACCTCGAAGGGCACCTGTACGCGAACATCCTGTCGCACCCCGAACTTCGGCATCCCTTCCTGTGCCTGATAGTATCCGGCGGACACACCGAGGTTGTCCTGGCGCGAGATCACGGGGAATACTCCCTGCTAGGCGCGACGAGGGACGACGCCGCCGGCGAGGCATACGACAAGGCATCCAAGATGCTGGGGCTTGGGTATCCAGGAGGGCCGGCTATTGAAAGAGCGGCGGCCGGCGGCAATCCGGACGCGTTTGCGTTTCCGGTCGCCATGAAGGATTCCGGGGAGGTCGAATTTAGCTTCAGCGGGGTCAAGACGTCGCTTAGGACCGCTCTGCTCAAGATGAACGGCGAGATCCCCCTCCCGGACGTCTGCGCATCGTTTCAGAGAGCGGTGACGGAGTCGCTCCTGATAAAGTTTGAGATCGCCGTCGAGCGAACGAAGGTTGACAGGGTTACCCTGTCGGGTGGTGTCGCGGCTAACGCTGAACTGAGGAGAGCCTTGACCGAGCTGGGGAGGCGGAAGGGTTTCGAGGTATTCCTTCCTCCCAGGAAGTACTGCACGGACAACGCGATAATGATAGCGGCGGCCGGCTATGCCTCGTACTCGCGCGGCAGCCGCTCGGATCTGTCACTGACGCCGGACCCATCATGGAAGATATGGACGTGACGGCACAAGCTCTCCGTCCCGGCTTCGGCGTTTTATCGCTAAGAATTTAGTTCAGGCGCGTCTTTAGCCTTGCTCTGGCAGCTTCGAAAGAAGCGCGAACTCCCTCGGCGTCTTTGACGTTATGGTATTATTCCTCAGGTTTCGCGGCAGACCAGCGACATCCGGAAAGGTCAGGGAACAAGCGTGGAGAAACAATCTCTCCGCCGGCAATCCTCCATACTTCGCGTCGCCTATGATCGGGTGGCCTATGGAGGCCATGTGGACTCTCGCCTGATGCGGCCTGCCGGTCACCAGATCCATCTCCACGAGCGCGTTCGTGCCGTCGCTTCCGATGGTTCTGTATCTCGTGATCGATCTCTTTCCTCTATCGTCTACGACGACCATATTTCCGTTCTCCGACTTGAGCAGCGGGAGGTCGATCTCTCCGGCCTTCGGTGGTATGCCGCTGACGACGGCCAGATATATTTTCTTGATCATCCCCTCCCTGACGAGCTCGGAGAGCATTCGTAGAGCCGGTCCGGAGAGAGCCGCCGCTATCGCTCCGGACGCGCCTCGATCGAGCCTGTGAACCAAGGCCGGTCTGAAATCTGTTCTCGTCCACGACAGACGCGACCAGACCCTGGTTATAACAGAGTCGTCGGATTTCCAGTCGGGCTGGCTCAGCAATCCAGCAGGTTTTTCGAGGATCCACACGTCCTCGCTTTTAAACAACGTCTGGAGCTCTCCAGCGCTCCGCTTCCCGATTCGCCGGTCTAGAGCTTGGGGCGCGGGCCACGGAACGGTCACGGCATCTCCAGCGGCTAGGCGAGCGTCTCCCCCGCTCTTTGCGCCATTTACCCTGACGTTCCCCCTTCGGATCGCGGCCATAATATAACCCAGAGAGACGCCGCGGTAGAGTCCCCGAAGCACCCTGTCCAGCCTTCTCCCATCCTGATCCGGCGTAACTGTAAACCCACGCGCCTCAATCATCGCCGCTGCCGCCGCCGACCCGCCAGAAACGCCTCTGAGCCGCGAAGTGGAAAGCCGAGATCTCTTGCTTAGGAGTGAGATCCCGCGTAGCGTCCTTCCAGCAGAACAAGCGAAAGTCGAGTTCATCCGCCATCGAGACTATAAGCGCCTCCGGCGTGGCTGGAAGAACCGGCGAGCCGAACTCCTTCTGTCCATGATGGCTCAGCATTATATGCCCCAGGTGTACGCGGATGTCGCCGGGAAGCTTGGTCTCATCGGCAAGCCTTGAGAACATTGAATACCCGATCGCTATATGGTCGAGCACAGCGCCGGCAAGAGTTATTTCGGGCATCGGGGACATCGAGTAGGAGTCGATTTTCCCCAGATCATGGAGAAGCGCGCCGGCGGTCACAATATTCATGTCGATGGACGGGTACGCGTTCCTGTAAGTGTCCGCGATATTTCTGGCGGAATCGGTCACGGTCAGCGTGTGTTCCAGGAGTCCATGGGCATACGCGTGATGATTTGACACCGCCGCGGGCGCGTTGGAGAACGCTCTGGCCCGGTCGCCGCTGAACACAAACCGCAAAAAATCGCGGATGACCCCCCCGCACTTATCGATTATGGCATCCAGCTTCTGAATGAGAACCTGTTGGGGGATACCAGAACTCGCAACATACTCCGCCGGCGGAAATTTACTCTGATTGAGCAGCGATATGGCGTTGAAATTGAACTGAAGCTGCCCCTTGTAATCGGAGACACGACCAGTGACGCCAACAGTGTGCCCCTTGAGATCCATTATCCGCGACTCGGAGAGCATGTCCGGTTTATTCTCGAGTTCGGCGCTCGACCTGTCCCACCATCCGGCGTCCGACCACACCTTCGCGCCGATGTTTCCGTGAGTGTCCGACACGGTTATCTCCCAGTACGGCCGGCTGTTTTTGTCCATTTTTTTAGTGAGGCTGTTGACGACGAAAATCCCCTTGAACACATCAGTCGCGGTGAGTCTCTTAATCTCCGATACATTCAAGAGCCTCGCGACTGTCGATGCTGTAATTCCTGACATTTCAGTTCCCTCGCCCTCGTCAGTAGTTTGGGTTATTTTACCCCATACTGGCCCGCCGCGGATATTTATACGGCCATACGTCATAAAGCGCTCATACAAGTCACTTTCAAACGAGTATTATATATCAGACCGCGATCTGAAGTAGATGCTGGAAAAAGTCAGCAACAGGAGAGATTTTAGGAATACCTCGGGTTTCCAGAAAATAGATCTGAAGCTGGACCAGAGGATGGATCTGGTCTCTGGGTCTCGAATCTCCGCGTCGAACCGCGTTCGATCCTTTTGTCTCGCGTAAATGTTCAGCCGTCTTGTGTGCGAGATTGGCAGTAGCACATACCGCGCTATGTTAATTAATTTGCGCGACGAGGGATTCTCCATCAGATAGTTCGTTAGCCTGAAGTGAGCCTCGGTGTTGTCGATGTAGCGCGTGAGACGCTGCTCAGCGGTGGAGGCGTTAGCTATCGATCCCATCTCATCGTGAATATTGTAGACGTACGGACACTTTGCGGAGAAGCCAATAGATATGCTCCTGGAGAATGCCTTGGCGGTGAATTCCACATCCTCTCCCGCTGAGCAGCCCTCAATGAAGGTGATAGCGTTTTTCTCCAAGAAACGCCTGCTGAACAGTACACACCATATGCCGGTGACAATCCTGCTGAGCAATAGCATGACAGTCAGATCTTCCGAGGAATACTTTCCGGACGGACTCGCTTTAATAGGCCATAAACGCTCTTCTCCATTTGCGCGGTGTTCCCTGAAACCGCAGAAGGCTATTTCGTGTCCGCCATCTGAGATTACCTCGTAAAGTGTCGAGATAAAATCCTTATCCGCCCTGTCATCGGCATCCATAAACAAAACATATTCCCCCGTGGCGGCTCTGAATCCGGTATTTCTCGCGCCGCTTACCCCCCTGTTTTTCTCATGTTCGATTACGCGCCACTGCCGAAGCCCTGTTTTGAGTATGTCCCTCGACGCATCCGCGGTCGCATCCTTTGATCCGTCATCGACTACTATAATCTCGATATTGGAGTAATCCTGGGACATAATAGACTCAAGGGTATCTCTTATTCTCTGCTCAACGTTGTATGCTGGTACTATGACGCTTATCAATGGAGGCAAGACAAACTCTCCTATCCAACATAGCATGTATACTTGCGAGCGAAAATAGTTGCTAAGAACTAAAGTCGCCGATTCCGCACAGTTTAATTATATAACTTTTGGTTAAGTTATGTTCGCGGCGCAGATGTAAATTTAACGTCCGTGAGTATAGCTTATTTCGTGTATTATAACCTGACTTGAGAGTTCAAAGTTCGTAAATATCATGCCACATCCGGTAGGTCGGGATCGCCTCTTGAATCCATCCTGGAACGAATTATTTGCAGTATGTCCAAATACGGCCGTTGAAGAGATAGTTTGTGATTGTAAAACGGCCCCGGCTTACTTCCTGCCAGGGCCGTTCATGTACGGACATCTCAGAAACTTAATGAAGATTATCCCTCAACAGTTTCCTTGTCAACTGTTTTCTGCTAAAATTTCGCTGCTATAGAAAAGCTATTCGTTCGGGAGGAATTGTCTAATGCAAGAGGATGGCGATTTTGACTCTGTTTCAAGGGTCATAGAGCTGATATTCGTTGGCTTTGTATTGCCCGCATATCCGGCAGTAATGGCCTTGAGGCTTCTTCTTCATGCGGCTGGACGTCTCACAGGTACAACTCTTTGAAACGCGATGGAGTCAAAATCTCGGGCCGCTCGCAATCAACGCAACTAAAATCTTTGTCCCCGCTCACGAGAACATCAATGTCGGCGTCCATCGCGGACGCGAGAATGGGATAGTCTTTCTCGTCCCGGACGGGAGGTATTCGTGTTTTATCAATCTTCAGCGGCGAGTAAACCAGATCGAAGGACAATTCCCTCAGAAATTCGTCCAGATCGCCCCTTTTGTTCCTGAATTTGCGCTCGAACACGATGAAAAGCTCTTCCAGGGAAAACATGCAGACGCAGAGGTCATGACGCGACATGATCTCCTTCAGTATGGCCGAGACTGAACCATTCCGAAACAACGCCGCGGATACGAGGATATTCGTGTCGATCATTACGCGCATAACGTTCGCTGTAAAGTTCTTTCCTCACGTCCTTGCAAAGTTCGGCGACATCTTCCTCATCTCTGATCCCCGCTTTTTCCGCTTCCCCGGACATTGCCGACTGCAATTTTTCCAGGGCTATTTGAGATGAATTCAGGAGTATCACCCGGTTCCCTTCCTCAAGGAACATAACCTTGTCGCCCTCTTTTATCCCGAGCTTCCGGCGGATTTGCACCGGGATGGTGATTTGTCCGCTCGTGGTGACTTTCGCAAGTTCCATATCCTATCACGCCCCTTTAATTCCTTAAATTCATTATATCTCTCATCTCTTCTTCTGGAGAGTTCAAAGTTCATAAATATCTACATACCAAAGGGTTTTAATCCATCACCAGCAGTCTGATATGTAAATCTCTTCGATATTCTATCCTCTTTCGAAGTTGAAGCGCTGGTCTCCTGGCCTTATCATTATTTTCTCAGAGGCTCGATCTGACAGGAGAGCGCTCCAATAGCTGAAAGTAGAGTCAGACAATATAAAATGATGACAGTGTGACATGAGATACATATCGTACGGTCCGTGGTCGTTGTTATTGTTCTCCACAAATACCAGATCTTCCAGCACTCCGGCGAAATTTTTTCTGCACCAGTCCATTCCATCGGAAAATACGAAGAAAGTAGGTTTTTGAGGTGTCACTCTATCCGATACGAACTTAATCGCTTCTTTGAAATAACATGGATTCTTAATTTCACAGGAGAGGTAGACATAATCGCCTCGTCTTACATGTACTGCCACGGCGCACTCCGATGCATCAATTTTTGATAAGACAAATTTATTAGCGTCCGAAAAATCCAGACCACAGATAAAATCGCGTTTCGCTTCTTCATCGTCTTGGGATATATGACAGCACCCTTCTATGTATCTCGGCTCATCGGATGATACTATTTGCGTATAGGTATCATTATCACAGTCAAGCGCTTTAAAAAATTTACGATAAATTGTTGTAATAAATGAACCTGTAGTTCTCAGCTTAATTAAAGGGAAGGATGCTTCCAACTCGTAATTTCTGTAAAGCCGG
This sequence comes from Synergistaceae bacterium, assembly GCA_031268885.1. GTDB lineage: Bacteria > Synergistota > Synergistia > Synergistales > Synergistaceae > JAIRWR01. Next base: position 30,051 of record JAIRWR010000018.1, read on the forward strand.
CCATTTACGTCCATTCCGCGTCTTTTAAACCATGACAGATCATAATAAACTGGAAGGACACTCTCCTTTTCAATCCTTTTTCCCATGGAGTACTGACACATCTGATTACCAAGTCCTCCACTAATACCTATGATGACACAGCGTCTAAAACACGTCAATTTTTTAATCCGTTCCCTCATGAACGTTTTGCCAAATCCTCTCAATGGTATCAAGATATGAGTTTCAAATAACCTGTATACCGCTGAATTTTCAAAGGGTTTTACAATCGCTAACCTGAATGGTTTATATAACGAGGCAAATATTATCCTTATTTTTTTTGGCATCGGACTAAGCTCCCCTATATTTAGAAATAACATAGCACAATAAAACTGTATTTAATGTTAAAAAATATTGTTTCTCCATGAATGCTTAAATCCCACAGACCGCTAACCTGAATCTCGCGGTTATTGTGGATCTTGCGCGTAAAGTACAGTTATACTAATACATTATATGGGTATCAGGTTATCTCCTCAAGACACAGAGAGTCTCAAGCTCTCATATTTAGAAGCGGTAATGTTCTCTCACAGCGAAATCATGCTAAAATAACCTCAAGTCAGACGGAGAGGTCGGTGCGCATGGCAAAAAGAGGAAGAAGACCGAAGGAGATACAGATCGATGAAACCCTGGGCGGGACGCCCCAAACTCCAACTGGAGACAAAACGGGAGGGGGCAAGTTGCCACGCCTACTGCCGCTAAAGAGTGACCTTATCTTTAAGCTGGTTTTCGGCGACTCCAGGTATATAGCGATAATACGCGCGTTCCTTATCGCTGTCCTCGACATACCCGCGGAGGAGTACGAAAGCCTGGAGATTAT
>JAIRWR010000042.1 GCA_031268885.1 Synergistaceae bacterium
AAGAAAATTCGCATGATTTGAGATGATGTCATGCGCGATGCTGATGTAAAGAGAATGCTTGTGCCGGAGGCGCTTGAACCATACCGCGGAAGAGCATATGAACTCCTTGAGGATATATATAAAGGGCGTTCTAGGGGTTATCGTGACAAATCTGGGAGGTAATCGCGGTGAACTCTGACGAGTGGATACGAGTGGCGCAAATACGTGAACGGCGAGCCTGTCTTTGGGTGTTTGCCGAACTGCCCAAAGTGCGGAACTACGGCAGAAGAGAGGTGATGTATGCACTGTTGTCAACTTAAGCGAAAAATTCACAGTATGTGCATAGGTACGCGGTGATTCCAGCCTGTCGAATTCAGCATGATAATTCCGAACTTGGGACTCTCAAGTATCGTTGAATTGGGCAAATATTCGGCAAGGACTGGGATATCGTATTAGCCGGTTATCTCTCCAGCCAGACGACGCACTTCACGGAGAACATCATCGGAGATATAGAATCCTTGCCGAACCAAATCGTTCAAAACGGGCCTTATCTCATTTATAATACCGTCCCGTTTAGCGCGGAGCAAGACACCTACAGTGCCTGTAACAGTCAAATTCAAATATTTCGCGTGCTTCCTCGCCAACCCATCGTCCATGATGATGAGACTGGCGCCAATTTCTTTCGCCAGCAGCATAGCCTCAACCTCGCCATCGTGCAACGTGGCCGCGAACGCCTCTTTCGCCGCGATGTTAGCGATATTCCTGACATCAATCCATTCAAAACCGTCAAGAGCGGATGCATCCTTGACGGTAACTTCTACGTGAACGGCTTTTGGAATAATCAGCGCTCCGTAAAGCTCTTCCAAAATACTCAACCGTCCGATCCTGAGCAACGCTATGATCGGAGTGGAGTTGCTGACAACCGTTCGGTTACGCATTGCGAAAATCTTCAGCGATGTCAGATGCCGATCCGAATATCGAAACCTTGTTCTGTCCCAAAAATCTGATGAATTCCGCCTCATCCATCCCGGCAAGCGCTGAGGCTTGCCCTATTGAGAGTTTATGGTTTTCACACAGTTTCAAGGCTGTCAGTGATTTCATCTGTGACGCGAATTCATTATGTTCATAGCGCAGCGACAAAAGGACTTCCTCCGGCACAGGAACACTTATATTTACAAGCTGCTTCATAAACATCGCTCTCCCTTCTCCTGCCTGTATTATACGCTCAACATAGCGCGACAGCATCTTCAATAAACGCGAAAATGAAGACTGATACTTCATCACTGTATTGTGTCGTGCCTATCACTACAACGAAGATTTTAAATTGACCAACCTGCACCAATATGATTCTTGCTTTGTCTAGGCCAAAAGAATATTCCCTATGAAAATAGACTTGACTTTACGTTTAATGTTAGTCGTGAGCACAAATCATAACCAGTTAAGTCAAAAAAATCTTCGTTGTAGTGTTAGGCGCGGGTTTTTTTATAGGGAGGAGTGCCGACAATGACATACAGCGCAAAGGAAGTTGCCGAGTGGATTCTTTGGCTAGCCGCAAAAAACGGGATCAGACTTTCTCCCCTTCAGCTGCAAAAACACCTTTACTACGCTCAGGGATACTCGCTTGGCATGATCGGAGAAAAACTCTTCAACGAACCGATCTATGCCTGGAAGCATGGTCCCGTTGTTCGCGAGGTGTTCTATCATTACAAGCGCTTCGGCGCTGACAAGATTACACCTCCAGCCTTCGTCGAAATACCGCAAGACGTATTCGGCATCATCGACGTCATAATCTCTGAAAAGGGAAAATCGACCGCTTCAGAGCTGCGAAACGCCACTCACGTCGAAGCGCCTTATTCGTCTACTCCTCGCAATGACGAAATTACGCCCCAGCGGATCACGGATTTCTTTGTCGATCAATTCTGGGCATCAGACGAAGAAGATGAATATGAACCATCGTTTGACAACGAAGAAGATGAACACGATTTTTTCAGAGAAGTACTATCCCCAGAAAAAATGAAAGCGTTGAAAGATGTTATTTAGGGAAATTCCGACACCCTAAGAGGCCGGATACAGAAAGATTCCTGGGTCAATCTCAGACGTTTGGAAAATATCCTTACTGCGGACGCAAAAATCGTTGTAGCGAGATTGAAGCAGGAAATTTTCGATTCGATCATCTGTAAACTCGAATTGCTTGTAAAAAAATAATCACGCTATTCGGTTGTCAAGGTACAGTCAACTTTGCGATTAACGCCATTCTGTCATCGGAGTCTCCCGATCTGTAGGAATAAAATTTATCGGAGTGGCATTTGGAGCAGAGTGGTAGCGTCATAATATTTTCCGTTGGAATGCCGGCAGATCGCATATTAGCGGCAATAACCCCCATCAGATCCAGATGAACCAGGCCGCCGTCCCTCCGCGAGTATTCGGAGCCCCATTCAGCCGCCGCCCGGAGCGCGAGCGTCTCCGTCACGGCACGTGTAAAACAGCACGGGCCTATTGCCGGGCCAATCCAGGCATACGTCCTGCCGGGATCGATGATATATCCTTCGGAACCGTAGAATGCGCGCAGGCCTCGCCAGGCCTCTCCAAAAATATCATGCAGAGTTCCCTTAAATCCCGAGTGCAGAACCACAGCCCATGGACGCGGCGACGCGCTGGCGAGCAGAATCGGAACACAGTCAGCGAATCTTAGCATAGCGGCAACCCTGCCCAAACGGTCAAACGACGAGTCAAGATGTACTCCGTCAGCCTTGACGCGCTGCGGCAACGCCCAGATCGCGCGGCCCTGCGCGATCGCGGAGCCATGCGCCTGCCATGGCGCTATCACGCGGCAGTCCGCGAGTATATGGCCTATCTTTGGCACAATACGGGATGGGACGCCTCCGCTGCCGTCGAGCAGAGGTCCGCGACAGAGAAGGACCGCGGAGAGCGACCCTCTCAAGCTCTCTGGCATGACATAGTCCACTCGCCAGTCTTCTCCCTCAAGATTCATTTCGAAACCTGGAGAGCAGGGCGGCCAGTTCTTGTCAGGCAACGGCATTTTTCACATGCCCGACAAGAAACAGGCTCCCGCAGCAGAGGACGATCTCCGATGGAGACGCTTCCGCACAGGCCTCGGAGAGAGCATCCATCGCATCAGGAAACGCTCCCCTGACATTTGCTCCCTCTGACGTCGCAAGCTCCGCCAGATCACCGGCGGACATCGACCTCTCCGTCGGCGCCTGGGTGCAGTAAACAGGGCAGCCGAAGGAGCGAAGCCTTGATAGAATGGGCCGGATATCCTTGTCCTTCATGACTGCGAACACTATCGCCCCGACTCTTGGCGCCGCGCCCTCCCGGATGAGCGAGGCGACAGTGGTTTCAAGCGCCTTAAAGGCGTGCTCGTTGTGCGCGCCGTCGAGGATAATGGCGCGGCCCGATCCGGGGAGCCTGAAAACCTCGAATCTCCCAGGCCAGTCCGTTCGGCGCAGGCCTGATCTTATCTCATCAGCTCCGATGGCGGAAAATTTCCCTCCGAGTTCTCGCAGCTTCAGCGCGATAGTGATGGTCCTTGCGGCGTTTTCCGCCTGGTGAACTCCTATGAGAGGCGTATTGATGTCATTTATAGCGCTCAGCCCGCATCCGTCAAGCGGTTTGTAGGCAAATGCCGTGCCATCCATGGACAGGTGGATGTCATCCGCGCGCGCAAGCCTGTCAAGCAGGAGGAAAGGCGATCCAGCGCGCTCGCACTGTTCCGCGAACTGTTCGGTCAGCGCCTCGTCATCAGCGGCGTAAAACGCCGGAACGCCCTTCCTTATTGCCGCGAATTTTTCCGACGCTATCGCCGCAAGCGTCGAACCAAGGTACTGTGTATGATCCATGCCGATGGGAGTAATCACGATACCAACGGGGTCACAGAGGCTTGTCGAGTCGAATCGTCCTCCCATTCCCGCTTCTATTACAGCCACATCGACACCGGACTCCGCTATGATATGAAAACAGAGCGCGGTCAGGTTTTCGAAGAAAGTCGGCTTATCTGCCATCAATGCCGCGTCGCTCTCCACGGCCGAGCGAACGCGTCTGAACGCTTCCTCCCATATGCCGGGCGGCAACGGAAGCCCGCGAATCCTCAGCCTCTCCTGAAGTGAGACCAGGTGAGGGCTTGTGTAAAGCGCGGTCTTCATTCCTGACGCGATGAATATCGAATCCAGCGCGGCGGCGGTAGATCCCTTCCCATTAGTTCCGAGAACGTGCACAGCCTTAAATTTTTTATGGGGCGAACCCATAACGGAGAGGAGCCTGGCCGTCCGTTCCAAACCGGGATGGATGCCGGGGCTTGAAAAATTGGCGATATCGTCCATCAGGTGGCCGAACATGTCAACATCTCCTCACGCCGAAGGGAGTTTTCGTTTCTCAATCTTGTCATCGCAGTCCCGAGATATTCTCCTCTATGCGCCTTATTCTCGACTCGGCGTCCGCGAGCGCTGCCCTGTCATGTTCGACTACTTCCGCGGGGGCCTTGTCGATGAAGTTCTTGTTTGACAGCTTGCGGCTTATTCTCTCCGCCTCTTTCGACAGCTTTGCGGACTCCGCGCGCAGGCGCGCTATCTCCTTATCTATGTCGAGGAGACTGCCCACGGGGAAGAAGATCTCCCAACTTCCCGTGATGTATGAGATGCTCTTTTCCGGTTTTTCGGCGTCATCCCGCATGAATTCTATCCTGTTCACCCGCGACAGAATTCGAATCAGGCCTTCGTTCTTCGCGATGCTGTCAAATATGGAGGAGTCCTTTATCCTGACGCGCATTTCGGGAGCCTCTTGCTGCGGCGGCATTTTTACCTCGGCGCGCAGGTTGCGCATGGCACGTGTAACAGCCTGAATACATTCCATTGCCGAAGTCGCGGCATCCCCGCCCGGGACATCCCTTGGGACCGGCCACGAACTGCGCCCGATGATGGTATCGCCGTACCCGAACACGTGCCACAGCTCCTCTGTGGTGAACGGAATCACGGGGTGGAGCAGCTTCAGCACGTCGCGAAAGACAGAGTACAGCACGGACTGGGTCGCTCTCTTACGAGCATCCCCTTCTTCTCCTTTGAGGGCTGGTTTTGACAGTTCCAGATACCAGTCGCAGAGCTCGCCCCATACGAAATCGTACATGAGGCGTGAGGACTCCCCGAAGAAATAACCGTCGGACAGCCTTGTCATCTCCTCCGCTGTGGATGACACGCGGGCCATGATCCACAGGTCATGAACCCTCAACTCTCCATAATCTATCTCATCGATGTCATGCTCGGCATCCTCCAGGCTCATCAGCGCGAAGCGGGCGGCGTTCCACAGTTTGTTCAAGAAAAATCGATATGTCTCGATCCTGCTCTCGGAGAGAAATATGTCGCGTCCCTGGAGCGTCAGCGCGGCCAAGGTAAGGCGAAGCGCATCCGCGCCGTATTTTTCAATTATGACGAGCGGGTCGGTGACATTGCCCTTGGACTTACTCATCTTCTGCCCGTGTTCGTCTCTGACGAGAGCGTGGATGTATACGTCTCTGAAGGGGGGTTTCTTCATGAATTCGAGCCCCATCATTATCATCCTCGCCACCCAGAAGAATATTATGTCAAAGCCGGTGACCAGCACGGACGTCGGGTAGAACTTTTCGAGTTCGGGGGTCTCGTCCGGCCAGCCCATTGTAGAAAAGGGCCACAGCGCGCTGGAGAACCATGTATCTAGAACGTCCTCGTCCTGGTACAGGCGTTTAGATCCACAGCTTTCGCATGACGCGGGTTCATCCGCGGCGACGGTTATTTTGCCGCAGTCGCAGCAGTACCATGCCGGTATGCGGTGTCCCCACCAGAGCTGCCTGGATATGCACCAATCCCTGATGTTCTCCATCCACTGATGATACGTGGCGGTCCACTGCTCCGGGATGAATCGGATTTTTCCCGAGTTTACGGCGGCCACGTCCTCGTCCGCCAGAGGCCTTGTCCTGACAAACCACTGCTCCGACAGGTACGGCTCTACGATCGTATTGCAGCGGTAACAGTGGCCGACAGAGTGCCTGTGAGGAATTTCGTCCAGCAGCAGGCCAAGGTTTCTCAAGTCATCCGTTATCGCGGCCCTCGCCTCGAATCTGTCCATCCCCCTGTACTTGACCGCGTTTTCGTTCATTACGCCCTGATCGTCCATGACGGATATCTGTTCGAGATCGTGCCGGAGCCCGACGAGAAAGTCGTTGGGATCGTGCGCCGGCGTGATCTTGACGGCTCCGGTTCCAAACTCGGGATCGACCATATTGTCCTCTATGACGGGTATAACCCTGCCTGTTATCGGCGCCGCGACCCTCCTGCCGACGAGATGCCTGTTCCGCTCATCCCTTGGATGAACAGCTATCGCCGTGTCGCCCAGTATCGTTTCGGGGCGCGTGGTCATCACAGTGACGGAACCGTCTCCATCTACAAAGTCGTATCGGACGCTATACAGGCGGCCATCCAGTTCTCTGTGTTCCACCTCGAGATCGGAGAGGGCGGTCAGGCATCTCGGGCACCAGTTGATCAGGTATTTTCCGCGATAGATCAGATCCTTCTTATACAACTCCACGAATACCCTGCGGACGGCTCGAGAGAGCCCCTCATCCATTGTAAAACGCTCCCTGTCCCAGTCGCATGAGGCGCCGAGTTTCTTGAGCTGTCCGATGATCCTGCTGCCGTATTCGTCCTTCCACTCCCAGACCCTCTTTACGAAGGCCTCCCGGCCCATCTCGCGCCTGTCTCCTCCCTCTTCCCGGATAGCGCGTTCCACGACGTTCTGGGTTGCTATTCCCGCGTGGTCCGTTCCTGGCATCCACAGCACCTCATAGCCTTGCATTCTCCTGGTGCGGCAGAGTATATCCTGCAAGGTGTTGTCCAGAGCGTGTCCAAGATGAAGGGAACCCGTTACGTTAGGCGGCGGTATCACAATGCTGAACGCCGGTTTTCCGCTGTTGGGATCGGCCTTGAAGACGCCGTCCTCAATCCACTTTGAATACCACTTATCCTCTATCGGTTTTGGATCGTAGCTCTTGGACAGTCCCGCAAGTCCTCTGCCAGCCTGCTCCATCGAGATCATTACCTCCCTTTGAGAATAAACATCAACCTGCCGCTTCAACGGGAAACAGCATCGATTCTTCCTTCGAGGCCATCATAATAAGGCGGGTCCAAGGTGTAATTTTATACTTTTTTGCCCATGCGGGCAAGTTTGCGAAAACTTCGCTAGGCAAAATCTCGGCAACAGGGTTAAAAAAAATTGCAGGCTGGATTGAGGTGTTTTGTCTTTTGTTGTAGAGTAGCGGCATGACCGAGCGAAGCGGGAGGGTATGGCGATTGGCGAAAAAAACGGGCAAAAAACAGGAACGCGAGACGGCGCAAATCTTTGACTTGATCTTTAAGCGGTTGATACGGCTGTCGAGCGTGGCGGTCATCCAATT
>JAIRWR010000044.1 GCA_031268885.1 Synergistaceae bacterium
TTGCTTTGTCTAGGCCAAAAGAATATTCCCTATGAAAATAGACTTGACTTTACGTTTAATCTTAGTCGTGACCGCATATCATGACCTGTCAAGTCAAAAAATCTTCGTTGTAGTGTTAAGTGGACTCGTTAAACCTCGGGGCGTAAACTTCCCTGGCCGAGTCTGCAAACCCGGCCGGGCAACCTGAGTCTACCGGGACCACGCTTATTATACCACAATGAGCGAACTACCGCTTGATGGCGTCTACCTGAGCGTCTTTACGAATTTGTCTATTCTTTCGACCGCAATCTTCAGGTTTTCCATGGAGTTTGCGCAGGACATGCGAATGAAGCCCTCCCCGAACTCGCCAAAACCCATTCCGGATGACGCCGCCACTCCACCCTCCTTGAGAAGCCGGTTTCCGAACTCGTCCGATGAGAGCCCGAACGATGATATATTGGGGAAGGCATAAAACGCGCCGCTGGGTTTGACGCAGCTTATGCCGTCTATCGAGTTCAGCGCGCCGACGATGTAGTCAACCCTCTCCCTGAACGCGGCGACCATCTCTAGAACGGCATCCTGAGGGCCTTTTAAGGCTTCAAGCGCCGCCCATTGGGTCATGGCCGCGCTGCACGAGGTCGAGTTGACCAGGAGCAGCGACATATACTCCGCGAGTTCCCTGTTCATGACGGCATAACCGAGCCGCCACCCTGTCATGGAGTACGTCTTGGAAAAACCGTCTAGTATTATGGTATAATCCCGCATCCCCGGCATCGACGCTATCGAAACGGGCTTTTCATCAAAGTATATCCTGTCGTATATCTCGTCGGACAGGACGTAGATCCCGCGCCCTCGCACGATGTCGGCTATCGCGCTTATATCGCCGGCGGACAGCGTGCCCCCGGTGGGATTGCTTGGGCTGTTCAGTATTATCATCCTAGTCCTGTCGTTTATGTCCTGTTTCAGCCGGTCTATGTCAACCCTGAAGTCATTCTTCTCCAAAATGGGCATGGGGACAGGCGTGCCGCCGGCGAACCTGATTACGGACTCATAGGTTGGGAAGCCGGGGTTTGGGTAAATAACCTCGTCGCCCTCCTGAACGAGCATCTGCGTAGAGAAGAAGATGGTGGGTTTGCCGCCTGGCACGACAACAACATTCTCCATGTCGGTTTCGACATTTTTGTGCTCTGTGCAGTATCTGGCAATGGCCTCGCGCAACGGCGTTATTCCGGCGGTCGGAGTGTACCCGGTGTGCCCGTCGTTCATAGCCTTGTACGCGGCTTCAATTATGTTCCGAGGCGTCTTGAAATCGGGCTGGCCTATCTCCATGTGTATTACGCTCCTGCCCTGAGCCTCAAGCTCATTCGCCGCGGCCATTATTGTAAATGCCGATTCCCCATAAAGCAGCTTAATCCTGTCAGCGATTCTATTCTTCACCATATTGAACTCCTCCCGAACGATGCGGATGAAACAGATAGAAATGACAGAGGTCATCTCATAATCGTATATTATATCTCAGGTCTCTCGAATAGCAAATGAATTATTTAAATGTAAAATCGTGGAAATTACGGATGAAGCAATGTTCAAGCTAATATATCGCCGCTGTCCGGGCGAGAGGACGGCTGGCCGTTAAAGAAGACCGCTATGAGGATGAGTGAGGTTAAAGAAGTAATTTGATGATACACCTCCGGCAGATGGGATGATAGAATGAGCGTGTCAGCGGTTTATGCCGGTCTGAGCTCAGGGGTTTGAAGTTAAAAGAGTAGAATCGAGTGTTTATGCGCGTTCCGCATAGGCGCCGGCTCCCCCCTCGAACGCTGGTTAGCATTAGCCTCCGCGCATTTGCCAGTTGGCGTTTTGTGTTTTACAGCCTGTTGCCGAGGAGTCGTTGCAATGGAGACCGTCGCGTGCTACAACAGCATTATCAATGGATTTGTCTGGGGACCAGCCATGGTATGTTTCTTTATCGGAACTGGGGTATATCTCTCCATCCTGCTGGGATTTCCTCAGCTCAGGTATTTCCGCATGGCGCTTGGGGGGATCCTCCATGGCGGAAGAAGTCACGCTAGAGCGCGCGACAGGTCGATCTCATCGTTCGCCGCGATGGCGACCGCAATGGCGGCAACCGCCGGCACTGGAAACATCGCCGGTGTTGCCACTGCCATTCACCTCGGCGGACCTGGCGCGATAATGTGGATGCTCTTTTCGGCTTTTTGGGGCATGTGCACGAAGTTCAGCGAGGTGTCGCTCGCGGTGAACTTCCGCAAGAAGGATGACGACGGGGACTGGCGCGGGGGGACTATGTATATCCTAGAACACGGCGCTGGGAGCAAGTGGCTCGCGATTCTCTTTGCCGTCTTCACGGTGCTTTCGTCACTTGGCTCCGGAGCCGCGCTTCAGTCCAACTCAGCGGCTGAGGGGTTTCGGATCGGTTTCAGTATGCCGAGGGTATACTGTGGGGCGATCCTCTCGATCCTGACAGGACTTGTGATAGTCGGGGGGATAAAGAGTCTCTCCAGGGCCGCCGTCTGGCTGGTCCCCTTTGTGATCGTCTTCTACCTCGCGAGCTCCCTTGTGATCATAGCGTTCAATATAGACGCGATCCCCGGAGTGATAACCTCAGTGTTCAAGCACGCCTTCACCGATCCAATGGCACTTCCAGGCGCGATTGCCGGCTGGAGCGTCAGACAGGCGATAAGCAAGGGAATCGCGCGAGGGGTGTTCTCTAACGAGGCCGGTCTCGGCTCCGCCCCTATGGCTCACTCGGCGGCCGACGTGGATCATCCTGTGCGCCAGGGGTTGTATGGGATCTTAGAGGTTTTCACGGATACCTTTATAATCTGCCTGACAACAGCGCTAGTGATCCTCTGCACGGGGTCGCTGACGGGATATCCGGGCCTCACCGGGTCGCAGCTTGCCCTTGCCGCGTTCGAGAGCTGTATGGGGCCTGCCGGGAAGTATGTCTTCGCCGTCACGATAATGCTGTTCGCGTATACGACAATCATCGGATGGTATTGGTACGCCGAAACCTCCGCGACGTACCTGTTTGGGATGTGGTGCAAGCCGCTTTTCAAGCTGATTTGGATCGCTCTGATTGTGACAGGCGCGTCGGGGGACGATCTATTTGGTTCGAGCGGCAACGATTTTCTCCTAATTCTCTGGGATATGTCCGAAACACTGAACGGGCTGATGGCAATACCGAACCTCCTGGGTCTGCTGATGCTGTCTAAAGTTCTGCGCGAACTGGTGAATGAATTCGACGAGATGCGAAAGACAGCGCCCAGTTCCTGACGATTTACAGGCCAGACCGGATGACAGTCCCGCGTCTTTAGTCCGTGGTGTCGAATGTATCGGAGCGAGTATCGCGAACAGCGCTAAAGTTGAAGCGGGCGTTTATACCCACTCGGTATGGGCATTAATTCCCACTCAAACGCGGGTTGACATTAGTCAGCGTTTTTTGTGGCGACACTGGCAACCCAAAGTTAATTTACGTATATTACTTTAGATATTGTCGCTTTAACCGATAATAGGCCGCTTATCAAAATGAAAAAGCGACTGGCAAGTTGTTCTGTATTAAGATACCTGATATAATATTACTTGACTTTAGAACTAGACTTTAGAATTAACTCATGAGAATCAGTAACAGCAAGAGTTCGTGGCAACAGGCCTCGGCATGGCTTGAAGCGTTGATAAATGTATGTTTTCTTAAAAGACGTTTGCCTCGCCTCCGAAGGAGGGGGGATGTGTGTTGTTTAAATGGTGACGGCGGCGGCAGGATGCGCTTCAGACCGCGGAAAGAGTGGTAAAATAAACGCGGCGATATTCACAACTATAATATGGGGGCCAGGGTGTCCGCCGATATCATATAGGGCGTCTGACGTCAAATCAGCGTCTCCATAAAGATATCGTGAGCATCATGTGTGTCAATGGAGAACAATAATGAAATTCATTCATCTTGCTGCGGGAATCATAATTTTTCTGTGTGTAGCGGGTTCTGGCGCCGAGATATCGGGGAGCCAGCTAAATGTAAATAAAAAGAATGAATACCCTGCCTACTCGTCATTCCGCGATATTCCGGGAGTTACGTCCGAGGATATCTGGGCGGTCGAAGAGCTGCGAAAAAAGAGGGACTCCTTCGTCTTCGCGATGGGCTTGAGCACAGAGGCTTTTTACAACGTCAACAACGAGATCAGCGGCTATTCCGCGCTCTTGTGCGAATGGTTGGGCGAGCTCTTCGAAATGCCGTTCACGCTTGAGATCCGAGAGAAGGGCGATCTGTTGGCCGGGCTGGAGTCGCGCGAGGTCGATTTCACAGGGGAATTGGCCTTGACTGATGAGCGCGGCAAAGTTTATCTCATGACGGATTCGATAACAGAGCGTCCAATTAAACTCTTGCGAATCCTGGGGAGCGACCCGCTCTCCAAAATAGCGCTGGAGAGATCCCTGCGTTATGTCTTCTGGTCCGATAAGGATGTATATAACATTATATCGCCATTCATCAGGGGATCGTTTAGCGCGATCTTTGCCGACGGCAACGAGGAAGCCTATCGGATGCTCGAAAGAGGCGAGGCGGATGCGCTGTTTGAATGTGAAGCGTGCAAGGTTGCTTTCGACGAATTCGGCGACGTAACGGTCGAGGATTATTTTCCCCTGGTGTTCGTAAAGATGCCGCTGGCAACACAAAACCCGGAGCTGGAGCCCATTGTCAGAATCGTTCAGAAGGCGTTGCAAAGCGGAGCGAAACATCACTTTATCGATCTGTACAATATGGGATATCAGGATTACCTCCGGAATAAACTCTTTTCCATGCTTACGCGCGAGGAGCTGAGTTATATAAATTCTCACACTGAGACCCAGCTTGCCGTGCCGATTGTCGCAAGACATGACAATTACCCCATAAGCTTTTATAACAGACAGGAGGGCGAATGGCAGGGGGTCGCCCTTGATGTGCTGCGCGAAGTTGGAAATCTCACCGGGCTTACGTTTACCATCGCGAACAGCGAAACGGGCGACAGGGCGGAACTCACCAACATGCTTGAGAGCGGGAAAGCCGCGATGATGATGGAGTTGAATCGCTCTCGCAGGGGAAATAGCCGTTTTTTATTCTCCGATCTCCCTTATCATACCGGTGACTACGCTCTCCTATCCAGATTGGAGTTCGATGATATCGAACTGAACGAGATCTCCTACGCTAAAGTGGGGATTATCGAAGATGCCGAGTTCGCCGGCGTGTTTGGCGAATGGTTTCCGAGTCACACGAACACCGTGGCTTATCCGGATGTGGACTCCGCGTTCACTGCGCTGGAGAACGGGGAGACCGACCTGCTGATGGCAACGCTGAACCTGCTTCAGAGCAGGACCAATTATCTAGAACAACCTGGATACAAGGCGAATATCGTGCTGAAAAAAGGTCACGATTCGTATTTTGGGTTCAACGCGGAGGAGCGCGCGCTGAGATCTATTGTCAGCAAAGCCCTTGGGTCCGTTGACGCGGCTGGAATATCGGACAGGTGGTCGCGCAAGGCGTTTGATTATCGCCTCAGGCTGGCTCAGTCCCGGACGCCTTGGCTGCTGGGAGTCGTAACGCTGCTGGCGTGTATGCTCGCGCTCATAATGAATCTGTTCATCCGGAATCGTCATATCGGAGCGAGGCTTGAGGAGACAATCCGCGAGAGGACCATGGAGTTGGAGACACAGACCGAAGCGGCGCGTGAGGCCTCGCGCCAGGCAAACATAGCCTCTCAGGCGAAGAGCGCCTTTCTTGCCCGAATGAGTCACGAGATACGCACTCCCATGAACGCCATCATAGGCATGAGCGAACTCGCCCTGCGAGAGAGCAGTCTCGAAAGGGTAACTGGATATCTGGTGGGAATTAAGCAGGCCGGCACCAACCTGCTCTCCATAATAAACGACATCCTCGATTTCTCCAGGATAGAATCGGGAAACCTCGAAATAACCCTAGCTCCATATCGCCTATCCTCGCTTTTGAATGACGTGCTGAATGTGGTCAGGGTTCGCCTGATGGAGAAGCCGATTATCCTTATGGCCAACATCCCCGGTGACATCCGGAACAGTCTCGTCGGCGACGAGGCAAGGATACGCCAGATCTTGCTGAACGTTCTCTCAAACGCGGTGAAGTACACGCACGAGGGTTACATCTCCCTTTCGCTGGACGAGGTGAATACTGGAGATGGATGGGTGCTTCTGACATTTGAAGTAGCGGACAGCGGCATTGGGATAAAAAATGGCGACCTGGGCGGCCTGTTTGGGGATTTCGTAAGGCTTGATGTCGGGCGCAACAGAGGAATAGAGGGAACGGGTCTTGGCCTCGCAATCACGAAAAGCCTGTGTTCGATAATGGGCGGTGATATATCGGTGAGCAGCGTGTACGGGGAGGGCTCGGTCTTTACGATAAAACTTCCGCAGGAGACCGAGTCCAACGACCGTCTCGCGACCGTCAGGGATCCGGAGAACAAAAAGGTTCTGCTTTACGACGAGAGACCGATCTACCGCATGTCAGTCAGAACGACTCTTCAGAGTCTTCATGTGCCCGTCTTATCGGTGTCCAGCGAGGAGGAGTTCTCCTCCCATCTCGCTGAGGATGAATATAAATTCGCGTTCGTCTCCCCGGGCGCGCTGGAGTCCTCCATCAATTCCATAGGCAGCGGCGCGACAAAGATCGTTCTTCTGGCCAATTTGGGGGAGATCTCATCCTTCCATCACCTGCAAACCCTTGTGATGCCGGCCTACGCGGTGAATATAGCGGATGTTTTGAACGGCGAGGTCTCCGCTCACAACAGGAATTTTTACGCCGAAACATATTTTGTCGCTCCCAGTGTGCGGATACTGGTAGTGGACGACAACATCACGAACTTGAAGGTCACCGAGGGCCTTCTCGCGCCGTACAGGATGAATGTCGATGTCTGTGAGAGCGGAGAGGGCGCGGTTGCCATGGCGAGAGCCAAGCGATACGACCTGATCTTTATGGATCATATGATGCCAGGCATGGACGGGATCGAATCGACATCATGCATCCGCGATGTCAGCGGATATGAGGATGCTCCGATAATAGCGCTCACAGCCAACGCCGTTTCGGGAATGCGAGAGATGTTCTTGTGTAACGGCATGGACGATGTGCTGACCAAACCGATCGATCCCGCCAAGCTGGATTCTATACTGCAGAGGTGGATATCCAAGGCCAAACAGGAGAAACCCAAGGATTTAATGTCCTCGTTACAGACGCAGACAGGTCTGTCGAGGGTTACCCGCGTGGAGGGCGTCGATGTCGAGGCGGCGGTGGGCAGGCTTGGAGGAAATGCCGCGGCGTATCTCGATGTAATCCGCACATATGTGATTCACACGCCACAGATTCTCGAAGGCCTTCGAAATCCGTCGCGAGACGCCATGAGAGATTACGCGATATCTATGCACAGCATGAGGGGGAGCAGTTACAATATAGGAGCGATGGAAGTCGGGCTCATGGCTGAGGAGCTGGAGTCGGCCGCTAAGGCGGATGACTTCGTCTCCGTGACCGCTAAGAACAACGCGTTCATACAACTGGCCCAGGACTTGATCTCCAGGCTCTCGCTGTTGTTGGTGAACGCCTCCGGCAACGGCGAGAAGGAGCGGATGACATCTCCGGACAGGGCGATTATGGCTGACATACTTGAGGCGTGCACGGCTTATGACGTGAACGCCATGGAGCTTGCCATGGCCGAGTTGGACAAATATTCGTACGAGACCGGATCAGATCTGGTAAGATGGCTTCATGAGCAGATTGAAAATCTGGAGTACGATGTGGTCAGGGAACACCTGGAGCGCTACCTCGGCGAGTGAGTCAGCTATTGTGCCGCGAGTACGCGTATCTGCCTATTATACTGCCCAAATCCGCAGGTTGGATAAGATGCCGGGGTTAGGGGTAAGTTGGTGCTCGGAAAATGCTCGAAAAATTGTGCTTATGATCTTTTTTATCGCAAGATTGGCATAATTCTCTCGTTT
>JAIRWR010000076.1 GCA_031268885.1 Synergistaceae bacterium
CAACTCACGCGCCCGCATGGGGCGCGACTTCATAGGCGCCACCATAATGAATTATAGGAGCCGTTTCAACTCACGCGCCCGCATGGGGCGCGACAATTTTGATTATTAGGAGGATGTCATCATGGAGGTTTCAACTCACGCGCCCGCATGGGGCGCGACGGAACTGCTCACGCGGCTTGCGCCGATGGTCGAGTTTCAACTCACGCGCCCGCATGGGGCGCGACTCGATGATCATCTTGTCATGTTTTTCCTCCTCGTTGTTTCAACTCACGCGCCCGCATGGGGCGCGACCGTGGCATTATAAAACATTGATTCTCTCTACCTTGACAGCTATTATATCGCGTACCTGTTTTTTTGTATCAACTTTGGCGCACAATTTTCCAGTTCAACTTGTGTCGATTGTCAAGGTGCCTTGATCGCGGAACATATAGTCGATGTATATGCCGTAAATCCAGCGTCAATCTGCTTTTTGAAGCATTCCGATGAAAAAAGTATTATGTTAGCTTAGGATCCGCGCAAATCCTCTATAGTATCATCAACCCTTCCGGATCATAAGCTTCCTTTGTTCCGATGTGTTCAACGCGTCTTTTCCAGTTGGCTCCAAGGTAGTAATAACGCAGGCTATCGTTGTCATAGTCTATTTCTTTCTCCAATTTATGCTTGAGATCAACCCATTGAGTTGGGTTTACAAGGCACTCGAAGACCGAATTCTGTACTCTCTGCCCAAAATCCTCACAAAATCTAGCCACCCTTCTAAGTCGCCTGGCTCCTCCTTCCCCGGAGGTATTGACGTCGTATGTAATTAAAACCATCATCTAACAGTCGCCTACTTCCACACGTAAGGAGGGTATTCGGTCAGATCACCTCTTATGTACCTCGCCAGCAGTCTTGCCTGAATATGCGGAACAAGACCAATCCGCATTTTCTCATTGATGTATGGGTGGGTGAGCTCCTCTTGTTTTCGCGCTTGCCATGCCGCAATCAATGTTTTCCTGGTCTCTTCGTTCATCAAGACCGACCCTGTTTCTGACCGGCTGAAACCTTCTGGGTTGATCTGTTTTCTGTTTATTAGCGACAACACAAGCCTGTCCGCAAGCCATGAACGAAACTCCTCCATGAGATCAAGGGCCAAGCTTGGACGGCCAGGTCTGTCCTTATGCAGATATCCGACCGCGGGATCCAGCCCTACTCCTTCGAGGGCGGCCGCAATGTCGCTTGAAAGCACTGAGTAGATAAACGACAACATCGCGTTAACTTCATCCATCGGCGGACGCCTGCTCCTATCCGTGAAGCGAAAATGCTCCTTCTGGGATAGTATCATATTATCGAACACACCAAAATAAGTTCTTGCGGCATCGCCCTCCTTGCCACGCAAAACTTCGAGACTGTCGTCCTTGCGCAAATCTTTTGTCAGGTAGCCAAGGTATTTTATAGCCGATGTCAGCGTCGAACTCTCGTCGCCACTTTCTCTTGCGAAACGCATCAAAACGCTCCTGCTGTTCGCTATCTTAGCCAAGAGGATGTTCCTCGCTATGGCTGATGAGGCTGACTTGTCGTCCGCTAGGCGATACTGTTGCCTCCGCAGAAGGACATTACCTCTCACCGGTCCATCTACCCTTGCTATATATCGTCCCTGTTCGTCGAAAAAAGATATAGGCACTCCTTTCTCAGCACAAAAACCCATCACGGGCGGAGTCGCGTTTACCCTGCCAAAGCAGAGGATGGACTCCATCAAGTGGATCGGTATCTTCTGACTGTGCTCCTTGTCGAGATGAATGACCACATTTTCACCCTTGAGTGATAACCATACTCCCTGAGTTGTGATAAACAGAGTGTTGAGTAAATGTTTCATGTCAGACTCTCCTGTGAGACGGAAATATTCGCGATAATACCCGAAACATACGCGGCGGACCTATCTTTGACAATTACCTCAGGCATACATTCAGTCACAAGCGAGCAGTTCCCGCAGTGTTTTCCTATATTTGGAACGGGCCTGTCGATAAAATCGAGCAACTGTCTTGCCCTTGAACATTGTTCTTTGAGTTTTCTCCTCAATGAATCCGATATCTCAACCTCTGTTCGCCTTCGGGGTTTAGCATGATAAACAGCCCCGAAGGTGATATGCAAACCAAACATCTCCTCGAGACACAGCGCTTGCGCACAGAGCTGGATCTCATCGGGAAGTCCGCAACGCTTGCTGCCACGCTTGTATTCAACAGGGTACGGCCTCCACCTGCCGAGATGCCCGGCTATCTCAGCACCGCCGTCACAACGGTAGAACTCGACGAGATCCGCAATACCGTATAGCCCAAGCTCCAACGACCTCAGGCGGAGACCTCGTATCATAACTACATCGGGGCGAGAGACCGAACCTGGCTCGTCCACATTTTCGTGAAGATGTCTGCCCTCCATTGTCGAAACGTTGTCGCTCCACTCCTGCTCCATGTGAATCAGCGACCATTGACGTTCGCAGAATGACAAGTGTTGTAACCCAGAGATCGGCAGCAAGTCATCATCGGCAAACATACTATCTGTAATCAAAAACCTTCAATCTCTTCCGGCTTGAGTCTGTCGAGATCTGTCAGCTCGTAAGTGCCGTCACCGTTGACTTTCAGTGAGCCATGAACTCTCGCCGACGAGTACTGACCGGATTTGCAGTTGTGCTCCCACCAGATCAGCCTGAGTACCTTCATACTCCCCTCCGGCCTCGCCGAGGATGCGTCATTCTCGAACATCCTTGGGAGCATGCTCTTTATCACCTCAGCGTCCTCGTCGGAAAATCCGGTCCTCTCCGAGAGCTGCGGGTTCATGCTGCCGAAGAAGACGTATACTCCGCTGTCAATCCTGTGCTTCATCCCCATCGTGTCGGCAGCTTTCTTGCCTCCCTTTGTATCCTCTCCACTTACACTCTTTGTTATCTGTGTACTCGTAATGTTCACAGGTTCAACGGAAAAAGCGGACTGAATCGTCACAGGACCGCGAATTCCCACGGAGACGCCAGTGCCTTCACCTTTTTTTTCGCCTCCAAAAGCGAAGAGCTGTCCAAATGTCCTCACATCGAACCACTTCTCGCACGCTATTTTCACAAGGTCTATTTCAGCCAGTTTTTTTCCAAGGGCCGTCTCAGCCCTGTTCCTTAAAGAAGTAGCGCCATCGACCTTCCTGTCGTCGGATTGTACGAAGATATCAAGGCCCGGCTTGGCATCCTTTTTTTGGCTCAATTCGAGTATGCGGTCACGCAGTTTGCGTTTTATGCATACGTCAGTAACCTCGCCCTTTCCGTCGTCACTTATCCTCGGTCGGTTGCTGTTCAAAGGGTCCCCGTTGGGATTCGCGTTTTTCACCGAAAAAATAACCGCGAAGTCAATCTTTTTGCTGAGCGACATTATTTGGCCTCCCTCTCTTGATCGATATCATCTTCCGTATTCGGGTCTTCTTTCGTCTTTGACCTGAGGTCACGCCTCTGGCAGTGATAGCCGAGCAGAAATTCTCCGGACAGAGGAGAGTTATCGGTGAAATCATCAGCTTCGAACATATCGTGTATCTCATCCATCAGGTCGTTCATGTTTTTCAGAAACCCCGCGCGAGAACCGTGTAATCTGGACTTGTAGGGAATCAGCGCAAGTTCTATCTGTTTCCATGTCAAAAAAGGTTTGTCTGCAAAGCGATGCATCAATTTAGCCGCGTTTGTATCCCTTCTTTCTCTTGCCACAGATAGCGCGATCTCCTCCGTCCACTCTGCCGCCGCCAATAGACGGCCATACAGATAATCCCTCGATCTTCTCTCAGGTTCCAAAGCCATTTGATAATTCTCCCCTCTGTTCAGTCCCCTGTACAAGCCGCAGGCGATCCCCAGATTTTTCTCCCACTCCCAGAACTCGAGCGAGATACGGTTTACAGTCCTTTTGAATACCGATCTTTCAAGGTCCTTTGGTATCGGCAGTCCGTCTATTATGCACGGGAGAATCCTTGAGACCGTCGATTTGCATATCTTCGCGTCCAGCCTCCGACCGTATGCCGCCGCGGCTATATCCTTAGGAGATGGCACACCCACGAATCTGAGGTTCTTGCCGTAATTTTGAGGCCACGCGTATAACTCATGCCATCTTTCTACGCGCGCGAGAAAATCCGACCCGCTCAGCTCGCGATAATAGGTGATCGCCATGCGTCCCGGAGTTGACGAATCAATAGCCATCACCACTATGTCAGCCCTGTCGCCGAGATCGGCCCTGTAGCCGCCGATCTTTTTGTTCAGTTGTCTCGCGTAAGCCTGCCCCATATCGCCGCCGTACTCCCCGCTCTCAAATGACGAAAAATCAATCCCTTCCTTTGCGATAAATTCACTCAATGACGCATCCTGCGAGTTCTCCATAAATCTGGGAACATCCTTGCCTGAAATCTCCCACGCCACAATCACTTGATCGTCGTTGCGCCAAGCCTGTCGCTTGATCAGCCAGCGCAGCGCGCTATGGGCCTTCTGGCTCGCCTCGTAGCTGACGGAGCACGCCTGATTCGCGTCGGTAAAGCGGCCTCTAAATGTGAAACCCGAATTGTCGTTCGACGAGATGAGCTTAGCGCCATCCGCGGCATGCCTTATCCTGGCCGGATGGAGAGAACCCAGCGCGGCAACCTCTCCGGTCGCGAAACAGAGCCCCATATTCTTTTGAAAGGACGTATTGTACCGAATCCACGATTCGGCAAGCCCTTCGTCACACCACACTCTGTCCTCGCGCTCGCCCGGGATGCTCACCTTCCACCTCACAAAAGCGTCTCCCTGGTCAATCTCCCCCGACTTTTTAATCAGGGCTTTAAATATCTCCGGTTCATCATCCTTATCAGGCCACGATTTCATCAGACGCCCCTTATCGTTCAGATAAAGAATTTTTTCTTCGACAAGGTCACGGATCACTCCGCGCTTTTTCACATATTCGTGCACCGCCCTCAATTTTGGGTGATTTCCGGACGCCTCAAACCACTTGTCAATGAGTGTGAAGTAACCATCACATATTTCATTTCCGCTCTTGAAATCATCGAAAAACCCCTTCTTATCTCCGCCGTAATCAGTATAATCCCCCGCAACGTACTGAATTTTATCACAAAGAGGGTGCGGAGCGCCGTTACTGGTGCGGCATGACGAACCCTCGGTCACTGGTATGCGCGTCTCCTCCTTTTTTATAACAGACGCCCTCAAAAAGTTGCCGTCTCCGTCAATCGTTATCTCGATATGCGCCTGCTGGCTCGCGTGTCCTATCGGAAGCGGAGGTGGCGCCTCTCCGGAAAAGCTCATCAGCTTCGTTTCTTCGTAGGTATCATAAAGCTTTCTCAGCCAACTCATGCTACAGACCCTCTTCCGCGAGCCCAGAAAAGTTTATCTTGGGTACAAACTTGACAGGTTTCATCCTTCGCACAAACTTGGTTATCGAGCACTCATCCGGACGAGGAAACTCAATTACGCCATCCCTCATCTTCACGTTCCAAAAATTGCTCACAAGCTCGTCCACCCCGGATTCCTCGGGATAGTTGAAGCTGTGAAACATCAGTCCGTGTGAAATATCGCCGGTTTTGTCGTACTCGCCGTCGCCCTCGCCGAAGCGGCACGGTTCGGCGTAACCCTGACACTCTCTGGTGCCAAGGAATATATCCCTTCGCCCGCCGCGTTCTAACATCCTGCGTGCTATCTCATAGTGTTTTCCGTCGCTGCGGTCGCCCTCCAGTTCTGGCGTGTGCGTGTTCCACTCAAAGTGTGCCTGTACCTGATACTCAACGTTTGAAAGATAATTGTAGAGCGCCAAGGTGTTTCCGCCTGAGAAATCAAGCGGCTTCACTCCCTTTGCCTGTGTCCTAACGGCTTTCATGATTCGTACCCTGTCGATATGCCATATGAATGTCGGCTTCCAGTAGATTGAGCGGGAAACACCCTTCAGTGCCTCATAGGTGGGCACGTGATACGAGCACTTCTCTCCGCCTATCTTCGTAATAGGATCGGTAAACAGGGCAAACCTCCCCCACAACTTGAACGAAATGCTGTTATTCATCCAATTAGCACCTCCTAATGTCCATGATCTCCGATCACAACGAACAGTCAGAATAGAGGCAAGTCTATTTTAGTAACAGCTCCATATCCTGCGTACACTCATCGCTCAAACCAAAATCAGAGTGGTAAAATTCCTTTCTCAGCGCCCAGAACCCCAGAGATTCGCCGCAGGAGGACGTGCTTATCTCGTACACCGCTCCGGATTCGCACAGTGACTTCAAGTGGCCTGGATAGACGTTTACAGAGTATTTCTGCGCATCTCTGAGAAGTTTGAAGTTCTCAGAGAATTTAAACTCGCCGCAGAGTTCCGCTATGATATCCTCCCCTCTTTCGTAAGGAACGATTACGCTCCCGCCAGGCATCTCCATCGCCCTAAACATCCCAGCAGCGCTCGCGAAGGACTGTCTGAGCGGGATTACCGCCGAGCGGTCTTGCTCTCTCTTCTTATTCAGCCCATAATCGTGCATCGCGTTGCTGTTGGACGAGAGCATGTTCAGCAGGGTGTCGCACCTCGGTTCGCTCGCCGGATAAGCCATAAGATTAGCGCGCTTATAAAAGTATTGGTCAAAGTACGAGTCCATTATCTCGGGAGTTATGGTCAGGCCGTCACTGGAGTACGCGCCGCTTTTTATTATGTCGTCTAAGACCTTTAGCGTCGCGTTAGCTCCCTCTTGAATGTCATCCAGCGAGCTTATGTTCTCGTCGTTTGGATCCACCAGGACTACGCGCGCGACGTCCCTGAGTCCGTGCCTATTGGCGCGTCCGGCTGCCTGCGTTATGGAATCCAGACCGGCGAGACAGCGGATGACCGAGCCAAAATCGACGTCGACGCCAGCCTCGATAACCTGCGTGGCGACACATATCAGAGGGGTTTGAGGGTTTGTTCCGAGCGACTCGCGAATCCTCTCCAGAACTTCCGCCCTATGAGCCGGACACATCCTGGCGCTGAGGTGGACGGTATCGGGAAAATGTTTTTTTATGTACTTATACACCGATCGGGCTGTCTTTGTAGTGTTCACGACGACAAGTGTCGTACCTGCCGTCTCCCTCTCCCTCAAGGCCAGTTCCCCAATATCATCGCTCGAATAACCGCCTTGCCTGCGCATATCGATTATCTTTGTCCTGGCGAATTTATCAAACGTGCCGCGCACATCCGGGATGATTTCATTTTTATCAGAGTAGTTTAAAGCCCCGAGTTCTCTGTCTACACCGTTTAACAGCGGCTGTGTCGCGGTACATAGAACGACGCTCGAACCGCATCTCTCCACAAGGAAGTTGACCGCGTTGCAGAACATGTGGACAAGCCTTATCGGCATCGTCTGTATCTCGTCGAAGATTATTATCGATCTCGCGAGTTGATGAGTACGTCTGGCACTGCGGGTGCCACCCGCGAACATCGCCTCCAGGAACTGAACGTTGGTTGTGAAGACTATCGGCGCATCCCAGTTCTCCGAGAGCAGCTTGCCCCGCCAGGTATTGCGCTCCGAAGATAGATTCGAGTGACACTCCAGGACGATTCTTCCTCTCTCGTCATCCCCACTCTCCAGGATCTCCCTGACAACCCGCGCGTTCTGATCGATGATCGACGTGTACGGAATGACGTAGAAAATTCGGTCGAATCCGTGCTTTTCGGCGTGCCGCAACGCAAAGCGCAGGCTTGCCAATGTCTTGCCTCCTCCGGTCGGGACCGTGAGTGTGAATATCCCCTTATCCCGCTCGGCGGCCGCCTTACAGCAGCCGGATATCAGCGCGCGCCCAACGTTGACCGCCCCGGCGCCGCCGAAACCCCTCAAGTGATCCTCCAGACGGGCTAAGAGCAGCGGCCATTCCACATACCTGCCCTCCTGCCGAAGAGCCGCCGCTCCATGTCTTTCAAAGTCTATGGTATCCGTCCTGTCCGCATCGACCAGGCAGCTGAACAACATCCTCAGCAGGATTCCGGTCTTGAAGTCGAACCTGCTCTTCCCCCTACTGCCTCCTGTCTCCAGTTTCAGCATCGATTTCACTGTGTCTCTCAGGTAATTCGGGGTCAGCACAATCTTCAGAAGATCATTTACCCTCTCCAATATCTCCGGTGAAACCTTTGTCAGGACCTCGGGTAGATGGGTCAGCTCATCGGATTTGTCCATCCTCTTCGCGTATACATCGGCGCCAAGAGGGCTGACGCAGTCAATCAGGCCGGAGTGATGGGAGGCGATGGATAAAGACAGGATCTGCGCCGTAAGTGTCTCCGCGAGTTCATTCTTCTCATGATCAGCGCTAAGCCACGCAAGCCGCGCTCCCGCTGTCGAGTGATCAATCTTACCTTTGAGGGCAGCCTTGGCATCGCCCGGCAGCGAGCTTGCCGAATCGTCGGCATCCTGATCACTCCTGCCGCTTGGCAGCCTGATATAACTTTGAAACGCGTCGCTGTACTTGCCCATGTCGTGCAGCAGACCAAGAAGCTCGCCGAATTCGGCGAGCCCAAATTTTTCCGCGTTTTTTCCACATCTTAAAGCGACTCCGCGGAGGTGTTCATCGAGGGTCTGTTCACGTCTGTCTTCTTCTCTGATGTGAGCGATGAACTTGAGCATACGAATCATCTCCTTCGTCGTGAAACGATTATGCCAACCCGCATTCAAAGTCCACCTCAGCCCGTGATATCGACCTTGCTACCGTGCCCTTTCCTAACAGTTCTAGTGGGAACCGCCATCCGCTCGGCTGGTTCCTCCGTCAGCATCGCGGATGGAAGCGGGTTGTCTCCGTCCGCGGGTGGACCAGCCTTGACAGCGTACCGCGGCAGCCGCGGCGTGACAGGCTTGCCCTGGACTATGTCAACTACCGTGCTGTGAATCACGTCGAGCGTGTCGCCGTCCAAAACCTCCTGATCAGCGGAAGGGCGCGACGCGCCGTTCAGCGCGTACCAATCATCCAGGATTGTCTCCACTCCATCCATGAACTCCACTGACACCTCGGCAAACTGCTTCTCGTAATACTCGACAAGCTCTTTATTCTCATTCATTCTAGCGGTGTCGATCCTGCCGGTAAGCGTATCGAGCTTGACGATGAGAGAGTCGGTGTTTCTCGCCGCGTGTCTTATACGATCCTCTATATCGGTCCTGTCCAAGGCTTTTCCCTCCGAAAAATTCAATCTTCCTTAGCCCAGCGCGCGACCATCTCGGCTAATTTAATCGACGCCCCCCGTTCGTGCGTCAGATCCCAGAAACTCCTCGAGATCTCCTGCAATCTTTCAGGCGATTCGAGCAGCTCTATCGCCCTTTCGGCAACATCGTCCGGACCGATCAGACCCCTGACCTCTGGCACTATTGCCCTGCCGGCCATCTTATTCGGCAGGCTGACAAATTTCGTTCTCTCGTTGAGTTTCATTATATAGCGCCTCTTCAATGCCCTGAACCCGGGAAACCAGAGCGGCAATAGCCCGGGCAGGCCATCAAGCGGGTATTCGTCGGCTCTGTCCAGCGGAAGCGCCATTATGAACGGAACGTAGAGCGCGGCGGCTTGAAGATTATTGGTTCCAGGAACCACGATTGCCAGTTTCGAGCAGTTCAAGACCTCGAGAGTCCTGTCGCGAACCACCTCCGCCCATCGGCTGCCGCCGATATCGATAGCGTGAACCCTGGTCTCTCCCTTGAAGCGGATGCCAGCGGAGATAAGGACATCTCTCAACAGATCCTCCTGGACGGTTGCCGCAAGAGGGAAAAAGACCCTGTGGTCTTTGAACCTCTCCGTTATCTTCGAGGCCGCGCTGACGAAAAATGGCATCCCGTAGCGGTATTCGATGGGTCTGCTGCCGGTCAGAAATGCTATTACAGGTTCATCCGGAGTCAGACGCAGGGATTCCCTCGTCTCCTCCTCGCTCTCCCTCAACACTACGCTGTCGATGGCTATCTCTCCAATGCGTTCATACCTGCCAGCGTCAATATTCGCGGACACAAATCTCTCTTCCGCGTCCCCGTCAGGCAGCAGGAACATGTTTACTAACCTCCTCCAGCGGGGAGCGGAGGAGTATGCCCATAGCGGAGAGGAGAGACGGCGCGAAAGATAGATGGAGAAGAGGAGGTCTCCTCCCATGTGCAGGATAAGCCGTTTTGTCCTCTCCTCGCCGGCGCGTTCAGAGAGCAGTTCTCCTATCTTCCCTATGCGAACGCACCTGTCCGCGCCCGAATCCTCTCCTAGCGACAGCTCGGCGCCGCTCGCGTATTGGCATGGCAGTATCACGAGAGTGATCCTGCTGTTCCATATTCTCGGCCTTATCTCACGCACAACCGGAACCACCCGCCCAGCTATCTCCCCGGGCGAGTTTGCGGTGATGAAAAGATCAAGTTTTACGTTGTTCTTTTCCTGAATCACGTTGTCTTCCCGCTGAGAGTCCGGATCCGGCAGAGACTCGGAGTTATAGTAAAAGACCCGAAGGATGAAGATTCAAACCCAGATCGTATCCGCATTTCAAAACAGCCAACCTCCGCTTCCGCCATTTGATCAACGCTTCCCTTAATATCTGGGCCAGAATGGGTTGAGGCGTTTCTCGTCGCCAATGGTTGTCCAGGGACCGTGCCCTGGGAAAACGGCAAGAGAATCGGCGAAGCCGGAGAGTTTGCCCAGCGATTCTATTAGAATTCCCTCGTCCCCTCCAGGCAAGTCGGATCTGCCTATGCTACGGGCAAACAGAGTGTCGCCCGAGAGCAACAGAGCTTCGCTTCCCTCTGTGACGTAAAAACAGCATCCTCCCGGCGTGTGCCCTGGAGTATGAATTACCTTTATATTGAGGCTGCCAAGTGATATCAGGTCACCGTCTTTCAGCAGGCGATCCGCGGAGCCGAAGCGCACCGGATTCCCCATGTCGTCTGAGAGGTTTCTCTCCGCGCTTGTAAGGCAGTCGGCATCTTCGTGATGAATCGCAACTCCATCCGCGGCTAATCCGCGGATCTCCCCCACTCCAAATATATGGTCTCCATGCCCGTGCGTCAGCAGGACCATTCGCGGCTTCAATCCCTTTGTCTTCAGGTACTCCCGCACCTCGCCGGTCGGGCCGCCGGGGTCTGCCACAACCGCGTCGCCGGTCTTGCCGGAGACCACATAGCAGTTTGTCCAAAGCGGCCCCAGCGGGAAATGTTTCAATTCCATGAGATTACCTCCTGTATGTATGATGAGAGATATATCGCCTTAACTTAAAGAACGCTCCAGCACAGATATTTCAAGTTCTCGAAAGGAGCGCTTTTAACCGCTCTGACTTCAGGCCTCTCTCCTCAATTCACCGTATCGATGGAGGACGGATATATCATAATCTGCCCTCCGACAGCTCCGAGCTGTCGAGAATTATCGTAACGGGACCGTCATTTACAATCTCCACAACCATCCTTGCCCCGAATATTCCGGAGCCTGTCTTTATTTTCATGTCCGCCAGGATATTCAGGAAGAGTTCATATAAGCTCCTCGCGTGTTCCGGGGATGCCGCGCCGGCGTAGGACGGCCTCCGCCCCTTCCCGCAATCGGCGTAAAGGGTGAACTGAGACACGGCAAGCACACCCCCGCCGATCTCGAGCAAGGACTTGTTCATCTTGCCGTCGGCATCATCGAATACGCGCAGGTTTACGGCCTTTTGGGCGAGCGCTCTGACGTCGCGCTCTGTATCAGTAGGAGCCACGCCTATCAGGATGCAGAGCCCCTCGCCTGTCTCGCCGACCACATCTCCATCCACGCTTACCGACGCCCTTCTGACGCGCTGCAAAACGAGCTTCATCTTACCGTATCACCCTCTTGTTATCTCCATCATACCCTTGATAGAGTTTATCCTCGCAAAGATCCTATACAGATGTTCGAGGTCCCACACCTGAAGGTCTATGGCAAGCCTCGCCCGGGTTCCGTTGACCACGTTGCCCCTAATATTGACTATCAATCCGTCTGTTTGATGTATCGCCTGTCCAAGGTCCGCGAACAATCCAAGCCTGTCCGACGCTTCGACTTTTATTCTCGCCGTATAGCGTATGTCACGCTTTTTTCCCCACTTCACGAGGATCTTCTTGTCATCCGCTGCCCTCTCCAGGTTCGCGCAGTCGCTCCTGTGAATCGTTATGCCTCTGCTGTGCGTCACGCTCCCCACTATCTTATCCCCCGGCACCGGACAGCAGCACATCGCGAGGTTTACGAGAACTCCATCCGCTCCATCGACGACGACAGCCGAGTCGATCTCCTTGGCCGTCTTTGCCGCTTGCTTCGTCTGAGCGGGCTGTTCTATCCTCTCCTTCATATGGCTTTCAATCCGCGACATGACGCCAGAAGCGGTCTGATGCGCGTTTCCGATGGAGACTATGAGATCCTCTACCCCGGCGTAACCGAGATCGTTCGAGACTTGGCTCATGAGATGCGTGAGCGAGTCGACAGTACGTCCCTCTCCGGGGTACCGCCTTTGAATCTCCCTGAAGAGGAGATCTCTCCCGCGCTCTATCTTATCTTCCCGATCCGACCTGTCGATCTGACGAAAATATGATCGTATTTTATTTCGTGTCCTGTTCGATTTCGCTATCTTCAGCCAATCGCGCGATGGTTTGCCCTGCGGAGAGGTCAATATCCGGACGATGTCGCCATTTTGCATGACGTAATCCATCGGCACAATGCGCCCGTTTACCATGGCGCCGACACACTTGTTGCCTATCTCGGTGTGCACCGAATACGCGAAATCAATCGGCGTGGATCCGTTGGGCATGGAAATTACCTTGCCCTGCGGCGTGAATACAAAGACCTCTGTAGACAGGACATCCGTCTTGATATGCTCCAAAAAGTCAGAGGGTCCGGATGATTCCCCCTGGGTCTCCAGCGCCTTTCGAATCCAGGCAAGCTGGAGGTCTATGTCATCCGCGCTTCTCTTATTCTCCTTATACTGCCAGTGCGCCGCAATGCCATACTCGGCGAGGCGGTGCATCTCCCATGTCCTAATCTGAATCTCCAGCGGCTCGCCATCAGGACCGACCACAGTCGAATGAAGCGATTGATACATGTTCCCCTTGGGGTTCGCGATGTAGTCGTCAAATTGACCGGGTATCGGCTTCCAGAGAGCATGAACTATCCCGAGAACCTGATAACAATCCGCAAGGCTGTTTACGATCACCCTGAGCGCCATGAGGTCGTACACCTGATCGAGAGAGAGGTTCTTTCGCTTCATCTTTTCATAAATGCTGTAGTAGTGCTTCATTCGGCCATTAGTCTGCGCCTTTATATTATCCTCACGCAGACGCTCGCTGAGCGTCTCCATCGCCTTTTTTATGGCGTTCTCGCTCTCGGGCATTCGCTTGCGAATGCGTCTTTTTATGTCGTAATACATTTCAGGATCTATGACTCGAAAAGAAAGGTCCTCCAGCTCCCGTTTTATATGATAGATCCCCAGCCTGTGAGCCAACGGAGCGTATATCTCCATAGTCTCGGTCGCGATCGCGAGCTGTCTCTCGCGCCTGTGTCCGGTTATAGTGCTCATGTTGTGCGAGCGGTCCGCGAGCTTTATCAGGACGACTCTGACATCCTTGGCCATGACGAGGAACATCTTGCGAAGGTTCTCGCCCTGGTAATCCGCGAGGTTCTTGAATGGCAGCCTGCCAAGTTTAGTAACCCCGTCCACGAGCGTCAGAACGCTATCACCAAAGAGTCTGCCTATCTCGTCAGGAGTCACTTCCGTGTCTTCGATGACGTCGTGCAGAAGAGCGGCAACCAGGGCCTGTATATCCATCTGTATATCCGAAAGGATAGAAGCCGTGCCAAGAGTGTGTATTATGTAAGGGTCGCCATTGTGTCTGCGCTGGTTTGAATGGGCATTCGATGAATATACAAACGCATCCCCTAACCGCATCAGATCTTCCTTCTGCAAATACCTGGATGCCCGGTACCATAATTCCTGCCAAGCAATTCTTACGCTTACAACCCTTTGATCGGCGGAGATCCTTCCGATGTAACTCTCCATAAGGGCGCGCATCGTCTTATCGACTCCAACCCTGATCGATGACGGATTCGCGATCAACCTCGGCGGATTCCCGCTCTCAGCCCCACCCCGCTCAACGGCATCAACGCCTTCAATTGCCTTCCCCTCAGTCATCGTTCCGCTCCCTTACACCTCGTTAAGCACTATCTTCTCAAGCACAAGCTGCAGGCTTTCGAGGTCCCTCCAGAAGTTTATTCTCGGCTTATATACCCATCCGGATGGGGTGCTGTTCGAGTGAAGCAGATGATCGCCCCAGAAGGCAAGCAGTTCGCGTCCTTCAACGAGAACCTTGACATGGTTGCCCCTTCTCCCCAAGGGCTCCACACACATCACTCCTTTTTGGGAACAGAAGAGCCTCGGGTGCGGATTGCCGACGCCGAACGGACCCAGGCACTCAGCCTCTCTCCAGACGTCTATGTCAAGCTCTGCCGGCGACCAGCAGAGGATCTCCTCTTTCTCAACCATGTTATCGGTGTTCGACAGAATATCCTCGAGCTTGTCGCGAACCATGGCCCAATTGTCTATACTTACGCTGAAACCAGCAGCCATTCGGTGTCCCCCCCAGCTCAAAAGATCACTCGATATGGATGAAAGAATCGCCTCGGCATCCACTCCCCGCGGAACCCTCAGCGTCCCCCTGACTAGTGTAGGCTGAGCGGGAGCGGCAAGGACAATTGGGGCATCCCGGAGAGCGCATACATGACTGGCGACGCTGCTCAAGACGCCCGCCGGCCAGTCTTCTCCGAAGAGCACGTGCGTGTATTTGGAATCCCCAGCCATACCATGTTCGACATCGCTTATTATTTTCGTTGACAGATCGCGGCGTCTCTTGTTCAGGTTTATAAGTTTTTGCGCGTGATTTCCAATATCGTGGCTTGGAAAAAAAATTTTCATGGAGAGGTCCGCCAGCTCCAGCCTTCCCGCGGCGTTCAGACATGGTATGATGCGCATCGACAACAGATCGCTGTCGAGCGAGGATAGATCAAGCTCCATGCCATCCACCAGGGCTTGGAGCCCAGGGCGGGGGCTGGTTCTTATCTCGTTTACGCCCTCCTTTACAATAGCTCTGTTTACGGGCGACGACATCGGCACGCAGTCAGCAATGGTCGCGAGCGCAACGACATCGAGATTGTGAATCAGCCAGTCTCGCGGCGCCATGCCGTTCTTCCACGCCCAACACCAGACAACGCCGGTAGCGCAAAGCTGACGCCCCAGATCGTTTCCATCCACATGAGGATTGATCAGGGCATCGCTCGCGGCGAGGTCTCCACGGGCGAGGTGATGATCGAAAATTATGACCGGGATGCCGTATGATCGGGCCATCTCGGTCGCCTCCACATTCTGGGTTCCGCAATCCACTACGACGAGAATGTCACAGGGACAGTTTGACTTCGCTATTGTCTGTACGACGCCAGGGTGAAATCCATACCCCTGATTGTACCTGTGAGGGATGTAGTAACGCACCCGCGCGCCCTTCAGCAGGGCGAGCTCCATCATGAACGTCGTGGAAGCTATGCCGTCAACATCGTAGTCGCCATAGACCACAACGTTACTCCCGCTTCCGATCTTCGACCATAGATCATATGCCTTCTCCGACGCGCATCCAAGTTCAACCTGCTTCAGCCAGTAATCCAAGTCCGGAGAGATCCATCTTTTACGCCACTCTCGCATTGAGGCGCAATCAGCGCCTCTGAGCCTGAGCAGAGACGCGACAAATAGAGAACACCCGCACTCCTTCGCTATCCCATTCACGCTTTCGTCCGGTTCCCAGATTCGAAACCGTCCCTCAGAATAGGAAGGTATCAATACTGTTCAGTCTCCTTTTCTTTGGACAGACTGTCAAATGACTCCTCGACCGGCTGATACACTGTCTCATCTGCCGTCTCCGGCGGCTCAGCGGCCAGCTGGCGGTCCGCCGCCTCGTTTGGCGTCATTCTTATGGCTGAAATCAGAGACTTTCTTTCCTCCTCAAGTTCCGCTATTCTCTTATCCTTCTCTTTGACGACCTTTTTGTTTCTGACGTACGTATCCCAGCTTCCGAACATTGAAGAGATCCACATAATTAGCACTCCGCCGGCGAACAGAATGGCCTCCCAAACCCCTTGGCGAAACGTCCATGTCGAGAAGAACCGAACCGTGATCTCCTGCGAGTTTTGAATCGAATATATAGCTGTTAACAAAATAGATACTGCTATCGCAAGGATATGAACTTTCATGAAATGATCTCCTCTTCAATCATAATTTTGGTAATTATAGCATATGCGGAGGATAAAGACGAACTTGTAAAGATGAATGTCAAAGAATCAAGGCTGCAACCGGATTAGCGCGACCCATTATTACCGCGTTATAGCGCGTGTTTTGATTGGCCGGATGGAGATTGAGAAAGATGGGCAAAGACACTTCTCGAAGTGGCGCCCCCGACAGGACTCGAACCTGTGACCTACTGCTTAGAAGGCAGTTGCTCTATCCATTGAGCTACAGGGGCATATTGTTGTTGTCATCATACGTCATTGTGACTGAAGTATTGGAGCGGGAAACGGGATTCGAACCCGCGACCTACGGCTTGGAAGGCCATCGCTCTAGCCAGCTGAGCTATTCCCGCAACCTTATCTCGTCATTATACACTGGTCGGGGTGAAAGGATTTGAACCTTCGACCCCCTGCGCCCAAGGCAGGTGCGCTAACCAGACTGCGCTACACCCCGACATACAAAAAAACCCGCGGAGCCAATTCAATCACCCCAACAGACCCCTCCCGTTACTCACCATCACTCAATCATCACTACGAGATAATATACCAGGGATCCACATACGTCAAGGCATCTGAAAGCGCGATTCACTCCAGGAGGCAAGGGGGTCTGGTCTCAAAACTTATCGTAAATACCGATTTTATCCTTCACTACTACTCAGGTTCGGACCTGATTTTTACAGAACAAGCTATAACAAGACATAAAATCCGCCGCGAACTCAACTCTCCTCTCCGTCCCCGAAGTTGTTCTGGACGAAACCCCTGAGTATCTCCTCCCTGTTCACTATGCCGACAAGAGAGCCATTTTTGATGACTGGCGCCACCCTCACGTTTCGTTTGAAAAGCGCGACGAGGGCGTTTGAGACGGTTTCATTTTCATCGAATACGAGCGCGCCTTTTGTCATGTAGTTCCGCGCGGGATCGTCTCCCACTCTTTTTACCCTCGCGTTTATCTTGCCGACATCCGGCGCCGCGAAGTTCTCATCCATATACCCCAGATACCCTGGTATCGCAGCCTTCAGAACATCTCCCTCGCTGAGGAATCCAACAACCCTGCTGTTGTTGTCCAGCACTGGCAGACCACCCGTCTTGTGCGTCACTATCAGCGCCATCGCCTCAAGTAGTGGGGTCTCCTCCGAGAGAGACGTCAGGTCCCTTTCCATTATGTCCCTAACCAACATCATAGACTCCCTCCATTCACAATGTCCGGTCAGAGCTTCTGGATCACAACTTTCGCGACGGCTTTCTCGACATTTTCTCGGGATATAGCCGTTGCGACATCGCTGTGAATATTCTCGCGCACGCAGGCCATCGAAAATCTTATGGTATCCTCGATGCCCATCCTCTCCGCGCGGGCGATCATCATGCCCGCAGTGAGAGAGTCGCTCGCCGCGCGGAAGGTCACCGCGCTCTCGACGTCGATCTCAGCGAGAAAGTGACCTTTTGTCGTGCAGAACAGATTGGAGTTGTTGAAGTACGACGTTACTATCCAATCGACGCCCTCGTCAAAGATCCCCTTGGAGACGTCTATCAAGTAATCCAGCGCGGAGAGCGAAACATCGCGCATCTTTTTCATAAACCTCTGATCTATTTTGACTACAGTTGGAAGGGCCTCTATCGCGCGGTCCAAGGGCGTCCCGAACGACTCGACAAAAACCGGTATATTCCTGCGCCGCGCTATGTCAATCGCGCCTTTGAAGAAGTCGTCAGGCAAGCCCGGCGGCAGCGAACCACCCATCTGAACCGCGGTTGCCCGCGGAAGCAGGCGTTCGAGATTCCAAAAGAAGCGTTTCACAGCGTCGTCCCCGACGTTAGGACCTGAATCAGCGATCAGAGTTTCAACCGCGCCGACATCGTCTCGAATAAAGGTGTTCGACCTGCTTTCGCCCTTGACATCCACGAAGTTCGTCGATATTCCCCGCGCTAATATCTCATCTCTGATATACGAACCGGTGTGGCCGGCGAGGAATCCTGTGGATACCGAGTCATAACCCAACTGCTTTAATATTATGGAGACGTTGACCCCCCTTCCCCCAGGGGAACGATTCACGTCGCTCGCCCTAAACCATCGGCCTGGCCTAAAATTTGACACAGTGTACACTTCGTCGATGGCGGGATTCGGAGTTATGGTTATCATCATATGAGGAAAGACCTCCTCTTAGAGAGTCTAATGTTTCTCGCGGAAGTTTATTATGTCGTCAAAGGTCTTAACCACAGCTTCCCTTACTTTGGTCCCCCGGGAGAATTCCACCACGACCGGCAGAACTTTTATATCCAGTTTTTTACGGATTCGCAGATTTCGATGCGCGTCTACAATCACAATCTTCTCCTCCCCGCTCTTCTCCATCGAATCAATCTGGCTTGCGATAGCCAGATGCTCCGAATCAATGCTGGACATAAAGAACGCTGTCACGTGTTCGGGAGCGAGCAGAGTGGATTTGAGGCGGTGCTGATGGAAGATATATTCGTATGCCGCCATGCCAGCGGTAGCGCCGTCACCAGCAGCCGTCACAACCTGCCTCAGAAACTTGTCACGCACATCACCGGCAGCGAAAACCCCTTCCGCGGACGTCTCCATTTTATTATCGGTCACGATCCATCCGCCGCGCGCCCTCTCAATGGACTTATCTCCATTTAGAAACTCGGTGTTAGGACTTGTGCCAACGAATACAAATACGCCCTTGACCTCGATCTCCCTTATCTCCCCGCTCTTGAGGTTTCGCGCCACAACTCGCTCGACCATATCGCCGCCAGCGATCTCGTCCACGATAAACCCCATTACTCTCTCAATCTTCGGGTTAGCGGCCGCCAGGTCAACCGCTGATTTATGAGCCCTAAACTCCTCCCTGCGGTGAATTATGTATACCTTTGACGCGAAGTGTGTAAGAAAATCCGCTTCATCCAGGGCAGTGTTGCCCCCACCTATCACGGCGACAGGCGCGTCTTCGTAGAATGCCCCGTCGCACACCGCGCAGTAACTGACGCCTCTGCCCGCGAACTCTCTCTCCCCCTTGCAGCCCGCTCTGCTGAAGGATGCTCCGCTCGCGATTATCAGGGCATCCGCCTCTATATCGCCCTCGTTCGTCTTTACCGTCTTAACGTCACCGTCAATCGAAACGGACTTAACCTCGCAATCCCGAAATTCGGCCCCGAACTTCTCGGCGTGTTCCCGAAACGCGTTTGCGAGCTCCATCCCCTCCGCATGTTTGAAGCCGGGATAATTTTCGATCTCGGCCGTAACGTTTATCTGTCCGCCGCTCATGCCCCTTTCGAGCAAGAGCACGCCGATTCCCGCCCTTCGTCCATAAATCGCGGCAGTCAAACCAGCCGGACCGGCTCCAATTATTACAAGCTGCCGATTCTCCACCCCGACCACCCCATCCATACAATTCATCAGTTTCATTTCACCCAGTCCATACAATTCATCCATTTCATTATAACCCACATTTCGCGATTGTACTTTTAAAAAAACTATTTTTAGAATAACGGTAATATAGTCGATATATAAGAGTATTATTTTGATTATTCGGCAGTATTCTCATAATAAAAAAAGAACAAAATCTAATTGCCAAGTGAAATTTAATGATAACCGCTAAGATCGTATTTATTCCTTTTTGGACTTTATCCAGAGCATAAATCTATCAATTCCACGATGATCCTCGAAGCTCCGGATAAAATCCAAACCGCGCCCGGCCTGTCCGCTCAGGTTTGCCAGCTCCGATACCTGCCCGGCTCCGCCGGTCTCGATGAAAAACGCGGCCCCGTCTTTCATCAGACGAGGGAGTTCGACGAGCATTAACCTGCAAACATCGAGACCATCTATCCCCCCGTCGAGAGCGACACGCGGTTCATAATCGCGCACCTGTCTTTCGAGGGTGTCGATTACAGCTGTTGGAATGTACGGAGGGTTTGACACAACGAGATCAAGCGACGCCTCTCCGACGATCTGGAGAGCTTCCGCGGGGCTTTCGCACTCAATGAGCGTGACTCGTTCTCTCACGCTGTGAAACCGGCAGTTGGCAGACGCCGTCAACAGAGCCGCCTGGTTCGAATCGGCGGCATAGACGCTCCATCGAGGATTGCGGGCTGCCAGGGTTACCGCTATGCACCCGCTTCCTGTGCACCAGTCGGCCAGAATTCCAGATCCTGAAGTTTTTTTTATATACTCATCAGCGAGCGACGTCAGAATTTCCGTCTCCGGCCTGGGAATCAGAGTGCTTTCCACCATAAATTCCCTGTCCAAAAACAGTGAGAACCCTATGATATATGCTAGAGGCTCTCCACGCGCCCGACGGGCCGCGAGATTCATCACAAACTCCGCTTCACGCGGGCTGATCAAGCGTTCGGGGTGAGCGTGAAGCGATGCCCGGTCCTCTCGAAGCAGGTGACAGATTATCCTGTCCGCCTCGATGAACGGCTGATAGATTCCAGCGTCGGAGAGCATCTTCGCCGTCTCTGACCGAATGAGTCCAGAGCGGATAAAACCATCCATGGCGCTTTCAGTTTATGCCTCGAAGTTCCTCAGTCTCTCCGCCTGATCGGCAACGGTGAGCGCGTCTATCAACTCGCGGAGGTCTCCCTCGGTTATCTGGTCCAATTTATGCAGCGTGAGGCCTATCCTGTGATCCGTAACCCTGTTCTGAGGGTAATTGTATGTGCGTATGCGCTCCGATCTGTCTCCGGAACCAACCTGTCCCTTTCTCTCGGCGGCCATGGCATCCTGTCTTCTTCTGAGTTCCACATCGTAGAGTTTCGTCCGAAGCAACTGCATCGCCTTCGCCCTGTTTTTTATCTGGGAGCGCTCATCCTGACAGGTCACCACCACTCCGGTCGGAATGTGAGTTATCCTGACCGCTGAATCGGTCATGTTCACGTGCTGACCACCGGCGCCACCGGACCGATATGTATCGATCTTGAGATCCTCGGATCGTATATCGACATCGACATCCTCAGCCTCCGGCAACACGGCCACAGTCGCGGCTGATGTGTGGACTCTGCCTCCGGCTTCGGTGACCGGGACCCTCTGCACCCGGTGAACTCCGCTCTCGAACTTAAGCCTGCTGTAGACTCCGCCGCCTTCTATGCGGAATACTATCTCCTTGTAACCTCCTATTCCCGTCTCGTTCGCGTCAAGTATCTCGACCTTCCAGCTCTCGCGCTCCGCAAAACGCGTATACATTCTGTACAGGTCCGCGGCAAACAGTGCCGCCTCGTCACCGCCAGTCCCTCCGCGTATCTCAATCACGACGTTCTTGTCATCATCTCTGTCCTTTGGGAGGAGAAGAAGCCGAATTTTCTCCTCTATCTCCGATCTCACGCCTTCAAGCGACATCAGCTCGTCTCTGGCGAGCGATTTCATCTCCTCGTCGGTCTCCGTTTCGACGATCTCCCGCGATCCGCTCATTTCGCCCAAAACACGTTTATATTCGTTCATTGCTTCAATCAAAGGCTCAATCTCGACGTGTTTCTTGCCCAACACCTGCATCTCAGCCGGATTGGACGCCACATTTGGCTCGGACATCTTCGCTTCGATGCTCTTATACGTGGCTTCGACCTCTTCGAGCTTTTGCCAGAGATCCATTCAGCTCACCCCCTCCCATGGCTTCTTCTCCAACCGTATTACACGGCGTCGTCCGGCGCAGCGTCAGGATTCAGCGCCGCGTCTAAGGACCTTATCGCCACTTCGATCATAGACTCGTCGGGCTCCTTCGTGGTTAAATATTGCAGAGAGAGGGCCGGCATGATCAGATACTTTCCCCACGTATCTGACTTCGACGCTCCGCGTATCGCCTCGTATGATATCCCTATTACGATCGGGAGCAAGACCACCCTCTCAGCCGCCCGTATCCAGACAGGCCCCTCCCCGAGAAACGAGAATATCACAATACTGACCACAACGACAACCAGCATAAAAGACGTTCCGCACCTCCTGTGAATGCGGGAGCAGCCGGCGATGTTCTCCTGGGTCATGGGAAGAGCTTGCTCGTAGGCGTTGATCGTCTTGTGCTCCGCCCCATGGTACGCGAACACCCTTTGAATATCTTTCCACAGCCCGATCACGGCTATGTACAAGACGAAGACGGATCCCCTGACGACTCCTTCCGCGACATTCTTTGCCGCGCTGGAGACTCCAGTCAATTCGATGAATCTGTCCGACACCCAGACCGGAAACGCGATGAACAGACCCGCTACCATGAGAATCGCTATTGCCAGCGATATGACCATCTCTACAGGGGAGAAGCTCTCTTCCTCTCCAAGTGCACGCTCCGCGGATATGGAGAGCGCTCTCACTCCGACTCTCATCATCTCAACCATCGACGCGAAACCCCTTATGACCGGCCATTTCCAGGCTCCACGCTTGAGCCAGAATGCCCCTTGCCACGAGGAGCTCCAAAGATTACCGTCAGGCTCCCTTACCGCAAGGCCCCAGCGCTCCGGACCTTTCATCAGGACACCCTCTATTACAGCCTGTCCGCCGACGGGGATCTTCCGCGACTCGTCGATCTCCTTGCCAGACGCGTCATCCGCCCACAGCGACAGACCCGCAAACAGCACTTTAGTGACCACGCCAAGATGAATACCGCCACACAACGTGTCACCGATAATCCTCCACAGCAAGCCCAATTTTTTTTTCATTGCTATCTACCCCTGAAATCACCAAAAAAAACCCTTATGTCAGCGGTCATTCATCGACATAAGGGACGCCCATCCTAATTCTGCCAGCAGAGAAAGACACAGGCACACAGCCCGGTAACCGTCATGCCTCTAAATCATCCTTCCTCCTCTGGCCGTAATCAATCCCCGCGTACTTCTGGCGGAACTTCTCAAGACGCCCAGCCTCTATAACGCGTCCTTTCCTGCCGGTATAATATGGATGACACGCATTGCACACAGATACCTTCAATTCCTTCCGAGTCGAGCGAGTTACGAAACTATTACCGCACGAACAGCTGACCGTGCACTCCCCGTACTTCGGATGTATATCCTTCTTCAACCTGCTCACACCTCCAGCGCCATCACGCGACATCACTCACTACAGATACAGTATGACGGATTATATTACCGTTCCGGCAAATTCGCAAGCAAGTTTCCAAAGTTAATAAGTTCAGCGTTAATAGCGTTAATATAAGTTCATCCGGCAATGCTACATCACTTTATGAAATAACCTGACACTCATATGTTATACTTCAAGCGTGCGTAATAAGTGACCTAAAAAAGGGGTATCCATAATTGAGGTACTTTACCAGTGATCAACACTTTTTCGACCCGGACATTTTAGCCTACTGTGACCGCCCTTACGCGACCGTGCAAGAGATGAACGAGGACATGGTCCGCCGTTTTGTGACGAAGACGAAGGAAGCGGATGAGATATTCATCATCGGTGACATCTTTGGAAACCGTCACCCCGATTCGCCTCACTCGACATGCGGAAGATTGATGAATACGCTCGGCATCGGCTTGCGGCCGTTCCATCTGATTTTAGGCAATCACGACAGCCTCGAGATCGAGACGTACAGGGAGATCGGGTTCCGATCCGTCAAGAGGCTGGGATCTGTCGATATAAATGGGCTCAGCTTCATGCTCACTCACGATCCCTGCATGGTCCAAGCCAGGGATACGCTTGCCATATGCGGTCATATCCACACTCTCTTCTCTGAAAACTGGCAGCCAGCGCGAAATACATTCACCATCAACGTCAGCGTGGAGATGCGAAATTATGAACCCGTCTCAGAGGAGGAGATCCTTGAAACTGTGATGAAATCAGGATACAAGAGATGCTGATGGATTTAACTCTCTCATCGAATATGATTGCGAGCGGATTACGGACTGGAGGTATCTATCTGTGAAAGCGGAAGATCTCGACGATGTGATATCCGCTGAAAAATCGTCTCAGCTTCATTGGGGACTGGAAAAAAAACCCGCGATGCTGGATCGTATTTCGTCTTTCATCAAATTGGTCTCCGGCGGCATCGACGATCTCATCTCGGACATCCTCACCGAGATGCGGGAGGCTACGTTCGCCGAAGCCGCGTCTATATACGTCGCGGATGGGGACATTCTTCGCTTCGTTTACGTCCAGAACGAAGTTCTCGGCAATACGGAAAAGATGGACAACATATATCTGGGCAGAACGATAGAGATAAACAACAACTCGATGTGCGGGTACGTCGCCATGAATATGAAGCCGCTGGTGGTCGGCGACGCCAGGGCCGAGTGCAGCGGCGCGGAGTTCAGCATCAACGACGAGTACGACAGGAACGCCAAATACTCGACTGTCTCAGCAATTACGGTCCCTATATTCGACGAGGATAAGAGGTTGGCGGGGGTCCTTCAGCTCATAAATCACAAGGACGACAACGGAGTTATCTCTCCGTTTGAAAGTTGGATGTTCGAGTATGTCATGTTATTGGTGGAGCGATTCTTCCCGCTGCTGTCGCA
The DNA here is from genome assembly GCA_031268885.1 of Synergistaceae bacterium. Lineage (GTDB taxonomy): Bacteria > Synergistota > Synergistia > Synergistales > Synergistaceae > JAIRWR01. The sequence continues at coordinate 24,686 of JAIRWR010000076.1, forward strand.
TTCGTTCGAAAGATACCGCAACACCAACGACCGTCCGTGGGGCGGCAGGTCCCTGATTGAAATATGGCGCAACAGCGGTACATCTAAGGCCACCGATATGCTAGTAACCATAAGGGAGCGGCTTGGTAAGCCCGCGTATAACAACGCGAGGCTTCCATGGCTGAATAACAGCGGGGTGACGTGGACCGACCGTGGAAGAAACAAGGAGTCCAATATCGCGAAACGCCTGCTGGCTTTCTCCCACTATGTGAACCAGTTCGAGGATCTGAGGACCATAGTAGAGATGATGCTGACTGAAGCCCGCGATGCGACGAAGGCCGACGGAGGCACCTTTTATCTTGTGACCGGAGGCGGAAGCAGGCTGCAATTCAAGTACGTTCAAAACGACACGCTCTTTTCCGATAATTCTAACAAAAATCACTACATCAACATGGAGATACCCATAGACAGAACGTCTATAAGCGGTTACGTGGCGCTGGAGAATGAAATTCTGAACATCCCGGACGTAAAACTTCTTCCAGATGATGTCCCCTATTCCTTCAACCGTTCCTTCGACGATAAGTCCGGATACGAAACGATATCGATTCTCACAGTGCCCGTACAGGGTTCAACCGATACTGTCATAGCCGTCATCCAGCTGATAAACTGCAAGAACGTCTCAGGACAGGTCAAGGCGTTCGAAGTCGAGGACGCGAGATATGTGGATCTCCTGTCGTGCCAGACTATGCCATATCTAACGAGGTCGATCATGACGAGACGGCTTATCGACACCATGATCGAAATGTCTAAGCGCAGAGATCCCGACGAGACAGGCCCGCACGTTGACCGCGTCGGCTCCTTGGCGGCGGAGATATATGACAAGTGGGCCGAGCTGAAAGGGGTCAACTTTGAGCAGAGGCAGATCGAGAAGGACACGCTTAGGCTGGCCGCGATGCTCCATGACATAGGCAAAATCTCTATCCCCGATTCTATCCTGAAAAAAGACAGCAGCCTGACGCGGGAAGAGTTCGAAATAATGAAGAGACACTGCGCGGAGGGCGCGTCAATGTATTCGGCCGCCGAAACCAAACTGGAGCGAATGGCGTACGAAATCACCCTGCATCATCATCAGAGATGGGACGGCGCCGGATACACCGGCGACCCGAAGATCGAAACACTGTCCGGCGACGCCATTCCGATCCACGCCAGAATAACGTCGGTCGCCGATGTGCTGGACGCCCTGGTATTCAAAAGAAGCTATAAACCAGCCAGGAGTTTTGAAGATGTGATGGCTGACATCCACAGAAGCGCTGGGAGCCAATTCGATCCCGAGGTGGTAGTCGCGGCGGAACAGGTTGCGGACGTGCTGAAGGCAATAATCGACAGTTATCGGTAAGAATCGCGAATCGGTCTTCTAAAGCCTCGCGTGGACAACATCGCCCACATAGAAAACCCGCTCCTCGGCCTCATTCCTGACGATAAGCGCTCCATCCCGCGTTATCCCCGAGGCGGTCCCTTCAAAGCCTCCATCATCAGTGACGATCTTCACCCTTTTGCCGATTGTACCGCAGTTCGGCTCATACTCCGCTATAAACAGACGCCTGTTCTCATCTGTAGTTATGAGGCCCGACATCCCGCTCAACTCCGTCAGTATTCCCCCTAGCAGCGAGGGCAGGCCGAAGCGCCTGCCACTTTCAACGAGAAGGGAGGTCGCGTTTGGTCTATCCGGTGAATCAAGTCGCGGCAGTTCATCCAGCGTTCTGTTCACGTTGACTCCGATACCGAGTACAGCGTAGTCGATCGCCGCGTCCCTGCCCGAGATCTCGCATATTATGCCGCAGACCTTTCGTCCGCCGATCAGAACGTCGTTCGGCCACTTTATCGATACCTCGTCCGCAATATCGCGTGAAATCCTCCTTATAGTTCGGGAGACGGACAAGGACGCGACAAGACCAAGCAACTGGGCGTATTTTGCCTCGACGTCCGGCCTCAGTATAACGGAGAACGTCAGATCCCTGCCCGGCACGGACTGCCAGCTTCGGTCACGCCTTCCTCGACCCGCGCTTTGGAAATCGGTTACATACACGCTCCACCGAGGTCTGCCGTTTCGGGCCGCATCCTTGGCGACAGTCTGGGTCGATGACATCTCCGGCTCGGAATTGATGGTGATCTCGGGCAGCGTGCCCGATAAAAACTTCATCGTCTCGGACCAGTCGGTAGGTTCATACTTTTCGTTCGGTCTTAGCATTTCACGCACTCCCAAAGCCGATTTCACACATCGCCGGTCACCGGCCGGATCTGACGCGCCGTTCTATGATAGCGGGATCGGGCAGCCAGTTGTAACGAACCAACCTGTAGCTTCCAAACCTGTCGGCGGCATCGCCAAAGCGCCGCTCGACGATGTGCGTCCCGCAGTAATCATGGGCGTAATTAAAGACGTCTCCAAGGGGTATCCCAAACAGCCGCGATATAACGCTCCACAGGACGCCGGCATGAGCGACCAGAAGGATGCGGTCGAGGTCGCGCGAATCACCGATTATTCTCTCAAAGGCTTTGACGCTCCTCTCCTGAAGTTGAACGAACGACTCCCCTCCGAGAGGCGCGACGTTCGCGATATCCCTTCCCCTGCTGAGAAACTCATCCCGGAAACGAATTTCGACATCGTCCACGGGAAGACCCTCCCAGTAGCCCATGTGAATCTCACGCAGTCCCGGATCCTTCTCGACACCTTGGATCTTCGCCCCCTGAGCTTCCGTGACTATCTCAGCTGTTCTCACGGCCCTTAGGAGATCACTGGATACAACACGCTGTACTCTGATATTCTGAAACGCCAGACCAACTCTCTCAGCCTGCGAGACACCGACATCAGAGAGAGGGTAGTCGGTCTGCCCATACACATAATCCCTATCATCCGGGAATTCCGGCATACCATGCCGCATCATGAAGATCGACATCCGCCGCCCGAATCTTTCATCGCTCATCTATTCCACTCGCCCTCCGGTTAAAAATTCCACCGCCAAATTTTATATTAATGAAGCGCCAGAAATATAATGATGGCATATCTCGTAGATCGCCGATATTTTCATACGCGAGCTCTATCCGACCGTATCCTTATAAACTCTGCGGAAGTTGAGGCCTATTATCTTTCGTATGCTCTCATCGCCATATCCGCTCTTTATGAGGATCGCGACCAGCTCTGGCAGCGCGCCGTGTCCGCTCAGCGAGTCATAGGTCTCTATGCTGGGCGGCGCGATGTGATAATTCGCCAGCTTGTCGCAGAAATCGAGCCCCAAGCCGACGTGCTCGTCTCCGACAAGTCTCACGATGTGGTCGATGTGCCCGCACAGGTCCTCCGCGCCGATGTCGTCCCTCTTATCGGAGGACACGAACGCGCTGCACGCGTTCATGCCTATGACGCCGCCGCGGCTTGCCACAAGCTTTATCTGATCGTCGGTAAGGTTCCTCATCGAAGGCGCCAGGGAGCGGCAGTTTGAGTGGGACGCGATGAACGGTTTTTTTGTAAACCTGGCAACGTCCTCCACTCCTTCGTCGTTCAGATGGCTGATATCTATCAGCATACCCAGCCTCTCGGCCTCCTCAACGACGCCGACGCCAAACTCGGTGAGACCACCCTTCTTTCCCTCCCTCAAGGGCCTGAACGAACAGCCATCCGCCGCGTAGCTGCGCCTGCTCCACGCGAGGCCTACGGCCCGTACTCCAAGTCTGTGAAATATTCCAAGGAGAGAGGGATCGTTTCCAAGTGGCTCGACTCCCTCGAAGGATATCAAAACGCCCGTCTTCCCGGCCCGATTCGCCTCATCCACATCACTGACTGTCGTGCAGAGCGAGAACAGTTCGGGACTCTCCTCCCTCTCATGATAGAGCGACGAGATCTGATCGAGCGCCTTGCGGAGGGCCATCTCCGGTAAGTTAAATGAATGTATGAAGAGTGACGAAACAACGCAGTTCCATCCTCCGGCTCGAATCGGTCCGTCATGGAGTTCGCCGTAGACGCGCGTCATCCCCTGCTCTCGTCTGTCATTCAGGTCTAACGCGAGATCGAAGTGGGCGTCCATCGCGAATGATTCAGCTATGAGTTCGCGAGCGCATACAAGGAGTCTTTCATCCATCGTCTACTTTGCCCTGCCCTGATCTGCCACGGCGGCCTCCGCGGCCGCGATTGCCTCCTGATCCCCCAGGTAGGCGCGGGATATCGGTCTTATGCTGTCGTCGAGTTCGTAGACCAGAGGAACCCCGGTCGGTATGTTGAGCTCCAGAATGTCCTGATTGGAGATGTTATCGAGGTGTTTGACCAGCGCGCGCAGGCTGTTGCCGTGCGCCGCGATTATCAGCCTCTTTCCAGCCTTTATCTCCGGAACTATGACGTCATTCCAATACGGAACAACCCTTGCGACCGTGTCCTCCAGGCACTCCCCCGAAGGTATCTCGCCGGACGCCAGTCCGGCGTATCTTGGATCTCTGGCCGGATAACGCTCGTCGTCATGTTCCAGAAGCGGAGGACGGACGTCATAACTGCGCCGCCAGATCTTAACCTGGCTGTCGCCGTACTTCATCGCGGTCTCGGCCTTGTTCAATCCCTGAAGGGCGCCGTAGTGGCGTTCGTTGAGCCGCCATGAGAATGTCGTCGGTATCCACATCGAATCCATCTCTTCGAGCGCGAGCCAGAGCGTTTTAATCGCCCGCTTGAGCACCGATGTGAAGGCCATATCGAACGAAAACCCCTCCTTTAGAAGCAGCTCTCCAGCCGATCGCGCCTCTGACGCGCCCTTCTCGGACAGAGGGACATCCGTCCATCCAGTGAAGCGGTTCTCCTTATTCCATGTACTTTCGCCGTGACGCAGCAACACAACTTTATACATTAACGATGCTCTCCTTCCGGTTGGCGGCTCAATTTGTATGCCCAGACAACAATGCCGCCACGTTTGCGAGTCGAGACACAGTATATCCCTTGAGTGTTATTTTTCAACCGTCTCGCGCTCAGTTAAATCAGCCCTTCCTCCGAACGCTTCGCGTATCGACGGATTTCCACATGGTCTCCGCGTTGCCGCCGTACTCTCCGGAGAACTCGACGTTCAGCAGATTCCTATCCCTGTACGCCGCGTAAATATCGTAAGTCCTTGAAATCCGCAAGAACCGTCTGCCGTAGTACTTCAGATACATCTTTGCCACTCTCCCCAGAGCGGCAGTCCTATCAAGGTACTTAAAGTAAACCAGTCTATTCTCATGTAACTGCCTGGGGGAGAGCAGGCTCGATACTCCCGAGTCGCGAAATGCCGTCAATACCTCGTTTATCGGATAAAATGAGGCTCCGTCCATGTAAAGCCCAAGGACATAATCCCAGTCGCCGGCAACCTTGTAACTATCATCGAAAAATCCCCACTTGCCGTATGTCCTTCCCGGCAGAAAGACCGCGGGATGGGGTGTGCTCATACTATCGACGAGCCCCCTCTCCGAACCGATCGAGTATACCTTCCATCTTTTTTTCCCCTCGTCGATGACAGCGACTTTTCCGAAAAATACGTCATACTCCGGATGAGAGGCGTAAACTTCCGCAACCCTCTCGAAGGTCCACGGGGCGTAAAAATCGTCGGCGTTCAGAATTCCTATCAGATCTCCGGTGGCAAGCGCAAGACCCTTGTTGAACGCGTCATAGACGCCGTTATCCGGTTCGGAGATGGCCGCGGCGAGGTGCGTTCCGTATCTTTCGACAATTTCAAGGGTTCCGTCTTCGGAACCTCCATCGATGATTATATACTCCAGATTCGGATACCCCTGATCCAAGACGCTGCGCAGCGTCTGCTCGATGGTGCGCGACGCGTTGACGCAGGCTGTTATTACTGTTATTTTAGGCGCGCTGCCGGTTTCAAGCTTATATTCGCGCACTATTCGCACTTCATTAGGTCTTTATAATTAATCAGAACTTTCGAGAAGGTCTCGAAGTATCTCTCCCCTGAAAATTCTTTCAATTTTTCACGACCCTCATTCAATTTCGATAAAACAATCTCTCCGCCTTGTAAAATAATATCAATATATTCAATCAAGCTATTTGGGTCTTTGAGATCCATTAAAAACGCCGCCTCACCAACCTGTTCCCTCAAACCTGGAAGGTCAGAGTAACAGACAGGACACCCCCAGTAAAACGCCTCAAGAGGCGGAATATTTGTAGGACCAAAATAAGTGGGCATAACTAGAGCTAGCGCATTCTTGTAAAATGATTCCAATTCAACTCTTGGGACAAAACCTAAAAAATGACATCGTTTATCAACGCCCAACTCCTTGGAACGCTTTTCAACAAACTCTCTGTAGCCGTAATCGTTACCCACAAAGACTACCTCAAGCGGTTGATTTTCTCTTAAAAGAGCCATGGCCTCCAGGATATAACAGTGATTTTTATGATGCCAGAACTGAGCTGGATAAAATATAAATGGTTTTTTTATCGAATACTTCTCGCATACGCTGACATCTGAGGCGTCGGAACTCTTTGAATCAGAGAACTCGAACGGAAAAAAACTAGTAACGTATATTCTCTCCAAGTCAACGCCATAACGACGCGCCATATTACCTTTGCTTAATTCCGCATCGACAAATACAGCCACAGCCTTTGCGAGGATATTTCTATACAGAAACTCCCTGCTTTCAAATTCGAGGTCATTGCGCACTTCTGGAAATTCAACCCAATCCCTATGGCACAAATCCCATATTGTGACAATATAATTATGTTTCCTCAGGCACATCGCGTAATGCGAAGGGGTTAAGAAATAGACCAAGTCTATTTTACGCGACGCTAATATATCGTCTATATATCCTTGAAACGGGATTAAAACACCGAGCGATATTTTTAATAATTTTCGAACCGCTCTATGCAACAGACAACGAAATTTTTGCTTAATAAGAATATTTTCCAACCCGAGATTATTTAAGAACTCGTGGTTTTTTTTGTTTGAAACAAAAAATACATATTCTATTCCCGAGATGGGATGCCTCACAATGTAGTCAACTACTGAATATGCTTGCTGGAACCCACCTCCAACATTAATATCCTGCTCTAAAAATACAGCTACTCTCATTCGGAAAACATCATCTTACGTCGGAAACTCTTAATACCTTAACGGCACTCCACACATCAACGCCCGCCTTCCCGCCCAACCACGCCTCGGTATCCGCTATAGCCATGCCAGCTAAATCACTAAACATCAACAACTCCGTGTCAAAAAAATATCTCATATTATGCGTCTCATGCAGTGTGCTCATGCTCCCATCGCGTTTATTCCGGATAAAAGCGCTGTAATTCACCGAAACTATATTCCGGGCAACATCCATAACAGGAACCGCGACCCGCGAGACCTTAATCTCGCCGTTCTCAACCTCTTTAAACCTCGTCTCCGGTCCCCGCGTCAATACAGCCGGCCCATACCAGAAGTCAAAGAGAGCAATCCCTCCTTCATTCAGATGCGCTTTCATAGTTACCAACACGTCAAAAACATCCTTATTTGACAACTGATAGCTCATAACGTGAAAGAGAGCCGCCACAACGTCAAATTTCTTGCCCAAGCGTATATTCCTAGCATCCCCGCGAGACAACTCTATACTATCATCTTTAATATTACGCGCCTCGCGCAACATATCCTCGCTCAGATCGACGCCATGCACGCGATAACCCATAGCCGCGAACTCGGCGGTATAGCGCCCGGTGCCGCAGCCAAGCTCCAATATCGCGGCGGAATTTTTGGCGTATCTTTTGATCAAGGAGTCCACATACCTTGCCTCACCCGCGTAGTCCTTATCATTATATAATAAATTATAATATCTGCTGTAATCGCCGAACTGTGACATCAGGAAACCTCCAGCACGGATGCTACCTGACAAGCTACATATTCCATCTGTTCGTCGGTGAGAGCGACTCCGCTGGGTATGTAAAACCCCCTGCGCGCGATTCTCTCAGCCGCTGGATACCTCTCGCCGCCGAACAGTCCCCTGTCGAGCAGAACCGGCTGTTCGTGCATAGGCCAAAAGAAGGGGCGGGTTCCAACCCCGAGGGGACCGAGGCGCTTGGTAAATTCACGCGCGTCAATCGATATTTCATCCCCGAGAACCAGGCCAAAAACCCAGTATATATTTTCAGCGTATTCAGTTTTATGAAGAGGTAACTCCAAACCCGCCAAGCCGCTAAACAATCTTTGATATTTCGCGCCGATGTGTCTCTTCTTTTTTACAGTCTCATCGAGTTTTTCCAATTGAGCTACGCCGAGTGCCGCCTGCAGGTTCGACATCCTAAAATTATATCCCAGTTCATAATGCACAAATCTCCGCTCGGGAATAAAGCATAGATTCCTCATAGAGCGGCAGCGATCGGCCAGTTCGTCGTCGTCGCACAAAATCATTCCGCCCTCTCCAGTCGTCACATGTTTATTGGGATAAAAGCTGAAGCAGCTTATATCACCCCAGGATCCGCAGGAACGCTCATAACACGTCTGCCCTATGGCCTCTGCCGCGTCCTCGATAACCTTTAAACCGTATCTTTGGGCTATCTGGGCGACGGGTCGCATATCCGTGGGAAGCCCATAGATATGCACGGCCATTATAGCGCGCGTTTTAGAGGTAATCTTGGACTCGATCTGATCGGTATCCATATTCCATGTCCTGTTGCCGCAATCGACTAGAACTGGAACGCACCCAGCTCTCAGGATGGCCGACGCGCAGGATATTATGGTAAACGCCGGCATGATAACCTCGCTGCCCTCGGGCAGACTCAGGGAGAGGAGCGCCGCGTCGAGCGCCGCGCTGCCGTTACTCACCGCGATCCCATGCTTGCGCCCGCAGACAAGCGCCATTTCACGCTCGAAACGCTCTACGAATGGGCCTTCTGAGGAGATCCACCCAGTATCTACGCATTCGTCAAGATATTTTTTTTCGTTGCCGCACAGATCAGGCTCGTTGACCGCTACCTTCATCATCCCTTCTGTCCTTTCCCGATGAGCTTGCCCAACATCGGGGCGCTGCCCTCAAATCTCGTCTTATCCGCGTCTCCGGCATATGGCCCCTGTTTTACCTCGATCATCTCAACTTCCTCGATCACCTCAAAACCATGTCCGCCCTCAACTAGCAGTATAGTGTCACCCTCCGCGAGTTCCCTGCTCTCCAGGTAATTTTGTTCTTTGTCGTAGAAATCGACGCGCAGGCGGCCCTTCCGTATGAAGAGGACCTCAAGAGTATAATGAACCTCACGCATGACAGGATTATGAACGTGGGCGTCTATTACCCGGCCCGCACGGTGACGCATGTATGCCAACTGCTGAGAGAAGTCATTCGGCGTGAAAAAATTGACGCCGTCCGCGGTAAAGGACGATCTTATTATCATTGCGAGCATGACCCCTCCGACAGTGACGGTTTCAAACGATTCCGACGTCATATCAGGCGTCTTTTCGCGTGGCGCCCATTGGATATAGTGCGCATTCCGCCGCGCTCATACCGAGGAAGCTTGGAATTATGCTCGGCTATGACCGCGCGAGGATTTACCGCGGATATCGATTCAAAGATATAATAGCCACTGCCGTCGATGCTGAGCAGATCAATCTCCCCCCTCAAAACCGTCGCCGCGGAAAATATTACTGTATGCTCTCCGAACTTGCGCGATATACGGCTATTATACCGTCTCCGCTCGTGAGTATAAATAATATCACAATATTCCGGCCCGCGGTGTCTTTCAAATCAGGCGGGTCTACAGCAAGAAGGTTCAGAGGATTTGATCCGCCTCTGAACCTTCTTGCGATTATTTCAAATTCGAACCCCGTATCTGGACCGCTCTTGAGTCTTTACAGATCGGCGGGCTTTTTCTTTGCTATAACGGGCTCGCCGTCTTTGCCGCTCCACGCTATGCCGATGCCCATGTATGTCATGATTATAGCCACTACCGGGTTGAGGTAGTTCAGGAAAGCGTATGGGAGGTACTGAACAGTCGGAACTCCGAGCGTGGTGCTTTGATACGCGCCGCATGTGTTCCATGGCACGAGAGCCGACGTGAGGGTACCGACGTCCTCAAGCGTCCGTGACAGCATGCGAGGGTGAAGTCCCTGGTCGTCGAATGTTTTCTTGAACATGCGGCCTGGGAGAACGAGCGCGATATACTGGTCAGAGGCGATAGCGTTCGTGGCGATGCAAGCGATCGTCACAGCAACCACACATCCGCCTACGGTGCGTACCCTCTTCATCATAACTTCAAGCAGCGACTTTAGATAGCCGCACTTGTCCAGCACGCCGCCGAATAACAGCGCGCAGAGGATGAGGGCGACCGTCCATGTCATCGAAAGCAGTCCACCCCTCGCCAAGAGCTCGTTTAAGACCGCCGCGGCGTTAAGAATGGATTCAGATGAGAAGGAAGCAAGGCCATGCTCACCCATTAGTTGCGTTAAAGCGGGCAGATCTTCAGCGAGTTCCGCCAATTTGGCCGGCAGAACTGGAACGTAGCCGTTCTGCATCACGTCAAGAAGCACTCCGAACGTACTTCCCTGGAAGACGGCGAGTAACATGCCAGCGAGCACTCCGCTGAAAATGCTCGGCAACGCCGGTTTGCCGGAAGCCGCCAGCGCGATAACGATGATCGGCGGGATGAGACCTATCGGGGAGATGGAAAACTCTACTTTCATCAGTTCCTGAATAGCCCGCACCTTTTCGGTGTCGAATGAACCGGACGAATATCCCATCCCCATAACGCCGGCTAACACTAAGACTATGCAATAAGTAGGCCCGGTCGTCCAGACCATTGCCCTTATATGCTGGAAGAGATCCGTCCCTGCCATTGCGGGCGCAAGGTTTGTGGTGTCTGAAAGCGGGGACATCTTATCTCCGAAATAAGCGCCCGAGACTATAAAACCCGCCGCTACCGGATCCGGCACACCCAGCCCTGCCGAGATCCCCATCAGCGCGATGCCGACTGTCCCGGACGTTCCCCAGGAGGTTCCAGTAGAGAGGGAGACGATGCTGCATATCAAAAGTGTCGCTATCAGGAAGATGCTGGGCTTCAGGATCGCGAGCCCATAGTAGATCATCGTCTGCACGACCCCGCTTAGGAGCCAGGTTCCTATCAGAATCCCGACAGTGAGGAGTATAAGGACCGCCTGCATCCCCATAAGTATTGAGGCAAGCACCCCCTCTTCGATCACCTTCCAGGGATATTTCAGAATGAACATAGCCACCGCCGATGCTACCGCTCCGGATAACACGAGCGGTATATGCACGTCAGTCTCCCAGTATCTCACCGCCAGCGCGATCAACGTTGCCGCGAACACAATGACGATAAGCGTTTCAATCAGAGTTGGATCGCGACCGACTTTTACTTCCTCGTTTTCTTCGTTGCTCATCATTTTTTCCTCCTTCGTACAAATGAGTATGATGGACGCGGATACAAGACTTCTTCCCTGTTCTCAGTTAGGCCTCCTTTCATTACAAAAAATAAACATCTAGAAATGGGAACTTCACGGACTATATGCCGCGGATAAAATCAACACAAATGATTCCCATGGGTTAATTCTAAAGTCGAGCTTGCATTTTAATTATTGCGTTTACGATGATTGACAAGAACGGAAAAACCGACAGGACAGACACATCAGAACCGCTTAACGCATAGTATGACCGACCTCGCAAGTTTTACGCTTAAAACGGACATACTAATGACAGTAATGCTTCATAACGCCTGATGTGTTTGCCCTGTCAGGGCCGACACATAAAAAAAGACTCCAAAGTTCTGAATTTATGAGATTCTGCCCTTTCATCCTAAATGGTGAAAGTTTAGTTTTTTACGATGTGATTACATTATAGGATGATGTAGCCCCCATTGTCAAGACTGCTGTCAGTCTCTTGAAACCACAGCCCTCAAATAGTTAATTACGCCGGTCTGCCTTCACTTGTTCTTCAGCGTGTCCACTTCCGTATCCGGTATCATCTCCTCTATGACGTCTCTGACATTGTTATCCTGGCTTCGCGAAAAAGGCACTCTCCAACCCATAAATCCAACCTCAAAAAACGCGATCATATTTTTCCCTTTGTATGCTAGCGTCACGTGCTTCACGTCTTTCCATGAGAGGATCGTGCGGATCATCCTCCCCCAGCAGTATGTTTCCCGGACAATCCCCACGTCTGAAAGATATAATTTTCTTCTGATTCCAGCGCCGATTACGCAGACAGCCCCGAGCCCGGCGGAATAAAAAGAATTCGCGGAAAAGCCATCCTTTGCAAAAAGCGAATACGCGCTATAAAAAAGAGCCAGGCCAACCGCGATTGCCGCCGCGGACATCCACTTCGGCATCGGCTTGCTCACAGACGAATCGCAAATGATTTTTAATTTTTCCACGGTAACCCAGCCTTTCATCGCGAATTTAGTAATTTAATTCTAACAATTTCAATCTCAACCTTCAGCTCCAACTCAATAAAAACAAAGTCCCCGTCGGCCTGTCGCTAGAACAGGTGTTAAGTTATGTCAGCGAGAACCCAAAACTTTCACCGGCGAGATAAGATTATTATGAAGCAAATAAGCGAAAATTTCCAGTTCATCATCAACTCCCCAAATCTCCAGCCCGGCCGGTCAAAACATGTTCTGTACGTGGTAATAATGGGCATCAGCGAGAATTCATACGTGGACATTTATCGAGGACTAATGATACTAATGATACGCGTGTTGCGTTTTTTGATGTTTTGTCTTATACTTTTGTCATGGAAAGAATACGTTTTGGAAAGACTGGTCTTATGGCGAGCAGGGTTGCGTTCGGCGGAATCCCGATTATGCGTCTGTCTAAGGCGGATGCTGTTTCTGTTGTGCGCGGCGTTATCGGCCTGGGCGTTAATTTTATCGATACGGCAAACGCTTACGGTGACAGCGAGGAAAAGATCGGTGAAGCAATCAGTGGAATCAAACGGGAAGATCTAATTATCGCGTCAAAGTCAACCGCTAATGACAAAAAAACTTTTTGGGAGCATCTGAATTTATGTCTTGATCGACTGAGGACCGATTATATTGATATTTATCAGATGCATCATGTATCGAGTGTGGAGAGACGAGATGCCGTATTTGCTCCGGGAGGCGCTTTCGAGGGGCTTACCGAGGCTGTAAGAGCGGGTAAGGTGCGATTTCCAGCATTTTCCAGCCATAGTATTCCTCTGGCGATGGAAATGATGAAGACGGGGAATTTCGCCGTTGTGCAGCTTCCCTTTAATTTTGTGGATACTGCCGCTTGCGAGGAGGCCATCCCCCTTGCCAAAGAGCTTGATATGGGTTTTATCGGAATGAAACCATTCGGTGGCGGTCTCTTGGAGGATGCCGGCATAGCGATTCGCTATGTGCTCCAGTTCGACGGTGTTGTTCCCGATCCCGGGATAGAAAGACTGTCGGAGATGCAAGAGATTGTGTCGATTGCGGAGGGAGAGAGGGAGCTCTCCGAGGAGGACAAAAAGACCATTGACGCTCTCAGGCGGGAATTGGGCGCTCATTGGTGCCATAGGTGCGATTATTGTCAGCCCTGTCCGCAGGGTATAGGGATCAGTTCGGTGCTGACTGTGGAGAGCCTTATAAAGCGTATGCCCTTTAAGAGGGCATTCATGATGGCAAGCGATAGTATGGAGAAATCTCGAACTTGCCTCGAATGCGGCGTCTGCGTAAGTCGTTGTCCCTATAAACTCCCCATTCCCGAGTTACTCAAGAACAAAATAGCGTTATGGGAGAGGGTTGTTGCCGAAAATACAGTGTAGATATAGCCGGACTGCCCCCGGTTCTGTCTGGAGATCTTCCGCCACGCGTACCGCAACTAATTCCCAGACGCGTGGCGGTTGTTTTTGATTGTCTTTACGCGAACACAGCGCTAACCTCTGTTCGATATAGTGTTTGTTGTCCCTCAAGCCTCCTCCATCTTAATCCTTTCCGCCATTATATCCGGAGTCATAGCGCTTATCGCGTCGATTATCGCGACCCTCAGGCTGCCTGTCCCGATATGCCCCGCACGGTCGAACGCGATCTCCCCGGCTATCCCCATGCACGCTACGCCGCAGACCGCCGCGTCGAACGCGGAGGTCCCGTTCGAGCAGAACGACGCGACGAGGGAGTCGCACATGCAGCCCGTCCCAGTCACGAGGCGAAGCGACTGATGACCGTTGTGGATGAGCGCCGAGTGATCCTTGTATGAAATGACGTCCGTCTCGCCCGTAACCGCGACAACGCAGTCATAACGCGTTGACATTCTACTGGCCGCCTCTATTATCTGACCGAGGTCGTTGTAATAGCTGGATACGTCGATCTTGATTTTCGGGTTGGGCCTTTCCAGAAGATGGAGCATTTCAGACGCGTTGCATCTTATAACCGAGCACTTTATATCCTTTAATATCTCATCGGCCGATCTCTTGCGGAAGGAGGAAGCTCCTACGCCGACCGGATCGAATACCACTGGTATTTCAAGGCCTTTGGCGACTATCCCCGAGAGGATCATTGCCTGAATCCTCTCTTTGCTCGGCGTTCCCATGTTCAGCACAAGAGCATCCGAGCGCGACGTCACGAAGGACGCTTCGAACTTGTAATCAGCCATTATAGGGATGGCGCCTACCGCCAGAGTGACGTTGGCGCAGTCGTTGGCGGTCACGTAGTTTGTAATGTGATGAACTACAGGATTCATCGAACGAACCTTCCCGAGTATATCTCCAAAATCTGGCTGATTCATGGCTGATCGCGGTTCTCCTCAAGGCCTTGCCTGTAAAGATCGTAGAAGTGATGCGTGGGGCCGTTTCCACTGCCTATTGGGAGCGAGTGGGCAATCGCTGTCGTAACGTAATCCTTGGCCCTTCCAACCGCGTCCTTGATCGCCATGCCGAGCGCCAGGTTAGAGGCAATGGCGGAGGAATAGGTGCATCCAGTTCCATGGGTATTCTTCGTGTCGATCCGCTCCGAGTTGTACTCGAAGAAACGCTTGCCGTCAAAGAGGATATCCAGGGCGCTCCCCCGCAGGTGTCCGCCCTTTATCAGAACATAACGGCATCCCATGCCGTATATGACCTCCGCGGCTCTTCTCATGCCGTCCGTTCCGGAGATATCCACTCCGGCAATCTCGCTGGCTTCCGGCAGATTTGGAGTCAGCACGTCGGCAAGGGGTATTATCTCAGTTGTCAGGACGGATATCGACCCGGGAGTCATCAGCGGAGAACCGTTCTTGGCGTACATGACAGGGTCTATCACCACATTCGGAGGCCTGTATTCCCTAAGTTTGCGAGCCACAGCCCTCATGCAGCTAGGACCGGACAGCATCCCGACCTTCACCGCGTCGGTTCCGATGTCCTCGAAGACTGCGTCTATCTGCTTTTCTATCATGTCTGGGGTCACGTCCTGAATGTCAATGACGCGGACCGTATTCTCCGCCACCACGGAGACTATGACGCTCATGCCGAACACGCCATGCGCGGAAAAAGTCTTTATGTCCGCCTGAATGCCGGCTCCTCCACTGCAATCGGAACCCGCGATACTCAAAACTTTTTTCAATCCCTATCTTCCTTCCCTCTTTAGGTGTTATGTGACGCGCCAGTTACATATATTATATACGTCTTTTACAAGACTCGCGGCTATTACTGTCATAGTCGTTTGACTTGAGTTTTTTATGATGTAAAATCAACAAAGTCGTTTTCGCGGCCACCGCGCGGAACGCTATTTTTTTCAGAAGGGAGGTGGCGTGATTGGCTCAAAGCATGGCTGACGAGATCAGAATCAAGGAGGCCGACGCAAGAGAGATAGTGACGCGCGCGAAGACCGAGGCGGCTCGTATCGTGGCTGCGGCCAGGACCGAAGCAGAACAGTCCGTCAAGGAAGCTCGCCAGAAGTCTCACAGGTACTTTCGAGATCAGGTTAAGGCGGCCGAAGCGGAGGCCGAGGCGGAAGCCGTCAAGACTGTCGAGGCCGGACGCGGAGAGACGGAGCGATTCTATGAAGGCAACAAGCCCAAAGTTTCAAACGTGGCTGAATGGCTGATAAAAGAGGTGATGTCTACCTATGGCAATAGCTGAGATGCAAAAAGCTCGAATCGCGATTCACAAGTCGATCTCAGACGAACTCCTGAAAGAGATCCAGAGACTCGGCTGTTGTCAGTTCATCGCGCAGACGAGTGATTCGGCGAATGAGAGAGACGCCGCGGCAATGAGGTCGAGGCTTAGGCATATAGACGACCTCCTCGGAGAGGTGAGGTTTGCGTCCCGCTTCATCGAACCGTACGCGGCGAAAAAGACTGGCGGCATCGCGAAGGCACTGGGGGACTGTGAGGAGTTTTCGCTCGAACAGCTCTCCGAACTCGCGGCTGAGGAGTCGTTTATGGCGTTGGCGGCAAAGCTCAGGGATCTCGAAAAACGTCTCTCCGACGCGAAGTCGGGATCGTCACGCGTCGCTGGATTGAGGGCCGCGCTTCAGCCGCTCGCCGGTCTGCCCTATTCGCTTGATTTCTACAGCAAGGGGACTGACCGCCTGCAGGGCTCTCTCTTCTCGGTTCCGGCAGTTCACGCGGAGGAATTTCGAAGGGCGCAGAGCGGCGTCCTCGGCGATATGGCGGAGATATACTCGCTGCCGCTGGGGGAGAAGGACTCGTCACAGCTATTCTCCGTGATCTGCCCGAGGGAGATGGGGGAGGCGGTTTCGGGCGAGGCCATGAAGTTTCAGGCCGCAAAGGTTGATGTCCCTCCGAATATATGCCGTACCGCGCGTGAAGAGCTTGGAAAACTCTCCGCCGAGAGCACGGAGTACAGTTCGGAGGAAGCGTCCGTCATCGAGGAGATAACGGAGTCGGCGGACGATGTATACAGGACTTGCCAGTACTGCGGTGATTATTGGGGAATAGAGAAGGCGAGGATCGAGTCGCTGATCAGCGGTGAACAGACCGAGCGGATACTAGTCATGACCTTCTGGATACCTAAGTCCAAACTAAACGAGTTCGACAATATAGCGTCCCGATACTCCGATCTCGTCGAAGTTGTCCCCGAAGAACCGGGGGAGGGAGAGACTCCGCCCACCCTGCTTCGCAATAAGGGCATGTCGGTGCCGGTCGAACCGCTCATTGAGATGTATGGAACTCCTACATACGGCGGAATTGATCCGACTGCCATCGTGGCCCCGTTCTTCTACGCATTCTTCGGGATCTGCTTTGGAGACGCCGGATACGGTCTCCTCATAGCCGCGCTTCTCACTGCGGTCTTGATGAAAAAGAAGGTGACCGGAACGCTTCGGAAGTTCTTTCATATTCTGATAATCGGCAATGTCTGCGCGCTTGCGTTTGGAGTGCTCACTTTTTCGTGGTTCGGGGACAGCATAACGGCTTTCTCGTTCCTCGGATTTTTGAAACCGCTCCAGAAACTACAGATATTAGATCCGATGAACGACCCCACGACGATGCTCTTTGTGTCGCTGGCATTCGGTTTTATCCAGATAATGGCGGGGCTTTTCATCGCGCTGAGGGAGAACCTGAAAAAGGGCGATAAGATGGCGGCCTTTGCCGACCAGGGAGGATGGATCGTCTTTCTGTGCGGATTGGTTCTCTCCGGGCTCTCCTCGTCCGGAGCCGTACCGCTGCCGACCGGACTCTGTACGGCGATCGCGGTCGTCGGGGCGTTGATACTGATCTTCACTCAGGGCAGGTCGAAGGAGAGCTTTGCCGGCAAGGCCTTCTCCGGCGTGATAAGCCTCTACAACGTGACGAGTTATCTGGGCGACCTTCTGAGCTATAGCAGGCTGCTCGCGCTCGGGCTCGGCTCCGCCGCCGTCGGGATGGTGATAAACATGCTGGCGAACCTCGTCTCGGACGGCCTTCCCACGATAGGCTGGATCATTGGGCTCCTGATCTTCCTCGTCGGGCATGTGTTCAGCATAGCCGTGAACCTCCTAGGCGCGTTCGTGCACTCGCTCAGGCTCCAATACGTCGAGTTCTTCAGTAAATTCTACGAGGCATCCGGAGAGGAGTACTCGCCGCTCTCACTTTCGACTCAGTATGTGAGATTGAAGGAGTAGATACGGCATATCAACGCAATGGCAAGAAAAAAGTTTTATTGCTCATAAAATTATGAATAGCGCTTTAAGGAGGCGTGATTGAACTATGGAAAATATTATCGAGACAATGGCTGAACAGCTTGGAGCGGCTCTGGTCATCCTCGGGGCAGCTCTGTCGGTGGGCTTTGCCGGATCGGGTTCCGCCTGGGGCATAGGCATAGCTAACGAGGCGGCCGCCGGCATAATGACCGAGGACCCGAAGAAGTTCGGATACGCGCTGGTACTTCTCGCGCTCCCCGGCACCCAGGGGATCTACGGCCTGCTCGTCGCCTTCATAGCAATGTCCAAGGCCGGCCTGCTCGGCGCTGGCGGAGTGACTGTCACAATATGGCAGGGACTGGCCATCGGCTGCGCGTGTCTCCCTATAGCGATCGCCGGTTTTTACACAGCGATATGGCAGGGCAAGTCGTCGGCCGCATCCATCCTTCTCATCTCGAAACGTCCAGATCAGATAGGCAAGGCGGTCATTCTTCCGGCCATGTGCGAAACCTACGCGGTGTTTGCGCTGCTGATGAGCATAATGATGCTGACGGGCATAAAAGTTTGACGCCTGGGAGGGGAGATATGACGCCATGTCGTTAGCGCAGATAACCGAAAAGATCGAGAAAGACGCGAACGCGGAGGCAAAGAAGATACTCTATCGCGCCGCGGAGCAGAAGGAGGAGATAAAGCACGGCGCCGAAACCGAAGCGCTTGCCCTTGAAAGCGTGTCTCGAACAAGATTCGAGAAGGAGCGCCCCGAGATATTCAAGCGCCGGGAGATAGTAGCGAGGCTCGATATCAACAAGATACGCCTCGACGCTCAGCGGCGGCTAATAAACGACGTATTCGCAGATGCCCTGGAGGTGCTGAAATCCCTCGACCGCGACAGATATACGTCCTTCTTCGGCAGACTTTTGAAGGAGGCCGCCGCGTCCGGCGGCGAGGATATGGAGATATCGAAGGGAGAGCGTTTTATCAACAAGGAGTGGCTCGACAAGTTTAACGGCGAGAACAGGACTCGCATCGAGATTTCGGATAAACGCCGGGATTTTTCGGGTGGGTTTGTGCTCAACAACGGGCGCGTCTGCATAAACTGCTCGTGGGAGATGTTGATGCGAGCGGCGAGGGAGAAGTTGGAGACTGAGGTCGTCCATCGGCTCTTCCCGGCTTGACGAGGGGGTGCGGCGATGTCACGAGGCGAGGCTTACGGTTACGCCGTTGCGCGGATACGCGCGATGGAGTCCCTCCTGTTCGATGCGGCGCGGTACCAAAGGTTGCTGGACGCCGACGGCATCGTTGGGGCAATCAAGATAATCGGCGAGACGAACTACGCCAGGGGGCTGACGGACGACGAGACCGCTGAACAGTACGACTCCGCCCTTGAGGCCGAACTGCTCGCGACCTTCAAAGAATTTCAGGCGTTTGTTCCCGACAGGGCTCTGATTGACATATTCCGGCTGCCATACGATTTTCACAACGTAAAGGCGCTCCTGAAGGGATGGTTCAACGCGAAGACAGGCGGGAAGAGACGTTGGGAGATTCTGACGCCGCTTGGCTCAATTTCCATCGACGACCTGACCGTCAGAATAGAATCGGAGGAGTACTCTCTGCTGCCCTACGGGCTCTCTCAGATACTGCCGGCGTGTGTATCGGCGTGGGAACAGACTAGGGACATAGTCGAGGTTGAGCGGCTCCTGGACGAGGGATTGTTCTCGGCGATGATCACCCTTGCCAGCTCCCTTGGCGAACCGAGGGTGCTGGGATGGGTGAGGGCGAGGATAGACTCCGAGAATATCCGCAACCTGCTCAGGCTGAGGCGTTTCGGATTCGACGCGGCCGCCGCCGCCCCGTTTCTCCACGGCGGCGGAACGATTGACCCAATGACGCTCCTCTCTTTGCTGCCCGAACCGTATGACGCGTGGGGCCGTATGCTCGCGTACTTCGACATCGGCGCAGCGGTCTCCAGCGTTCAGGACGACGGTAGCTTCGACAATCTGATAGTATCTCTCGAAAAAGCGCTGGATGACTACTGCCAATCAAGGCTGGCGAACGCGAGATACAGTCAGAATTCCCCGGAAAACGTCCTTGCGTATCTCTGGGGCAAGGAGATGGAAGTGAAGAATATCCGGACCATCCTTGTATCGAAGGGAACGGAGTCCGACAGGGACGAAGTTAGGAGGCTGATGAGGCATGGCTACTAAAGGGATGGAGGCTCCGATGGCGGCGCTTGGAAGTTATGACAGCGTTCTTCCCTTTCAGGCCATAGGCATCGAGACCATGGTGGTGAACGCCGACAACAGGGCTTCGGTTCCTCAGATTGTCGCGAAGTACGCTCATGACCGGTACGCTGTGCTGTTCATCGAGGAGTCTCTGTACGCGGATTTTCGAGAGGCCGCTGATGAGGTCAACGAGAGCGAGGACATCTCGGTGATCCCCATTCCGAATCAGACCGGGTCAATGGGCATAGGAGTCGCCTCTCTCCGCGAGAGCGCCGAACGCGCTGTCGGCATGGATATCTTCAGCGTTAAATGATATTGAGGAATCAGCGAACGGAGGCGATGTGAGTGGCCAGTGATAAAAAGATTCAGGGAACTATATCGAAGATATCGGGGCCCCTCGTTGTAGCGAAGGGGATGCTGGGCGCCAGCATGTACGATGTGGTTCGTGTTGGAGAGGCGGGACTTGTGGGAGAGATAATCGAACTCAGGGACGATACCGCCTCCGTACAGGTATACGAGGAGACGTCGGGTCTTAAACCCGGCGAGTTGGTGATCGGCACGAACGAGCCGCTGAGCGTCGAGCTTGGGCCTGGTTTGATCGAGCAGTTCTACGATGGGATTCAGCGCCCGCTCGAAAGCATCGAGGCTGTCGCGAACAGTCCTTATATTACGAGAGGTATTTCAGTCGCGGCGATCAGCAGAACCGCGAAGTGGGACTTCAATCCCGTCATGAGGCAGGGCGCCCAGGTGTCTGCCGGGGATATTCTTGGCACGGTCAGGGAGACGGTCTTAGTCGAACACAGAATCATGGTTCCTCCGAAGCTCAAAGGGCGTCTGAAGGAGATAAAGAAGGGCTCTTTCACCGTCGAGGAGACCGTTGCGGTCATTGTGGACGAGGATGACCGCGAGCACAAAATAACGCTTCTCTCGCGGTGGCCGGTTCGCGTGCCGCGTCCAGTCGCCAAGCGACTCCCCCCGGAGCTCCCCCTTTCAACTGGACAGCGGGTCGTTGACATGTTCTTTCCGATTGCCAGAGGCGGCACGGCATGTGTTCCAGGGCCATTCGGTTCCGGAAAGACCGTGATTCAGCACCAGCTCGCCAAGTGGGCTGACGCTGAGATAGTAGTCTATATAGGGTGCGGCGAACGCGGCAACGAGATGACGGACGTCCTGCTCGAATTCCCCGAGCTGGAGGATCCGCGCTCGGGGCAGCCGCTCATGAAGAGAACGGTGTTGATCGCCAATACCTCCAACATGCCGGTCGCGGCTCGTGAGGCTTCGATATACACCGGAATTACGATAGCTGAGTACTTCAGGGATATGGGATACTCCGTCGCCCTGATGGCTGACTCCACGAGCCGTTGGGCCGAGGCCCTCCGTGAGATGTCCGGACGCCTGGAGGAGATGCCTGGCGAAGAGGGATATCCGGCCTACCTCGGCACTAGGATGGCGTCGTTTTATGAGCGCGCCGGCCGCACGGTATGCCTTGGAAAGGATGGCCGTGAGGGGGCCGTCTCCGTCATAGGGGCCGTGTCGCCTCCCGGAGGGGACCTCTCGGAACCCGTTACACAGAACACCCTGCGAGTCTGCAAGGTCTTCTGGGGACTGGACGCGCAGCTGGCTTACCAACGCCACTTCCCGGCGATCAACTGGCTCTCCAGCTATTCGCTCTACGCGGATACGCTCGGGGAGTACTGGGATAACTCTTATGACGGCGAGTGGAGCGAGATGAGGATTCAGGCGATGTCCCTGCTTGAGGAGGAGGACCAGTTGAAAGAGATAGTCCGCCTGGTTGGCATCGACGCGCTCTCGAAGGAAGAACGCGTGACGATGGAGACGTCAAAGTCCCTTAGGGAGGACTTCCTGCATCAGAACTCGTTCCACGAAATAGACACCTACGCTTCGATGGATAAACAGGTCAAGATGATGAGAAACATCCTCACCTTCCACAGGCTGGGTATGCAGGCTCTGTCGCGCGGCGCCACGCTGCGTGATCTGATAGGGATGCCGATACGCGAGGACATCGCGCGGATGCGTTACGTGGAGGAGTCCGGGCTTGCGAAGCTGGATGAGCTGGAAGGCAGGATAAAGGAGGAGCTGAGCAGGCTATCAGCGTCTGGAGGTGAGGAAGATGTTGCCTAAGGAGTACAGTACGATCTCGAACCTCTCAGGGCCTCTGATGGTAGTTGAGAAGATATCGGACGTGCGCTATGACGAGCTGGCTGAGATAAGGCTTGCGAACGGCGAGCGCCGGCGGGGCAAGGTTCTCGAAATCTCCGAGGAGAGAGCGCTGGTTCAGGTCTACGAGGGCAGCACGGGAATAGACGCGGACGAAACCAAGGTCAGGTTCCTCGGCGACGTTCTCACGATGCCCGTAGCAAAGAGTATGCTTGGCCGCATATTCAACGGCCGCGGAGCTCCTATAGACGGCGGGGCGGATATCATCCCGGAGGATTTTCTAGATGTAAACGGAAACCCGATGAATCCGTACTCGCGCGACTATCCGTCGGAGTTCATACAGACCGGCATATCGACCATAGACGGAATGAACCCGCTGGTCAGGGGACAAAAGCTGCCCATATTCTCCGGCAGCGGTATGCCCCACAACCGTATAGCCGCTCAGATTGCCCGTCAGTCTACCGTTATCAGCGGACACGCGGCGTTCGCGGTCGTCTTTGCGGCCATGGGCATCACGTTCGAAGAAGCGTCCTTCTTCATGGAGGACTTTCGAAAGACCGGAGCTCTTGAACACACGGTCATGTACATAAACCTGGCCGACGATCCGGCGATAGAGCGAATAGCGACGCCTCGTCTCGCTCT
Source organism: Synergistaceae bacterium (assembly GCA_031268885.1). Classification (GTDB taxonomy): domain Bacteria; phylum Synergistota; class Synergistia; order Synergistales; family Synergistaceae; genus JAIRWR01. The sequence goes on from JAIRWR010000076.1 coordinate 47,756, forward strand.
TACCTGCGCCGAATACCTGGCGTTCGAGCATGACATGCACGTGCTGGTCATACTGACCGACCTGACCAACTACTGTGAGGCCCTGCGAGAGATATCTGCCGCTCGTAAGGAGGTCCCCGGAAGACGGGGATATCCAGGCTATCTTTACACCGACCTTGCGACGATGTACGAGCGCGCGGGCCGTCTCAAAGGCAAGGCTGGATCAATAACTCAGTTCCCCATACTCACGATGCCTGAGGATGACAAAACCCATCCGATCCCCGACCTGACCGGCTACATAACCGAAGGCCAGATAATCCTCGGCCGAAGCCTTCATCGCAAGGGCATATACCCGCCTGTGGACGTCATGCCCTCGCTCTCCCGCCTGAAGGACAAGGGCATAGGCAAGGACAAGACCCGCGAGGACCACGCTGACTTGATGAACCAGCTTTTCGCGGCATACTCGCAGGGGAAGGAAGCCAAGGAACTTGCGGTCATCCTGGGAGAGAGCGCTCTGAGCGACGAGGACAAGGCGTTCGCGAAGTTTGCCGATATGTTCGAAAGTACATACGTTCGTCAGGGGGAGTACGAGAACAGAACGGTGGAGGAGACGCTGAGGCTCGGCTGGGAGCTGCTCACGGTTGTCCCGGTCAAGGAGTTGAAGCGCGTCCGGGATGCGTATATAGAAAAGTATCTTCAGCCGCTGCTCGCCGAAAAGGACGAAAAGCTAAAAAAGACTGTTAAAGCGTAGGAGGGGCGGTGAGGGATCCCCATGGCTAAGGCGCTTAACGTAAACCCCAACAGGATGGAGCTGTCACGCCTCAAAAAGCGGGTGGTTGTGGCCAAAAGAGGACACAAGCTCTTAAAGGATAAGCAGGATGCGCTGATAAAGGAATTTCTTCGGAAGGCGCGAGAGGTAAAATCGCTGCGGGAGGATGTCGAGCGAGACCTCATCCTCTGTTATGGCAGCTTTCAAATGGCTCGCGCGCAGACGCTGCCCTCCATGATAGAACAATCTCTAATGAGTGTCGGAGGCGTCGCGAATGTGCGGGTCAGCTATCAGAACGTGATGAGCGTAAACGTGCCAAAGTTTATGATGCCAGAGCGGACAATTCAGTTGAGCTACGGCCTCGCGTCATCTCCAGGCAGCCTCGACGTCGCTCTGGAGCGTTTTTCGAGGGTGATGAAACGCCTGGTGGAACTCGCCGCCGAGGAGAAGGGGCTCAAGCTCATGGCCCTTGAGATAGAGCGTACCCGCAGGCGCGTCAACGCGCTGGAGCACGTCATGATACCGAGCTTTACTGAGGCCATACGCAGTATCTCAATGAAGCTGGAGGAGAATGAGCGCTCGACCTTGAGCCGTCTGATGGTCGTAAAGGAGATAGTCCGTTCGCACTAAGAGACTGGCGCCCAATCTCGCCTCAAACGGCGGATTGGGCGGTTAGATCCTCCCAGCTTCCGCGAGGTAACCGCACGGAGGGTTATAAGTGCGGAATTCGTATTTTGTCGGACACTATTGAGCCCGTCTCTTTCTGATAAATGGAAGGGCGGGCTTATGTGGTTTGAATAGGGCCGGGGTCTTTATCAGTTGAGTACGCGCGCTTTTCCATTTTTTCTTTTGCTCTCGGTTGGTTCCGGCTTACTTGTTCTCTCGATTCAAGCCCCAGACCTCTTTGGGCCATCGATGATACTCTGCTGTTCAGATCTTCTTCGATCACTCCCATTATACAAACCCACCCTTCATATTTCAGGCATATTTTTTTACGGCTGAACGCAGCGTCCCATAAAGAGTATCGTTCTTGTCCTTTCCTCAATAATGAAAAAGATAAACGGCCGGTTGACGTTAATCCGCACTGTCTCATCTTCCTCCTGGATAGGGTCTGCTGTCGAAGTAGGCGCTAATGGAGAACCGTGTACATTGAGAGGTGTAAGCACGGTTTGGGGAGGGGTTTGCGCAAACCTGCCGCGGAAACGCGGAAAGGCGGCGCTCTCCTACTCTACTACTCGGAAACGTCGCAGGACGGCAAGTTCGGCAAATCCAGGCAGACCTCTTTGCAGGAGGTGCAGCGTCCCTTGATGACTCCCGACGAGTGCAGGAGGCTTCCGGGCTAGAAGGATTCGAAGGGAGACGTTACCGAAGCGGGGGACATGTTGATATTCCCCTCCGGGTTCTCGTGCATATATGGCCGCCAGACGATTTATTTTCTGGATAAGGAGATGGACAGGCGGTCTAAAATCAAGCCGCCGGAACTGAGCGACAACTTGATGGAGACGGTTCAATAAACGATTTCGGGAAGAGTAAAAGCCGGTGAGCGCAATACCTCCGGCTTTTACTCAACGGTAACTCCGCTATTTACTTCTTTGGGCGATGAATTATAATTGTGTTATCACGATTGCCGGATAAGCCTAAGGTTTCGACCGACCGCCGATGCCGGTTTTATTTTTTCTCCAGTGATGCCCGCAATCTGTCCATCGTCAAAATTATTCCGCTGTAAGGCCGAAACAACGTGGAGTATTTCGCGTTCGGCGCAAGCATGATTTTTAGTTTACCGTTATCTCTCAGGTATTTCACAAGGCACAGAAAATCGCCGTCGTTGGTCACGATGACGGCTTTGTCGTAATTACCATATTCTATCGCGGCTGAGTGCAAGACAAGCTCGGCGTCCACGTTGCCCTTTGTTACGCGCCGACCCTTCGCAATCCGTTCGATTGTAGGCTTGTATACCAGAATGAATCCCGCTTTTTGAAGCTCGGTATACAGGAGGGCGTGGTGGGTTCAAATATTCTGAACGAACACGGCAGGTATGCCGAACGTGAGCGTCCAGAGCGAGACGGCGGTTTTCTGAGCCGCTGGCAGCGACGTCTCACGGCGCCACCAGAGATTCGCGATTGAGATAATCACGTCCGGCTTTTGAGTCATCGAGGCGATGTACGGCCATGTAAGAAAAGCCTCGTAACATACGATCATGGCGGCCTTCCTGCCGTCCGGCAGTGGAAGAATGCCGCACTCCCAGGGATGGAGGTTCGCGCCTGTCATAGCGAAAGGCCCTTTAAACATCGAGTACGGTACTGGAATCCTCTGGCGTGTGAACGCGATCTTCCCCTCATACAGCATGACAGCGGCGTTGTCGTATTTCTTCCCGTCTCCGGTTGGCAGTTCCGCGCCGAATACCACGGCTTTGTCCGGCAGGGATTTTTGAATCTCCCCGCGCCATAGCTCAATCCCCGTCCTGTTTAATCTCCCTGCTATCGTTTCAGGCAGGATAATGATTTTTTCCTCGATACCGGAAAGATTCCGTTTTTTAAGATCGTTGAAGATCATATTCACTCGCTCGAAGTCGCGTTCGAAGTTAAAACTCCCGCTTCCAAGCCTGCCGAAAGACGTATCCACGGCCATGATTCCCTCCGGCGCGGAGGGATCGAACCAGCTATCGCGGGGAAAGACAGTGAACATCGCTATGATACAGAGAACGGCGCATGTGGTCTTGCGTGAGACGGAACATGCGGCGTAAATCTCCAGCATAGCGAGCATCCCGCCGAATCCCTGGCCCCTGAATATAGTTCCGGAGGCCAAGAGGGGATTGATTATGCCGATAAGGGATATCGGAGGCAGGAGATAAGCGATGAGGAACGCCGTGACAATGCCCATCGCTTTCAGTTTCTTGTCATCGTCCCAAAAGATTAGAAATGGCAGTGACGCTCCAAAGGACATCAGGAAATACAGGATAGCGGCCTGCAACGGCGTGTGATACTCGGACAGGAATACCGCCGCGCCGGGCAGAAGTCCTCTCGATGCCGCCAGTTTATAGGCCAGAATGACCGCGAAGGCCGAATATCTCGAATCCGCCAGCGTCCAGAGAACGGGCACGGCGAGGATAAGAGCCGTCATGCGCGGAACTGTGGTAAATCCCGCAAAACCTATCGCCGCTGCTGTGAGGATAATCGCGATGTCTTTTGTCTTCCAGAGCGCGCTCAATTTCCAGTTTCTCCGTTCCAACCCGGAATGTTCCGTATTAATGCGCTTCCGCAGTCGATGATCCTGCCGCCGCCCCTCATGTCCTCGGTCAGTCGGTCTGTTATTCCGCTCCCGTAGCGGAAGGCAATATCGGGCATAGTCAGGCTGGTCGTTATAATCGCCGGTAATTTCATGTCATAGCGCCTCACTATTACCCCGCGAAGCGAGGCCAAACTGGAGAAAGCGTCGCTTTCTCCCCCGAGGCCGTCTATTACCGTCAATGACGCGTTTTTCGCGCGGGCCGCCGTCTCCCTATCGTCCGCTATTTCCATAGCGGCTCCCCACATGACGGAACTTCCGGTTCTATCCGCGTTCTCCCACGAGCTTCGGTCGAATGGATTTTTAACCTGGCGTTTCAGGTATTTAAATACCGCACAGGCGGCGCAGAACGATTTCCCGGTTCCATGTCCGCCGCCGATGATGAGAAATCCCCGCGCTGGCCATTTCATAGCCTCATCCGGTTCAGGCAGCGGATGGTATCGCGCGAAATTCTCGATATGCCTCAGAGGTATTCCAACCGCCGCCATGACCGATTTGACGTGATCTTCCAGACCCCGAGCCATGTGTTTGGCGTATGCGCACTTCGCCCCGGTTTTTATAACCGGGCATGGAAGCCTCCTTGCCTGACCGGACGAAAGAGTTATCTCAACTGCGCCATCCTCGCACGGTTTCGGGCATTCCCTGATCTTCGCAAGCTCACTTTCTATCTCGGCCGTCATCCTCATCACTCCCTCAAACAGGCGCGATATCGCCGCCCCAATATGTTCGGCGCTTTCAACTCGCTCATTATTCTTCCCCCGTAAGCTGTCTCCACTCCCGGAGCAGTCCTTCCGCATTCACCCGCCCCCTTTCGTCCGTGTATTTCCTTTGCAGGGCGCGTTTTTCCTCTTCCGAAAAACCTGAACCGGGGATTTTCGTGAAACTGCCCTCGATGACTTTTCTCATGCCGTTCTCGCCGATGAGCCAGTCGAAATTCGCCTTCCATCCGCTGGGATTGTTCCCCATGAGCCAGGGGTAATCCCTGACGCTCCGGAAATATCCCTTCCACCATTCGGGATCTTTCCGTTCAGTGTCTTCGCGGATTCGCAGATTCAGCGTCTTGATGCGCGACGCGGTAAGTTTTTCCGCTATGGGGAGTTTTTGCAGCGTCTCGTTGTACGCGCTCAAAATCTCGCCGGTGAGGTCTGGTTTTGGGGCATTAGGGTTTGGTTCTGAGTTTTCTGTCTTTCCCTCTGTGTCATGTTCCGGTTTTTGAGGTTTTTGGTTTTCAGGTTTGAAATTTTTCTCTCCCTCTGTCTCCTGTTGGGGGGTAGGGGGGATATGTTCTTTTTTGGAGCTGTTAAAAAAGGGCTGTTCAAATACATTATAAAGCCCCGCCTGTGAGTCACCCCTGGGGTGACTGTCTGACGGGCCTTGGGTGTCTGACATGCACCGGTGACTGTCAGTCACCCCCGAATCGCCAAGCGTGGGCTCTCTTTCCGTCTCTGGCTCCGGTGCGGGTTCGCTGGAAATATAAGCGTCGAATCCATAAACTTCGTAAATATTGAACGTCTGCCTGCCGTTGCGATTTTGGGCTCTGCGGATAAGCAATCCTCGCGCTTCGAGATTCGACAAAGCCCGCTGTGCCTGTCGTTCGGAGCAGCTTGATTCCTCCGATATTGTCCTGACGTAGAGCATGGCGTTTCCGTCGCGGTTCGCGTGACCACAGAGTATGGCGTACACGAGCTTGTCGTAAGCGGAAAGTTCGTTCGAGGGCCGTTTGAATATCGCCATCTCGACCCTGGCTTCCCAATTCTTGCGCTTGTCTATAATTTGAGCGCCTGTATCTCTTGATTTCATGGCGTTTCTCCTTGGCTGCCGCATTTATACATCTCCAAAACCTCCGATTCGGCGATTGCGCGAAAAATGGGATAAGCCTGCGCAGGTACGACGTGGTTACCCAAAGCCTTCAATCTCGCCACGCTCTCCGCGAAACGCTCCTTCGATTGAGCGCCCCGTGAGGTCCTAATACCGGCCGTTTCAGCGGCCAGATCCATACCTCCGATCCCGCTGAAAAGCGACAACGCGGTCAGCTTATTCATCTTGAGCTGTCTCTCCGTCATCTTCGATGTCTCTTAGAATTTCCTCTTCGCAGCACGAGCTGTATTGCATCCGCTGTTCTAACCATTCGTCGAGTTCCTTAACCAGGTAACGTATGCGATGTTTGGAATCCCTCATGTACTTAGGCCCTCTCCCAGACTTTTTGTCCTTGCCCTTGTACCTGCGCTCCCGCAGAAATGAGACCGACATGCCGATATATTTAGCCGCGTCCTTCTCATTCAGGCTCCTTGCGGCTAAAACCGGCGAACTTTTCTCTTCAAGCGACTTTCCAAACAACTGGAATTTCAGTTCTCTAACAAAAGACTCAAGTTCCTCGTCGGCATCGACGACGGGAATATGACCTTTTATATGCAAATACCCGTCCTCGATGTTAATGCTGATGTTTTTCGCCATCATTGCCCACCTCCCTTTGAATCGACTCAACGCTCCCTGCCGAGAGAAGAAAAATCACCGGCAGCTCTCGGCGTTGGTGTCATTTTATGGTTGGTTTTTACTCGCCACTATCTTTTTTGGGGGAGACGTAAGCACAAGAGATTTGGAGGTTTTCGGTGAGGTTTTTTCGAGGTGGGTGGATGTAAGATATTAACTCCGCTGTGTTATCTCTCCATAGAGGTCACAGAAGTCCTTCATTTTTTATCTATTTTTTCGTTATCTTTACATGGAGGACAACTGAGGAGGTTTTGATAATGTATTGGTAAAAAGAATCAATGTTTGCGCGGGAGGAGATAAGAACAGACGCGTAGAACGGCGGCGTAAAATACACTCTCTCTTGCTTGGTGAATTGAGCGTTGGGTCTGGCTCAGAGATAGTAATGCCGCAAATGGTTGATAACACTAGATTCTCAGGTTTATATGAATCATCAATACACGAACATCGAGTAGAGCAAAACGGACCTTGGAGGTTATATGGAGGTTTTTTTTAATTAAAAGGGCTCAGGAGAAATTCCCTGAACCCTTGCTATCACTTGGTGGAGCTGAGGGGAATTGAACCCCTGACCTCTTCCATGCCAAGGGGATACCATTCTTTTTTTTCAGCCTCACTGTTACCAGCTTTATACATGTAACACATTGCTACCAGCCAACACACTCCTTTCCTAGCCTTTCCTATTTATTCCTCGTTATTCCTGGTTGTATAATCCAAGTGGAGCAATGGTGGAGCAACAGAAAAGGATGCACTTTGCGGGTTGATTTTGTTACGCCGTGTCAGCTTTATGCGCTATGCTTTCTACGGCGGAGGCGAGCTTATCAGGCGCGAGATGCGCGTATCTCTGAGTCATCTTGATATCCGCGTGTCCCAGGAGTTCTTTAACTGTGAACAGGTCGATGCCCAACATTACAAGACGGCTGGCGTAATCGTGCCGGGTATCGTGAAACCTGAAGTTCTTTATCCCGGCCCTCTTCATCAGAGATGTCCAGCCCTTATTGATATTGTCGAACCGCTTGCCCGTCCTGGTACTTGGAAATACAAGGTCATTATCACCTCTACCCGGGCTTTGGAATTTCCACTTTATAAGCGTTGCGGCAACATCTGTGTTTAACGGAACTCGGAGAGGCTTCTCACTCTTGGCATTGGCGGCGGTGAACAAGACAGTCCTTTTCTCCAGGTCCACATCGCCCCACTTCAAACCAAACAGCGCCCCTCTCCGCGCTCCTGTGTTCAAAGCAACGATGGTTAGCGGCTTCAGGTAGTCGGCATATTCGCCGATCATCGCGGGTATCTCCGGCAATCCGCGAGATTTGAGCCACAGGTTGTGAGAGTCGCGCCCGTTTCTCATCAGAGCTTCCCTCTCATCAAGCGCCGCCATGAGCCTGCTCCTCTCTTCATCGGTGAGGTAACGAACAATCCCGTCAGAGTCGTTTTCTCTCATAGGACGAAACCTCTCTATCGGATTCGTTTCAAGCATTTCACGTTCTACAGCCCAATTCAGCATTGACTTGAGCGCTCCGGAAAGACGGTTGATCGTTGCTCGTTTTGTGCCGTCACTCAACCGATCAGCTCTCCATTTTTCAAGCATGACGACGTTCAGATCAGCGGCAGGCAGGTTCATAAACCGCTTGAAGGTTGATCGGATCATCGCGGCTGTCGCCTTCCCTCCTTTGCGTTCGGCTAAAAGCCACTTTTCGTAAAGATCGGTCAAGAGTTCGCCAAGAGTTATGTTTTTCGGTGTCGGCGTTTTGTCATGCGGGCGTTCGCCGCCAGCTATCTTCACCAGAAAGGCCCTGGCAAGTTCACGCGCTTGCGCAACTGTGAGCACATCGGCGGAGCCAATCTTGTGGCTTAATTTTCGCCCGTTGTCTCTGAAGCTGAGATACCACGTCTTACCCTTCTTCTTACCGACGAAAAGCCGAAGTCCCGCAATCTCGTCATCACTGAACCACTGAGGCGAGCCGTTCGCCTGCAAGCTGCTTACCTTCTTTTGAGTCAGATGCAATTTTCTTCCTCCCTCTTGGCACGAAATAGTGTTTTATGCCGCTCAGGGCCGCGTATAGGCATGTTCTTTTTCTTGGAGGTAATCTTAATCGTCTTGTTGAGCTTCCTTCATACGTTCATAATACGTCGCTCCCATGACGCCGGTCGCATAGCCTTCGAGAAAGCTGCCCTTATAGGCTATCAAGCTCTCTTCATCTCGAAGAGCGCTCGCGCGTTCGATAGCTTCGCAATAAAGCAGTTTCTGCTCCAGCGTGAGTGCTTCTTCAAGTTTGGCATCAGCCGCATCCATATCTTTCAAGATTTTATTGTATTTCGTTCCGGCGATAGAATCACATGCGTCTGCTACCATTTTGATGTAAAAACCCTCTACCGCATTTAACATTCGAATGACCTCTCATTCTTATCGTAATATCCCATTTTCCATATTACATTTTCAGTATTGTTCAAATATAGATTTTTAACCTGCCTTTTTTAATGACATACCTCCTTGCCAAGATGAACGGAATTGTATTCCGCCCGTCAGTGATGGAGTCTGTTGCGCGTTGTAACGCTACTCGCGTGGGACATCCCAATAGCGATTGCGACACTACCATAATCGCCGCAGTTGGTGTTGATGGAGATTGGAGCGCGGGCGTTCGCCAAAAGTTCTTTCGCCACGATCTCAATT
>JAIRWR010000091.1 GCA_031268885.1 Synergistaceae bacterium
ATAATCTCCAGGCTTTCGTACTCCTCCGCGGGTATGTCGAGGACAGCGATAAGGAACGCGCGTATTATCGCTATATACCTGGAGTCGCCGAAAACCAGCTTAAAGATAAGGTCACTCTTGAGCGGCAGCAGGCGTGACAGCTTGCCCCCTCCCGTTTTGTCCCCGGTTGGAATTTGGGGCGTCCCGCCCAGGGTTTCATTGATCTGTATCTCCTTAGGTCTTCTTCCTCTTTTTGCCATGCGCACCAACCTCTCCATCTGACCTGAGGTTATTTTAGCATGATTTCGCTGTGAGAGAAGACTACCGCACCCCCGCGGATCTCCTGCCGGTATAATAGTTTTGTTCCTTGGAGCGCCGCTCTTTCTCAAGCGTTAGATAAATTGCGGTATCCTTAAATCCGCCTTAACATAAGGCTGAAAAAAAATAAAGAAGGTGATCTGCTATGAGGAGCTGTAACTGGGGTAAGATCGCGGATTTGGAGACGCTCGACGCCTCCGCGCTGGCGCCTGACGTGACGAAGCGCAACATCTTCGGACCGGATGCGTTCTGGGATGACTATGTAATGAGGCACTTCGTGCTTCCAAAGGGGGCGGAGATTCCGCCGCACTCGCACGAATGGGATCACTTGGCCGTCTCTCTCGGCGGGCACGGCGAGGTCGATGTAGAAGGAGAACACTACGATCTCGACGCCAATAACTGGGCAAGGGTGCCGGGCGGAAAGACTCATGTTTTCCGAAACATAGGAGAAGGTGACTTCACATTTATCTGCATCGTCCCCACTCACGGCGACCCACACGCGAAGAAGACCGCGATGAGAGCCGAACGGACCAGGCGAAAGGATGCGGAGAGTCAGGAAGCGAAGTAATAAAGAAGGCATCGAAAAACACCGCTCTTGTAATGAGGCTTGACGTTCAAGAACGCTCGGAATAATCATCCGCCCTATCTTCCCTTCGCTCGGGAAAATAGGGCAATTTTTTTTGTCCCAAATTCGGCGAATTTATGAGGGATCAGCTTATGAGCGGCAAAACTATCCACGGGTAGATAGTCACTATTCCTACTATTCTCGCGGTATGGAAGACCGATGCCGTGAAGGGGTCCGCGCCTATCTCCTCCGCGAAAGCTCCGATCTGGCTCAGTCCGGCTGGAGCCGAGCAGAGAAGACAGGTGGTCAGGTCGAAGTCCGTCGTCTTATAGAGCAAGATGGCCAAAAGCGTGCTGCCAACCAGCATCAGAGCTGTGATAATCAGCGCTGGGATCAGCAGCGAACCGAGAAGAGCCGTAAAATCGGGAGATATTCTCTGCCCCATCGCGAGCCCTAGGCCTATCTGCGCGATATACCTCAGTTTTACGTCAAACCCGTATCTCTTGTTTATGGATATGGCTACCGCTCCCGAGGCGATCATCGCGCCGAGCATCGTTCCGGTCGGGACTTTCAGCCAGAAGCCTATCACTGCTCCTGTCATCGAACAGAGCGCGAGCAGGGCGTAGTCTCCCCGTGAAAACTTTGGCAGCGCTCTGTCGGAGGAGGTTTTGTTCTTCTTCCTGCCACCCATCTTCTCCCCGATTATCGACAGGTACGGTATTAAGGTCAGCGCCGTGACGACCCTGAAGAGCTGAATCAAGGCGATAACCGCGACGTCAGCGTTGACCGACATACCGAATACCGTCATCTCGGTTATTCCTCCAGCGGCTCCGCTGATCAGCGCGGTGGAGAGAGAGATCTTCCCGCCGGCCGCTGTCCCGCATATCGCGTACATCGCGCCGCCGCATGCTAAAGAGAGGGCGAGCATTCCGATCGTCTGGATCAAAACGGAACGGAACAGCGTCCTCATGTGACGCAGAACAGTCCCGTCGATCTGCCTCGCGATCATGACCCCTATCATGGCATTCGCTATGAAGGAGATCAGCCGCGTCGAAAGCCGGGGATAGTAACCGGCGATGTTGAGCGCTCCTGTCGCGAACATCGAGCCGAGCAGGGCAGGATTGGGTATCCTCAGAAACTTGAAGACGACAAATCCGACGCTTCCAAGGGCATAAACCAGACAAAAAGCAAAGAACTCATCCACCGCCGGAACCTCCATATGGAACCTCGCTGCTGTCAATAAGCCTTACTAACAGTAAACTTCCTCTTTATCGGGCCGAGGAACGGCAGCAGCAGCGATACCACAACTATTATCGTCAATATTATCGTTATCTTGGAGTTAGTAAATACGCCAACGTAGCTCCCTGTGCTTATGATGAGCGCTCGTCTCAAATTGGCCTCCATTATGAATCCCAGTACAAAACCTAGTACTGTGGCGGCGTGAGGCAGCTTTATCCTCCTCATTCCAAGTCCGATAAGCCCGCAGATGAACGCCACAAGGACATCGAACATCTCACCGTTGTAGGCGTAGGAACCTGTGAATACTAGCGTTATTATTACCGCGAAGAGAGCCGGCTTCGATATGCTTGTTATCTTTATCGCGGCCTTGATGCAGACAATTCCCACGAAGAACAATACAATGTTCGCCACGAACAGGGAGGAGAATATGCCGTACGGTATCTCAGGGTTGTTTATGAACAGCATCGGCCCTGGAACGACGTTGTGTATCATCAGCGCTCCGAGCATTATGGCAGTCGAATTGGAGCCAGGTATGCCCAGCGCGAGCAGGGGGACCATGGCGCCGCCCGTTACCGCGTTGTTTGCCGACTCGGGCGCGGCAACGCCTATGGGGTTCCCTTTTCCAAAGGAGTCGGGATCTCTGCTCGTCTTCTTAAACCAGCTGTAAGACAGAAACGCGGCTACAGTAGCGCCAGCTCCGGGCATAACTCCCACGATGACCCCAATGATAGAACCGATGATGTGTGTCTTGTAGTAAGAGGCAAGCTCCCTGAGCGGTGGCATTCTGGTATCGCTCCGCTCACTGAACGCGTATGAATCTGAAATATTGAAGGTACGAGCCTGACGCAGAACCTCGGATATCGCAAAGAGCCCCATCATCAGCGGGATCATCTCCAGCCCGTCAGAGAGGTCCAGCAGACCAAACGTCAGTCTCGGAGCGCCGGCGAAAGGGTCGAGGCCGATGAACGACAGCAGCATGCCGAACAATCCCGCCCAGATTCCCTTCAAAATGTTATCCTCCCCAAGGGAACATATTAGGGTAAGTCCCGTCAAGGCCAGGAGAAAGTACTCGGCCGGCCCGAAGGCCAGCGCAATCGACGCGAGCGGAATTGAGAGGAGAATGAGACATATCGCCCCGAAGAGTCCTCCGAAGACGGATGAGTAGAGCGATAGATAGAGGGCGAGCCCAGTCTTGCCCTTTTTATGCAGCTCGAAGCCGTCGAACACGGTTGCTGCCGCCGCGTTTGTCCCGGGCGTGCCGATGAGCACCGCGGGCACGGACCCGCCGTACTCCCCGCCGCAGTATACGCCGGCGAGCATCATAATGGCTACGGCCGGCTTCATGCCCCAGGTGAACGGGAGCAGGAGGGCCATGGCGATGGTCGCGTTGATACCCGGTATTATGCCGCCCACCGTCCCCCAAATGACGCCTACGATTATCGCTATGATCGACTCGAAGGATAAAAGGGTGTTAAGACCTATCATGAAATTTTCCATATCCGATTCCCTCCGGCCTCTTAGTTGAATAACGGGTAAAGAATGCCGAGCGGCATGTTTACCTTGAGCGCGTAGAAGAACACACAAAAGAGGAATACCGTCGTAAAGACGGACGTAGTGATAATCCCGCGCGCGCCGCGCGCGCCGACGCCGAGCATGATGGCGGCTATGAGCGGCGGGGTCATCAGTATGTAGCCCACGCTTTCCAGCAGAAGATAGTAGATGGCGCAGGCGACGCATATTATGACGACCTGTCTGACGCCGCCCTTTACATCTTTTTTAGGGCTCTCGGATCCCGCCGGACTTTTTTTAGCGATCGCACCCACGACATGAACTACGCCTATCACGATCATCAGCCACGCCACAACGGTGGGCAGGGCCGCCGGGCCGGCTGGGTCCATAGATCGTATCGACACAAGACCCCGCGTAAAATAAATCGCCGCCGCTCCGACAGCGATGGAGATCAAACCGAAAATCCAGTCATCCTTCTTAAACATATACCGCGCCTCCTTTGGATAGATATCAATTTGAAATCAGGGGCCTGAAATTCGAGGTCCAATCGGCGGGAGTCCGCGCGCGCCTGTCCCCATCAGAGTCCCAAGGACTCACGCGCGGGCTCCGCCGCGTTTAGGTTATTCCAGCCCTTTAAGGGAGACCTTGACCTCCTCGGTCTGCGTTTCCATAAGCTTATAGAAGTCATCCGCGTCAAGAAAAGCGGGCACCAGGTAATTGTTGGTATAGTAGGTCTTGAAATCCGGGTCCTCCATTGCTTCCTTCAGGGTATTGAAGATGGCGTCTTTTATCTCCTGCGGAGTCCCCTTGGTAACGACTATGCCGCGGAATTTCTCCACCGTCGTCTTGTAGCCCAAATCAGCCACGGTGGGAACATCCAGCCCTGGCAGGTCGTTGAAGAGGATAAGGGCCTTCAGCCTTCCGCCCTGGACGGCGGACGCTATCTCGGCGTACTCCCCGACTCCTATCGTCACATGGCCTCCGATTACCGCCACCACGCCCTCGCTGCCACCCTCGAAGGGAACTATCGGGACGTCGACTCCGGCTTCCTTCATCAGCTCCCTGGCCGCCACGAATTCCACGTTACCAGCGGTGCCGCCGGTCATCTTGAGCTCGCCAGGGCGTTTTTTAGCGTCCGCCACGAAGTCCGCGAACGTCTCATACGGCGCTTCGGCCGATGTGAATATGCATATGGTGTCAACAAAGAGACGCGCTATCGGATCAAGCGTCGTGTAGTTGTAGGGAAAGTTGTTCTGCAGGGGGGACGCTATGAATGTGGACGATACCCCAAGGAGAACGCCGCCGTCCGGTTTTTCGCGCGCCACGCTCGACCATGCGTTAGCGCCGGATGCTCCCGTCCTGTTCTCGACTATAGCGGTCGCTCCGGTCTTCGTCTCGATGTATTTCGCCAGGGTGCGCATCATCAGATCGCCGCCTGATCCCGCGGCGGAGTGCCAGACCAGCGTGAGCCGTCCCTTGGGCCATACGGCATCCGCGGCAAAAGCAATCGAAGCCAGGACCGCTATTAAGATAGAAACCGCCAGAAACAACATCGTTATCTTTTTGACATTCCTCATGACACTGCCTCCTCAACTTGTTTCGAATCAATTTTTTCGGCTCTGCCTAAAGAAGCGCTGACCGAGCGAAAGACGCGCTGTTTGGGTTTATCCCTTCGTCCTCAGGGAGCCCGGCATCGAATCGTCCCTCTTCAAGCCGGATTGGAATTTCTCTTGTTAAGCGTGTTGATGAGCCCGCCGTTTTCGACATATTCCATTATGAAGCGCGGAAATGGCACGAAAGAGTATTTCGCGTTCCTGGCCGTATTCCAGATCTCCCCCGACCGCAGATCTATCTCGACCGAGTCTCCCTCGGAGACGCCGTCCGCGGCCGACGGGCAGGCTATGGCGGGCAGCCCTATGTTGATGCAGTTGCGAAAGAAAATCCGCGCGAAAGATCTTGCCACTACCGCCCCGATTCCAGCTCCTTTGAGAGCGAGCGGAGCGTGTTCTCTGCTGGAACCGTAACCGAAATTGAGACCGCCAACCAGTATGTCTCCTCTTGTCAGCCGCTCGGCGAAACCGGGCTTCACGTTGCCGAGGATGTGTCTGCCAAGCTCCGCCGGATCGGTCAGAACCATGTACTGAAACGGCAGTATCTCGTCGGTTGACACGTTGTCACCCAGCTTCCAGCAGCGACTCATCTCGCATCTCTCCTTTCCTCTCCAGTTATATGCCCCGTCAGAGCCGAGATCGCTACCGCGGCGGAGTTGGCCAGATAGACGACGCCGCCGGCCCCCATCCGGCCCTCCATGTTCCTGGGAGAGTTCGCCACGCAGACCTCTCCCTCAGCCAATATGCCAGCGTCGTGCCCGCCGCATCCGCCGCACGCCGGAGAACCTATGACAGCTCCCGCGTCGTGCAGTATCCCGATGTATCCGCGCTTAAGCGACTCGTTGTAAATTCGCCTTGTGGCCGGTATGACGATCAGCCGCACTCCGTCGGCGACGCGCTTGCCTTCGAGAATCCTCGCGGCTGTTTCGATATCCCCCAGCAAGCCTCCGGAGCAGGAACCTATGAACGCCTGGTCGATCTTCACGCCTCCGTCCGCGATTTCGGAGAGCGGCACGGCGTTGGTCGGCAGCCCTGGCAGCGCCGCCATCGGAGTCATTGACGAGACATCGAACTCCTCAACCCGCTCATATTCGGCATCTTCGTCGGGCGCTGAGACGAACACGGCGTTTTTCGCGCCCATCTCCATGCTCATCACGCAGCAGACGATACGGTCATCCAGAGACATTGCGTCCGCCGCGCTCCCCTGAAACTCCACGGACCGGTAGTTCGCCCCCTCAGGGCCAAGCCTGCCCAGCACTGCTGTCATCACATCCCGGGCGTAAACTCCGGGCGGCAGAGCGCCATTCAGCGAAATCTTCACCGTCTCCGGCACCTTGAGCCAAACCCGGCCGGCCGCTAGCACCGCGGCCATCTCTGTCGCGCCTATGCCGGTGGCGAAAGCGCCCGACGCGCCCTCGCCCGTGGTGTGGGAGTCAGTGCCGGCCACTATCTCTCCCGGCGCTGCCAGCCCCTCTTCGATCATCACCACGTGACTTATCCCCCAGCCGCAGTCGAATAATCTGGTTATACCGTTGTCCCTGGCGAAACGCCTCATCAGGCTGTGGTGTTTCACCGCTTTGACGGACGTCGACGGACTATGGTGATCGATGAAAAAGACCGTCCTGTCCGGTGACCAGACCGACGCTCCAGCGATTCTGCCGAAGTTCTCTATAACGAGCGCCGCGTTGTTATCGTGAATCATGGCACGATCTACCGGCGCGTCCACGATATCTCCAGGGCGCGCATCCCTCTCGCCGCACTTGGATGAGAGAATATTCACAGCTCTAGTCGGACACATTACGCAAGGACCTCACTCGAAGCTGTATGCCAGGGCCTTGTCGAACGCGTCGTGAATCGCGTCCATGGCATCCCCTGGCTTTCCAGCATTTCCGACTACGAGCACTGGAATGCCGGCCGAGGTGAATTTTTCGATGAACTCGGCCGGCGCCTGACGGTAACCGCAGGCGATTATATAGTCGAAATCGCCGTCTATCCTTCTGACCGACCCGTCGCTCAAACGGACCGTCAACCCTCCGCCGTCGAGCTGTTCAACGGTGCTGTGGCGGATTGTTTCGAGTTTTGCCTCGTCGAAGCGTTTCTTCATGAAGTGCCACCGCGCAACGCCCTGAGTGGCTATCGGTTCCCTCGGATCGTTCCCGACGAGTACCACGCGCCCACCGCGCTGAATTATATAATCGGCTATCTCATAACCAACAAGCCCGTCCCCGACAACCACATAGCTATCAGACTTCAGCCCTCCATCGGCAAGAAAATCTATCGCGAGCTGGGTGCGGGCGTTTTCGACCTTGAACGGCGGAACGATCGCCCGTCCCCCGACGGCAAGAACGACAAGATCCCACCGTCCCTCAGGAACTTCGGAGAGATTCGCGCCAAATACTGTTTTCACGCCCCTGCCGGGGAGAAGTTTTTCGTAGTACTCCACTACGTTCATGTACGAGTTCTTGCCAGGAGTCTTCGACGCCCAGCGGAACATCCCGCCCGGCGTGTTCTCACGCTCGAACACGGTGACGCGGTGTCCGCGCTCTGAGAAGACATCCGCCGCCTCAAGTCCCGACGGCCCGGCGCCGACTATGCAGATGTTCCGCGGATTTCTATCCCTCTCTATATTTATCAGCTCTTCACGTCCCGTACGCGGATTTTGCAGGCAGGCGGCCATCGACTTGTTCTGTTCCCTGCGGGTGCGGCAGCCCTGATTGCAGGCTATGCACTTCTTGAGTGGAATGTCGTTCCGTCCGACGCCCAACGCCCATCTCGGTTCCGCGAGCGACGTTCTGGCCATCGCGACAAAATCGGCCTCGCCCCGTTCGATCATCCGCTCGCCGACCTCCCAGTCCACAACGCGGCCGACCACAATGACCGGTACGCTGAGCGCGTCCTTCAAGCGTTTTCCCATCCAGCCGATATGTCCCTGCTCTATCTCCGAAGGCGGGCACTCCCACTCCTCGCTCTCCGGCATTCCGGACGAGACGTGAATGGCGTCGGCGCCGGCCGCAACGGCGAGTTTACAGATCTCAACGGATTCGTCGATCTCTCTACCTCCAGGGATGCGCTCCTCGCCGCTCATCCTGAGGATGACTGGAAAGTTGCCGCCGCAGAATTCTTTCATTCTGGCTATCATCTCGGTGACGGTTCTAGCACAGTTTTCGACGCTGCCGCCGTATCGATCGGTTCTGGTATTGAGAAGACGCGAGAGCAGAAGCGCGACCTCGTGCCCGTGAGCTCCGTGTATCTCCGCGGCGTCGAAACCGGCCCTTTGAGCGCGTCGCGCTCCGAGCGCATAGGACTCTATGAGAGCCATCATTCCCTCAGCGGAAAGGTCAAAGGGAGAGTCCGACTCCGTAAAATCCGCCCTTCCGAACTGTATGCCGGATGGATGAATCTGACATACAGCCTTGGCTCCTTCGGCGTGTATGGCATCCAACAGGGGCTTCCACTGCTCAACTCTGTCATCGCTCGAAATGGAACCGCGCGCTCGTTTATTCTCCCCGTGAGGGTTGGCCGGTATTATAAACGCGCCGGTGCCTCCCTTTGCCCTGTTTCGAAAAAACGTGACCATCTTGTCCGTCACCTCTCCGTTCTTGCCCGAGAAGTAAAGGCACATGGACGACACGATAATCCTGTTTTTAAAAACCACGGGTCCTATCTTTGCCGGTGAGAGGAGCAGATGTCCGTCGCTCATTTGTATTCTCCCATCCCGCTCTTTTAGGATGCTGATTCGCGCGTCTCGGCAAATTTCTTCGCGCAGCGCGTCGTGTTGAATATGCCGCAGGTACAGGGCTTGGATGCTATCAGAGAGGCGTCTTCAGGACTAAGCTTGCCGGAGCGGACCTTCTCGGCCACACTTCGCACAAGCTCACTTGCCACGAGCGAATGCCCGCACATCGTCGTCATCTCCAGCACGTCGTCCTCCGGCAGGCGCTCTGCCTTCCCGAAAATCCCCAGCGACAGGGTAGCCGTGTGGGGTTTCAACTCGCACGACTTCGCGATCTTCACCACTTCGTCGATGAGGCCGCTCACGACGAGGGATATTCCGGTATCGGCCTCTTTTGCCTTTTCCAGGACTCCCTTGACGGACTCACCGCTGTCGAATGTGGCGATGATGCCGTATGACTCGTCGAGGGTTTTAGCATATTCATCCGCCTTCAGTCCGTTTGAAAAACTCCTTCCGCCGTGACTGGAGCCGAAGTTCACGACGTTCTCGGAGAGATAGATGCTCAATATCTTACGCAGTTTGTCGCCGACGCCCTTCCCCCTGTTCACTCCCTTGGCCGCCCGTGCGTAGACGCAGAAATCTCCCTTCAGGTTCTCAGGTTTTTTTCCAAAACGGTGCAGAGAATGGCTCACTCACAAGACCTCCTTAACGTTCGATGAGCGGACGCCCAAGCCCAACGTTTATCTTTGCGTTTGGGCGGACGTTCAGTCCCATCTTCTTCAGTCTGTCCACGACCGGTATGCTGAAGTCATCCGCGAATCTCGTGACCAATCCGACCGACACGACAGTATCCAGGTCATCCAGAAGAGGAAGAAGTTTTTTCAAAGCCCCTTCAAGCTCGCTCTCCTCGAAACGAAACTCAAGTATTCCGGACAGGATCTTTTCGTTTACGTACTCCGGCTTGAAGCTGCCCGACATATCCTCACTCAGAAGCCCGTAAAGGGGATTGTCCTCAAGTATCTCGAAGTTCATGCTTCTTATGACCTTTGTAACCTTCTCTATCTCGGAGAGCCTGGCGCCTGTTCCGGGACGGCCGAACTCCAGCAGCAGGCCGTACTCGCCCCTGCCAAACTTTCCGGTGACGTCGTTCGTCTTGGCCTCCTCGGTGCCGCGTCCCCATGACTTGAAGTTCGGATGTTGGATCCCCGGGTCGCTGAACTGCATTCTGATTGCCCTCGGGTACTCGAACGACTCCTTAGGCATGTAGATCGCACCGACCGGACAGACGTCGGCGCGAAGACAGACGCCGCATTCGACGCATTCATCCTCTTCAATCTTCACTGATCCTCCATCGGCCCTTATGCAGGTCACTGGACAGTAGGGAATGCAGGCCTTACATCCCGCGCACTTGCCGCTGTCGATTCTCACCTGATATCCTCCTTCACTTCCTCGAAAATTTTCATGATCAGCGAGATATTGCTCAAGATCGACTCCCTGCTGATCTTTTCCGCCAGAGCGGCGTCACCGCTCTCTATCGAATCGATCAGTTCTTCGTGTTTTCTCACCGACTCCTCCGGACGTCCCTTGACGGAGCGAATCCTCGCCCTGTATCTCGCCGTCTGTATGTTGAATCGCCTGAGCATCTCGATGAGCAGTTCGTTGCCGCACGCCGACACGATCACCTCATGAAACGCCGAGTTGTGGCTCGAATAAGCATCCAGGTCGCCAGCCGCCACAGCCCGCTTCATCTTTTCGTGAACGGTTCTCAGGTCATCCGCCAGTTCCCTGCCCCTGGTCCGCACGGCAAGAAAGGTGGCGAGGCTTTCAAGCGAAGCCCTGATGGTGTAGATGTCTATGGCTTCCTTTCGCGAGAGGGTAGAGACGAACATGCCCTTGCGAGCCTTGTTCATCAGAAAACCGTTGTTCTCGAGAATCCGAAACGCTTCTCTCAGCGGAGATCTGCTGACCTCAAGCAGCTCGCACATAGCAAGCTCCGTGAGCCGCTCTCCAGGTCTCAATTCGCCGTTCAAAATACGCTCTTCGACGTTTTCAACAATGGTACGGACCAAGCTTTTGTGCAATAAACCGGGTTTTTGCAATGTTTTCAAATATATCATTCTCTTTCGTTTTATTGTGTGTATGATTATATACAATCATACAATCATGTCAATACCCATTAACATCTGGCGCGATACGATTGCGGAGCGGCTTCGTCACGGACGTTATTCAGTGGCGTGTGATATGTCTCAGTTTTTGAGGCGAGAATTTTTTATGCAGTTTCAGAAACGACCGTATTTGGGCATACTGCTCTGCACAACAAGCGGGCAGGAGGTATTTTCAGCCTGCCCGTCACTGTGTTTTCGAGGTTCCAGCTTGCCTTCAAGTTTAAAAGCCGAGTCGGGCAATCAACGCGCCGCGAATTTTTTCGCGTCGAGCACGCCGGCCATATAGCCTATAAAATCATTGTATCCAAGGCTCCAGAGATAAATATCTATCTCGCCTGTAATCTGTGGCACTTTCAGCTCCTTTAATCTGTGGTTCGCTATCCGCACCGATTGCCGCTGCAATTCGCGCCAGCTGGCGCGTCTATGCTTGACGCGCTCCGCCAGATCCGCGTCCACTACCGCAATACTACTCGTGTCAGAGTCGATCACATTGAAATTTTCACTGACAAAAGGGAAGTTAAGCGCATCTTCATTTTTCAGCAGTTCGCGGTGTAATGAATCCATGCCGTAAAGCTTGATCTCTTTTTCAATCGCTCTTGTTGTGAGCGACGGCACAATACGCTCATTCTTTTCGATGAAGTCTCGCAGGACAGCAGCTGCGTTCTTGAGTCCAGGATTAGGTATCAACACTCCATCATATACGAGGCGGAACGAATGCATCTCCGCAACGCCATACTCGCCGTTGCGGTTGATTCTGCCTGACGCCTGAAGCAGCGATATTAGCGAGGCAAATTCGCGGAAACCGCTGCGGAACGATAAATCAACGCCCGCCTCTACGCACGATGTAGCAACGAGGGTCCAGTCCCGATCCCCTTCTTCGCGCGATACGGCGCGAAGCCGTTTCTTGACTCGCTCCAATGTCACCGCTCTGTCGCTGGGGGTAAGCGCTGTCGAAAGGTGCTCGGTTCTGTCACGGCCAAAGAGATTGCTAAAATGCCGCGCGATAACAGCCGCGCTTTGCACCGTATTCAGTATTACCAGGCGCGGCCCCGGAGTCTTACTGACGTACTCGGCAAATTCGTCCAGACCCTGGGCGGAGAGGTTATGTATATATGTGATGCGATTGCCCTCAAACGCGTCGAGCGAAGCCCGTAATTTTTCCGGAACGATCTGCGGCACAACACGCTTGGCCTCTGAAATCTCCTCTATATCCCAAAAGCGGTTTAACGATCCTGACGCGAGTACCCAATAACACGACCATTCGTCCGCCAGAATGTTCATCCAGCGCCACGCGACGGACAGCAACTGCGTCGGCAGGGCGGCGTGAGCCTCGTCCGCGAATATCGCGCTGCCCGGCAGCTCGTGCAGTCTGCGCAGCGCGGACGGTTTGCTCGCCGCGAGCGTTTCAAAGAAAGCGACTGACGTCGTTACGATAATCGGAGCCCTCCACAATGCGGTCAGTTGGCGCGCATCCTCGGACTCGAATTCGGCGCGATGGTGAAGTTCAGCTACCACCTCCTCCGGATTCTCACCGGGCAATACCAGCGTTTTTCGATAGACATCGACGGATTGCTGGATGATATTCGTAAAGGGCAGCACAACGAAGATCCGCCTCAGCCTGCGTTTTTCGGCCTGTGCCAGCAGATGCGCCATGACGGCGGTCGTCTTCCCGGTGCCGACAGGGCTGGCACACGACGCAATGCTCTCATGGACATCGATGTTCCTGCACGCGCTGTACATTTCAGCGCGTAATTGCCCGCGTTCGTCGGAATCCGGCCGTGTTCCGCTCAACCCGGCGACGTATTCATCGAGCCTGGCAAGCCGTTCCGATGCCCGCAAAGCGATATATTCCGTCTCCGGCGAACCCGCCGCGTCACTGTGGTCGGCGTCGACAAGACACGACAGCAATATTCGAGTGAACACGCTCTTATCGCCATCCGGATAATCATTCTCGAACTCCGAATGTTCACCGACAAGCCGCGCGTGCAGCGCGGCATACCAGGATAGCGCGGAGTCTACCTTGTCCTTGACGCCCTCGTCACGGAACGCCGCGTCCCCGCGGTCTAACTCATGAAAGATTCCAGGCAGGCCGGTGTGGTGCGATGCGGCAGCTATTGCCGCAAACATTGAAGCATGCTTGTTATCCATCAAGAACGCCGTACCGGCGTCCACATGGTTAATAGGCAGCTTACGTGCTGACACTTCTCCCGCAAGTACACGCTGATTTTCGGGATCAAGCTTGCCCAGGTCGTGGTATTCCGCGGCAGTTTCAGATATGCTTCGCAGCCTCTCTCCATCGAGCGAATATCCCCCCGCCCCGGACGCAAACCGACGCGCCCGACCGAGAACTCCCTCGACGTGCTGTGAATATGTCTGTATTTTAGGGCTGCGAGCGTAATATTCCGTCATATGGCCACGAGGTCGTCAGCGCTGTCCACACGCGCCAGCAATTCCGGCGGCAGAGCGGTCTTATCCTCGTAATCAGACCAGGAGTTTGACGGCTCGTTCAGATTACTGACGCGCGCCGGCGTCAGCGCGTCGAACAGCAGGTAGTCAGGGCAGCTGCCTAAAACGTTCTTGTGCTCGATGTACCACGCGTGACGAATGCGCACATCGGGGCGGATTGCCGAGCGATTCAAGTCGTATGCCCACGGGATGAGCAGCTTCATCAGTTCGATATCGTCCGCCGTGCAGCCCGATTTCGCGGCGTAGTTCGGGTTTACGAAAAACGGCATCACATATACGCCGTGCTGAACAATGCGAAACGCGAGCGGCGCCATGCCGGCGTTTTTCCCTTCCTGAACGCCGGCTTTGTTGGTGTTCGTGTGCCGAAGGATATCGATCGGAGAGATTGACACGCCTACGCCAAACTGGGCGACGCCAGTCTTGATGAAGCCTTTCGCCGAACCCTCTTCCAGGAATGTGTTGCCAAATACTCGCGCGTCCCAGTATTTATTCACAAATTTACTCTTCAAAAAATCCTGTTCTTTGAAGTTTTTCGTATCGCCCATCTCTTCCTTGATCTCCTTGCGGTCTCGTCCGCGTGATTCCAATATGCGATAGCGCTCGGGATGGTTCGAAAACTTCTCGGGCAAGTTCTTGAAAAAAGGCGTGTTGAAGTCATCGAGCAGATCGCGCAGTTTGCGTTTGAACGAAACAGGGGAGATTTCACCGCGCCCATTCGGACGCTGACGAGGATCGCTCTCTCGATCAGGATCGCCGTTGGGATTCGAGTTCACAGCTTCGATTACAAGCAACCCGGTAGCGCGCTTTATCTCATTAGCCATTTTTTGCATCCTCCTGTTTTGATGATTCTTCTTTGTCCGATTTTGGCAGCATGGCAAGGTATCCGATAAATAATTGCGCCTTTTCCAGATCGCCAAAGCGAATATTCGACGTCAGCTTCTCCTTCAACTTTGGTGTCAGCATTTCATATTGACGCAGATGCCAACCAGCAAGACCGCTGTTTTCCTGTTTTTGCCGCGAATACTGCTTTGCCCACGCTATGTACGGGTTCATGCGCGCGCAGAGCAGCGCGAGCGCCTGTACCGGGGTCTCCGTCGCGGTAACAAACACGGAGTTGCCGGCAAGTTGAGGCGGTATATCTCCGCCGCGTTTTATCTCGCAGTACAGCTCGTGCAGTCCGTCTGATATTTTCAGCAACTGTCCCACCAAATACGCAGTCTCTCGCATGTAAACCTCCTTTTCAATACCGCTTTTGAACAATAATAACCCCAACAGCGGAAGCAAATACTCTATCTCCTCTTTTTGCGCGGCCTCGATCTTCTTCTTGACTCGCGGCGATTGGTTCGCGACAGACAGAACCAAATACAATGAATTCAACGTCACTCCGTGTGCGATCCGCATAATCCACGACGGTTGACATCTATCAAGCAGCAGCTCCATCCCCTCGTAGTATCGCATCACTTTAACGAAGTTCTTTCCGTCCGCTCTCGTGCCGTCGCGCTTCCAAACTTTATTTACAATCTTCGACATATCGAGCGGAAACGGAGTCCTCGTATCGAAGTTCATATTGTCCGGTAAATTTACACAGCCGCGCTGCCATTCCCTCGCGGCTTGAATCAGCCTGTGGACCGTAAGGCCGCGCGTGAGTACGACTTTCGCGCGTTTTGACAGCGCGGGAGGGATCTGCTGCAGCGCGAAGATCATGATGTTGCTTGGCCTCTTGCTGTACTCGATTGCCCGCAACGTTTTGATGAAGCTCTTCGCGGCGTCTTTGAATCTGACCTCTGTCACGTTCTTGATCTTTGTCTCATCACCGCGAAGTATGGATGCAAACGTAAGCGGAATCTCCGGCAGCCTGTCGGGATATACAAAGATCATCGCGTCGTTGTCGATCTTCCGCCACATCACGCCTTCATTTTCAGCTTGCGCAATCCACTCCAGCGAGGTTTTCAGTTTGCCGCGCCTTTTCAATGTAATCGGAAACGAGGCATCGTCGGCATTGCCGTAACGGTATTGGCAGACTTGTTCGGCGAACATAGATCGAAGCCCTACCTTGAACCCTGGAGCGAGCCCCACCGACGGCATCGATTCGTTGACGTCATAGCCGTAAGGATCTCCGAACGCATCCAGTCTAGGCGAAGAGGTTCGGGGTTGACGGTTGGTTCTCCGCTTAGGCTTGGTCGGTAACGGTGTTGTCACATCGCCGTCAGCCATAAGCCACTCGTTTATCTGTTCTATCGCCGCTTCACTGGCAATCGGATTGCCGTATCTCTCCCAGTCGGATAGATCCAGTATTATGGAGAGCGAGCCGCTGTCATCTTCCGGTTCTTTGCCCTCGTTCCCTTTGTGGACAAGCAACGGCAGATATGCCGGAATGTCCTCCCTCAGACGATTCCATATACAGCTTTCGAGAGACGCTCTGAACGTGTCGTTGCCGAGTCGGTTCGCGATGCGCATAAGCTCGGAGACAGCCGAGTCCTCCGGCATTTTAGGAATTGTCTCGCGCAGGCAGCGGTCGATTTTTTTTCGCAAGTTGATGCTCCAATTGTCGCTTGAGCAGAGAGCTTTCAGCTTCGCGCCGTCATACGCGGTCTTGTTTTTTGCCAGCGAATCGAGATACTTTTTATTCTCGCCCGATGTAACGCGGTACAGCGCCGCGATATTGAAGGCCGGGAACGAACTCTGATTGTCTCCGTATTTACGGCACAGCGCGGCGAGCGTTCTGTCCACGGGCTCGATATTCGTCACCGTACCGTCAGCCGCAAGCCAAATACGAAAGCGGCTGCGCGACGTTTCGTACTTGTAATGCCACTCCCTCTGCTTTATGTTATTGTTGTCAAGCGTCTCTGACAGCTTATGCAATTCGTTCAGCATGTTGGTTTCCCCTCGCGATAGGTCAGGACACCGTCCACTATTTCAACGTTAGCGTCATAACTGTATGAAAGCTCTGAACCGTATCCGTCGGGAAATACATGCCGCAGCATCGACGGAATTATCATCCGCGGCACATCGGAACACACGCGGGTCTTTTCACGGAACTCTCCGAAGTACGACGGCGTGAATTCCCTCCAGCCCAGGCACGGCATAGAGTAGCACTGACCGCGTCCGATCCGCCTATTGAATATGGCCTGGTACGCGTGACCGGGAGAAGTGGTCGCCTCATCCCATGCTCTCGCCCTCCGCGGCAGGCGGTCCTTGTCCCGATACGGCACGACTCGGGCGTACAACCGATAACATACGTCGACCAGGACGGTCGCGCATAGTTGATAGCTGTTGCCGTTCTTGATACTATCAGCCTTTCGCAGTGGTCCTCCATAGTTTGTATAATATGTGTGAAACAGCACCGGAGCGCAAATCTCCGTCTTGACGGGGATAACCTCTATTGCCGGCCCCCAGAGTATCGACTTGAATATCGCCTTGACCGCCGAATAAGTCGGCGCGGGATAGCTCACCGGGCTGTCCCCTGTGTCGGGCCGTGTCCACATCGCGGTATCGCCGGAGATTTCCAATTGGACTGGATAGGGCGGCAACATCAATACACCTCCTTATACTTCAAACAGTGCCTTTAGTTTTGTTTCCATCGAGCGTTGTCTCCGTATCATTATATCAAACAAATCACGCCTCGGTCAGCGGATCAGGATTATCGTCCGCTCCATCTTGAGGGCTCCGTCTTGAGATGTTGACATTGCATCCGTACGTAACCTGTGGATTTAGGGTTATAATGCGTATATGTACAGTCGCCCAATGCCTCGCCGGACTCATAGACCGCCGGCAAAGAGAGAGAAAAACGCCGCCATACGCGGACTGAGATCGCAGACGTGCCGCTCTCGGTAGTTCCGACCCCCGTCGGCAACCTGGAGGATATGACATTGCGCGGCCTGCGCGTGTTGCGGGAAGCGGATGTTATTGTGTGCGAGGACACGAGGCGTACTCTCAAGCTGCTCAATCACTTCGGCATACGCAAACCGATGATCTCATGCCATCGTCACAACGAGCGGGCAAGGATCGACGGACTGCTCTCCAGGCTGGAGTCGGGCGAGAATGTCGCCCTCGTGTCGGATGCCGGCACTCCGGGCATCTCGGATCCGGGTTGTGAGGTGATACGGGCTGCGATAGACAGGGGATTGCCAGTGGACGTCCTCCCCGGGCCCAATGCTCTGTTGCCGGCGCTTCTTCTCTCCGGAATGGCTGGCGGCAGATTTTTCTTCGCTGGATTTATCGACGGCGGGGATTCGGAGAGACGGGAGGTTCTGGAGAGCCTATCTAAAATTCAGGCGGCGCTGGTGTTTTATGTCGCGCCTCACGGGCTCTCGGGCCAACTCGATCTCTTCTCGTCTGTTCTCGGAGACCGGGATGCCGCTCTGGCGCGCGAAATCAGCAAGGTCCATCAGGAGGTGATTCGCGGCGCTCTGCCGGATATCGCGCGGATATCGCGCGAGCGCGACATCCGAGGCGAACTCGTCCTGGTGGTTGCCGGAGGCGGGAAGAGGGAGACGCGAAGCTTGGACGAGACCCGAGGGTGGCTCGTTCTGGCAGAGAGGATGCATGATCTGGGAATTTTCGATAAAGAGATTGCAAATATGCTCTCTGAGAGTTATGGTATACCTCGAAACACGATAAAGGAAGCTCTGCTGAAATTCAAAATAGGGACTGGAGGCAGCGGATGATGACAGGAAAGAACAGGGATGGATTCTATCTGACAACGCCGATCTACTACGTCAACGATGTGCCGCATATAGGCCACGCTTACACGACCATTGCCTGCGACGCGCTCGCGAGATGGCACAGGATGCGCGGCGACGTCACGTATTTCCTGACGGGGGTTGACGAGCACGGGCAGAAGATTCAGCAGGCCGCTGAACGCAGAGGCATGACGCCGATTGAACTCTGCGACGAGGTCGTCGTCAATTTCAAAAAGCTGTGGGATGTTCTCGAAATATCGACGGACGACTTCATCAGGACGACGGAGGACCGCCATATCGAGGTGGTGCGGCACTTCTTCAAGACCCTCGTGGAAAGAGGAGATATCTACAAAGGGCTCTACGAGGGGTGGTACTGCGTGCCGTGCGAGACATACGTGCCGGACGGGCAGATAGCGGACGGCAATATCTGTCCAGACTGCAAGAGGCCGCTTACGAAGATGTCGGAGGAGAGCTACTTCTTCCGTCTCTCCAAGTATCAGGATGACCTCATAAAGCATTACGAACAGCACCAGGATGCCATAATGCCCCGCGCGCGGTATAACGAGGTTATGAGCTTTATAAGGGGCGGACTGCAGGACCTTTCGGTGTCGAGGACGACTTTGAAGTGGGGTATCCCGGTGCCGGGCGATGAGAGGCACGTCATATACGTCTGGCTCGACGCCCTCATAAACTATATCTCTGCCGTGAACTACCCCGTTCCGGGCGGGAGATGGGAGACTCACTGGCCGAACGTGCGTCACATGGTCGGCAAGGACATAATACGGTTCCACGCCGTCATCTGGCCGGCCATCCTCATTGCGATGGGAGTGAATGTACCGTTGCGTGTCTTCGCGCACGGGTGGTGGACGGTTGAGGGCGAAAAGATGTCAAAGTCCAAGGGGAATGTGGTCGATCCGTTTGAGATGGCCGCCATTTACGGAAAGGACGCGTTTAGATACTTCCTGCTCCGTGAAGTGCCGTTCGGCAACGACGGCGACTTCTCCGAGCTTGGCATGGTACAGAGGATAAACTCCGATCTGGCCAACGACCTTGGCAACCTGCTGAACAGGACACTGCAGATGATAGAGAAGTACAGGGACGGTCAAATTCCAGGCGACTCGTCGCTGGACGGGCGAAACGACGTGGACGAATCTTTGCGGGCCCTGGCAGGGAAAACCCTTGCGGACATGGACGGGGAGATGGACGACTTCGCTGTTGATTCGTCTCTGAAGACTTTCATGGCCCTGATTCGTGCCGGAAACAAGTACATAGACGAGACTCAGCCGTGGAAACTTGGACGCGAAGGTTCGGGCGGGCGGCTCGACACGGTACTGCGCACACTGTGGGAGATCCTTCGCCTGTCGGCGATCCTCGTCTACCCATACATGCCCTCCACCGCGGGCAAGATGTGGGCTCAGCTCGGGCTTGACGGAGAAGTCTCCGAGGCGAGACACTCGACCTGGCAGTGGGGCAAGACGAGCCGCGAAATAAAGGTAAATAGGGGCGATGTGCTCTTCCCAAGGATAGACTTAGCGGAGTGGAAAAAAGAGAAAGTCTCCCGCGATGCCGCCAGGATGGCAGCGCTCTCTCTCGAAAAGGGGACGCCGGCCGGCGTCTCCGAATCCGGAAAGTTCGGCCAGATATCGATAGATGACTTTAAGAGGCTGGAGATCCGCGTAGCGAGAATAGAGGCGGCCGAGACGGTCGAGAGAGCTGACAAGCTCTATAAACTTCACCTCGACCTAGGGTTCGAGCGCCGCGTCATAGTATCCAGCATAAGGGAATTTTATAAGCCGGAGGACCTCGTCGGTAAGAAGATCCTCGTCCTCTGCAACCTGAAGCCGGCAAAGTTTCGCGGAATCGAGAGCAGGGGGATGCTTCTGGCTGCCGAGACAACGCGGGACGGACGTGAACTGATATCGCTCGCGGTGGTCGATGACGATTTCCCCGCCGGTTCTCTGGTGAGCTGAGGAATTCGGCATGAAGGCTGATGCTGGCGAGGGGGCAGGACGGACAAGCCGGATAAAAATATTTGACTCGCACTGCCATCTGGATATGGAGGAGTTTCACGGAGAGGTCAGCGATATCTTAGCGAGGGCACAAGACGCGGGAGTGGCCAAGATTCTCCTTGCGGCCTGTGACGAAATGTCGAGCAGAGAGACGATAAACATCGCGCGTACTTTCGCGTCGCGGGATATAGAGATACTTGCGTCCGTCGGCGTTCACCCTCATGAGGCATCGAAGGCCGCGTCGGGGTTGCCGGACGAGCTGACTGATCTGTCCGCAAACGAGCGCGTTGTCGCGATAGGTGAGATGGGGCTCGACTTCTTCTATGAGAACTCGCCGAGAAAGATCCAGGCCGAGGTCTTTGAACTGCAGGCAGAATGGGCGGCAAAGGAGGGGCTTCCGGTGATTTTACACCTCCGCAATTCGCGGGACAGAAGAGATGGGGACGCGTACAGG
The DNA here is from genome assembly GCA_031268885.1 of Synergistaceae bacterium. Lineage (GTDB taxonomy): Bacteria > Synergistota > Synergistia > Synergistales > Synergistaceae > JAIRWR01. Next base: position 20,670 of record JAIRWR010000091.1, read on the forward strand.
GATGCCATTCCGATATTAAAGCGGGCTCGCGCCTCCGAGGCAGGGGGCGTGGTTCACTGTTTTTCCGGTAATAAAGACGACGCGGCGGCCGCGCTGGACATGGGATTTTACGTTTCATTCGCTGGTCCGGTGACATACCCGAAGGCAGCTGAACTGCGCGATGTCGCCGGCTACGTTCCTTTAGACAAAATCCTCTGCGAGACCGACTCTCCATATCTGGCTCCCCAGGGCAGAAGGGGAAAGAGAAACGAACCCGCTTTTGTGCGCGAGGTCTATGAGATGATCGCGTCAACGCGGGGCATCCCGTTCGCCGAGTTCGCGGATGCGGTATGGGATAACGGGAACAGGTTGTTTAACAAGGATTTCTTTACTAAAGCCCCTACCAGACGGCCAGCAGCGTTGACAAGCTGAGATCACGGTTTTCCATGGCAACGTCGAACGGTGTTCTACCGTCCTTGTCCTTCGCGTATTTATCAGCTCCCGAGCGCAATAACACTTCGGTGATTTCGTAACTGATATGAGACGAATACCCCGCAGGCTGCCCGGTGCCGCTCAGCATATCGTTGATCTCACGTTCGGCGGACACGACCATGTGAAGCGCGGTCATTCCGTCTATCCTGGTATTCGGATCTGCTCCGGCATCCAGGAGGGTTTTTACCGATTCCGTGCGGTTGTCCCCCCTTTCGAACTCCGTTATTAAGGCGGTCAGAACCGCCCACATCAGCGGGGACATCTTCTCCGGCGGCATCGCTGGGTTCACGTCCGCTCCAGCGGCAATGAGTCTTTTCGTCAAGGCCAGTGAGGACTCGCTGTCGAGTCCGTTGATCGCCGCGATGAGGGGCATGGATCCGAAAAGGTTCACGAAATTCACATCCGCGTTGTGAGCAAGCAGCATATCGACTATTTCCACGGCGTTCCCCCTGCGCTCAAGCGATATATTGGGGGACGACGGGAATACGGACAATATGACCGCGTACTCAAGCGGCGGTGTCTCCGCTGTTCCATCTGAAACTTTATCGACATCCGCGCCGAAATCGAGAAGTACCTTCACGATCTCTGGGTTAGCCTGTCTGATGGCCTCCATAAGCGGAGTCAGCTTACGCGCCGTTCCCTCTAAAACCCCGTTCACATCGAAACCGCCAAGGAGCGTCAGCTTTAAACCGCTCATGTCGTTTTTGGCGAGCGCTGTGAGAAAATCATCGCTCGTAACCGACGCTAACGCTGTGTCTACCCTTAAAAAAACACAGCAGAACAGTAAGACGGGGACAAAAAACCTGAGTCTCAATGCAACACCTCCTTCACGCGATCTCTATCAAGTATAGCATTAGGCTCTCCAATTTTCTCAATGCCCGCGCATACCTTCTTTGAGAAGAATCGGAGTCGCCAGCAATATAGCGGAGCGGAGATCCGGAGGACAAAGAACTTCTTGACAATACATCGAACAGTCGTTTTAATATTCAGAAATCACTGCTGTCAACTTAAGGGGAAAATCCACAGTGTGCGATAGATACGCATAATTGAAATACAAGGAGCCTTATAGCGTTGGAGGTTTGAAATGACGGAGAACAGAGCAAACAGAAGATACAAGGACAGCATTTTCATCAAGCTGTGCGAGGATAAAAAAAGGCTGATCGAAATTTATAACGCCATAGCGGGAAAGAACTACCCCTTGGATACTGAGATCGAAATCGCCACGCTGGACGACGCGCTGTTTTTAGACCGGCGGAACGACGTCGCCTT